>DATBBB010000023.1:0-6786 GCA_036271215.1 Kofleriaceae bacterium | reverse complement strand
TGCTCGACGCCTCGCACGGCAAGACCGGCTCGCTCGGCGACCGCGTGCTGATGCGCTGCTTCCAGTACGACCCGGCGACCCGGCGCTACGGCCTGTTCATCGCGCGGTTCATGCAGCTCGGCGGGCTCGCGATCTTCGGCGTGGTGCTCGCCGTGCTCGCGCTGTTGGTTCGCTACGACCGCCGGCGCCGCCGGGCGGAGTCGCTGCCATGAACGAGCTGCTCCGCCGCCTGCTCCACCTGCCGGCCCAGCGCTCGTCGATGGCGCGCGCGGTCGATATGCTGCACTACTCGGTGATCCTCGCGACGATGGCGGGCGTCGCGCTCGCCGCGATCGTCACCGCGATCTTCCTGTTCCGCTACCGCCGCCGTACCACCGCGATCCCGCTGACGCCGAAGGTCCGCGCGCCGGCGTGGCTCGAGCTGCTCGTGATCGGCGGCCTGCTCGGCCTGTTCGGCGTGTGGTGGGTGATCGGCTTTGCCCAGTATCGCGTGCTCGAGACCCCGCCGGCTGATGCGATCCCGGTCTACGTGACCGCCAAGCAGTGGATGTGGAAGTTCGCCTATCCGTCGGGGCCGACCGCGACCGACGAGCTCGTCGTGCCGGTCGGCCGCCCGGTCAAGCTGATCATGACGTCGCGCGACGTGATCCACAGCTTCTATGTCCCCGAGTTCCGCATCAAGCAGGACGTGGTCCCCGGGCGCGCGGTGACCACGTGGTTCGAGGCGACCGATCCGGGGACCTACGAGATCCTGTGCACGCAGTACTGCGGGACCCGGCACTCGTTCATGCGCGCGCAGGTGATCGCGCTCGCCGCCGACGATTACGCGCGCTGGCTCGATGCTGCCCGCGCCCCGCTCGCGCTGCCGGGCGCCAAGGGCGACGGCCAGGCGACCGCGCGCCGCGATCGCGCGTCGACCAGCGCGGTTGCCAGCGAAGCGAACGACACCACCGGCGGGATGGCCGGCGGCACGGCTGCCGGCGAGCCCGGCGGTGCGATCGCCGCGCTCGGCCCCGGCGCAACGCTCGCCGAGCGCGGCCACCAGATCGCCGCCGAGCGCGGCTGCCTGCGCTGCCACTCGGTCGATGGCACGCCGTTCATCGGCCCGACCTGGGCCAACGCGTTCGGCCGCCGCCGCGCCACCGCCGACGGCGGCGACGTCCTGGTCGACGAGGCCTACCTGACCCAGTCGATGATGGACCCGCGCGCGGTGATCGCCGCCGGCTTCGCGCCGGTGATGCCGTCGTACCAGGGCGCGCTCACCCCCGACGAGACCTCGGCGATCCTCGAGTACATCCGCGCGCTACGCGACGTGCACCCGACCCGCGTGCCCCCCGCGCCCGACGGCGCGATCACCTCCACCGCCGCGGGCAGCGCCGCGACCACCAGCCCGGCCGCCCCACCGTCGAGCGCTGCGCCGGAATCCGCTGCGCCGGCGCCCGCTGCGCCTGCTGGCCCTGCGCCGTCGAGTACGGCGCTCGCACCCTCTGCTCCGACGCCCTCCGCCCCGGCGGCGTCCGCGAGGACCGCGCCATGACCCCGGACGCGCCGCCACCCGCGCCCGGCGACGCGCCGCCGAGCGTCATCGAGCTCGCATCGACCGAGCTCGCATGGACCGAGCTCACGGTCGCCGCCGACCCCGCGCGCGCCGAGGCCGCCCTGGAGCTCGACGCCGACCGCAGCTACCTGCGCGCCGGCTCTGGGATCCGATCGTGGCTCCTGACCACCGATCACAAGCGGATCGCGCTGATGTTCTTCGTCGCCACGCTCCTGGCGCTCATGCTCGGGGGCGCGTTCGCGATGGTGTTGCGCACCAAGCTGCTCACGCCGGGCCCCGGCTTCATCGAGCCGCTGACCTACAACCGGCTGTTCACCCTGCACGGCGTGGTCATGGTGTTCATGTTCATGATCCCCGCGATCCCCGCGGTGTTCGGCAACTTCTTCTTGCCGATGATGATCGGCGCCAAGGACCTCGCGTTCCCGCGGCTCAACCTCGCCAGCTTCTATGTCTACCTCGCCGGCGCGGCGCTGACCCTGTGGGGCATGATCCACGGCGGCGCCGACACCGGCTGGACGTTCTACGCGCCGTACGCGACGACGTCCCCGACCGACGTCGCGCCGATCGCGATCGGCGTGTTCGTGCTCGGCGTGTCATCGATCATGACCGGCCTCAACTTCATCGCGACCACCCACATGCTGCGCCGCAAGGGACTCGGCTGGTTCGGCATGCCGATCTTCGTGTGGACGATCTACGCGACGAGCATCATCCAGGTGATCGCGACTCCCGTGCTCGGCCTCGCGGTGATCCTGGTCGCGCTCGACCACGCGCTCCACATGGGCATCTTCGACCCCGCGCTCGGCGGCGACCCGGTGCTGTTCGAGCACCTGTTCTGGTTCTACTCGCACCCCGCGGTCTACATCATGATCTTGCCGGCGATGGGCGTGATCAGCGAGATCGTGCCGACGTTCAGCAAGAAGCACCCGCTGTCGTATAACGCGCTCGCGTACTCATCGCTCGGCATCGCGTTCATCGGCTTCCTGACCTGGGGCCATCACCTGTTCGTCGCCGGGATCTCGCAGTTCGACGCCGCGCTGTTCGGCGCGATGTCGATGTTCGTGGCGATCTTCTCGGCGATCAAGGTGTTCTCGTGGATCGGCACGCTGTATCGCGGCTCGATCACGTTCAACACGCCGATGCTGTACTTCTTCTCGTTCATCTATCTGTTCGCGTTCGGCGGCATGACCGGCATCGCGGTCGCCACGACCTCGCTCGACATTCACTGGCACGACACCTACTTCGTGATCGCGCACTTTCACTTCATCATGATCGGCGGCACGCTGACCGCGTTCCTCGGCGCGATCCACTACTGGTATCCCAAGATGTTCGGCCGGATGTACCCCGAGCGCTGGGGCCTGGTCTCCGCGGGCCTGGTGTTCGCCGGGTTCAACCTGACGTTCGTGCCGCAGTTCCTGCTCGGCAACGCCGGCATGCCGCGGCGCTATTACAGCTATCCAGTCCGGTTTCACATGCTCAATGTCATGTCGACGCTCGGGGCCTATCTGCTCGGCGTCGCGCTCCTGATCACGCTGACCTACCTGATAGTCTCGCTGCGCTGGGGCCGCCGCGCCGCGCCCAACCCATGGGGCTCGCGCGGCTTCGAGTGGCGGTCGCCGTCGCCGCCGCCGGTCCACAACTTCCTCGTGCCGTTCGATCCGGCGCACGGCCCCTATGCCTACGACGCGCTGCCGCCCGAAGCGCCCCCACCCGACGCACGGCCACTCGACGTATCACCGTCCGACGCGCCGCTGCCCAACGTGCCGCCGCGGGAGCCAGCATGACCGCCGCGCGCACGTCGCTTCACGTCCAGTACGACTCGCTCGCCCGCCAGCACGCGACTGCGCGGCTCGGCATGTGGGTGTTCCTCGGCAGCGAGTCGCTGCTGTTCGCCGGCCTGTTCGCGCTCTACGCCGCCTACCGGTTCGTCTATCCCGCCGAGTTCCACGCCGCCTCGGCCCACGCCAACGTCGTGCTCGGCACGATCAATACCTATCTCCTGCTCACCTCGAGCCTGACCGTGGCGCTGGCGATCCACGCGACCCGGCGCGGCCATCGCCGGCGCACCGTGCTCTTACTCGGTGCGACGATCGCGCTCGGCCTCGCGTTCGACGTGCTCAAGGCGATCGAGTACGCCGGCCACCTCGCCGATGGCATCGCGCCCGGCGGCTACTACGCGTTCGCTGGCCTGCCGGCGCATGGTGTCGTCCTCTACGTCACGCTGTACTACCTGCTGACCGGCATGCACGCGCTCCACGTCACCGGCGGCCTGTGCATGCTCGCGTGGCTGACCTGGCGCGCTCACCGCGGCGACTTCACCCCGCAATCTCACATCGCCCTCGAGCTCGGCGGCCTGTACTGGCACCTGGTCGACCTGGTCTGGATCTTCCTGTGGCCGCTGATCTACCTGATCCGATGACGCGCTCCGTGATGCGATGACCCGCCCCGACGATCCCACGTCTCTGCCTGCCGCTGCGCCGACCTCACCGGTCCGCGCGCCGGACACCGACACCGATGATCCCGTTCGCGCACCGAACACCGCCATCGATGAACCCTACCGCGCGCCGGACACCGACATCGACGAACCGGCGCACGAGTTCGGCCCTCCGGCCACCTCACCGCCGCGCGAGCCCGGCGCCGCCGGCTACGTCCTCGTATGGCTCGCCCTCGTGGCGCTCGCCACCCTGACCCTGATCGCCTCGCGTGCGGTACCCGGTGGCTGGGGCCTCGCGATCGCCTTCGTGGTCGCGTCCGCCAAGGCCGGCCTGGTCGTCGCGTTCTTCATGCACCTCGCCGGCGGCCGCCCGATCCACCGCCTCGTATTCGCGATCGCGATCGCCTTCCTCGTCCTGCTCGTGCTCGGCGTGCTCGCCGACGTCGGCACCCGCTCGCTCGCCAGTGCCTACGTCGACGATCTGGGCGGTCCACCGTAGCCGCGGTTCGCGTAGTTCGCGACTCCCCGATCGTGACCGGCAAGTGGCGAGTATTGATCGTGCTCGATCGGGAGCCCGGTCAGCCGGCGCGAACGGCGTGGATCGCGGCGGCGATCTCGTCGGTGCCGCGGGTGCCTGCGAGCTTGAGCCAGGCGCGGAGGGTAGGCTCGTCATGGGTGTTCTCGATCACCGCACGGAGCTCTTCCGGCATCGAGCCGAAGCGAGCTTCGTAGACGTCGACGACCGAGAGAGAGATCCCACGCTCGATGCCTCGTTCGATGCCTCGTTCGATGCCTCGTTCGATGCCTCGTTCGATGCCTCGTTCGATGCCTCGTTCGATGCCTTGTTCGATGCCCTGCTCGATGAGTTGCTGTCCGGCTGTCACGATGGTGTCCTTGGTTTCGGGGCCGATCTCGCGTTCCAGGAGTGCTTGCAGGGTCTCGGGCCTGACCTGCTCGTTGACCTCGAGAATATAGCGCATCACCTGGGCCAGCGCCTCCAGTCCGTGTGGCGCGCGGATCACCTCGCGCACCACGTGCATCCAGCGGACGAGGATCTGGACGAAGTCCGCGTGGGTTCGCGCGTGCTTGAAGCACATGGCGACCAGCCTGGCGAGCGCGGTCCTCATCGCGCCCTCGCGCAGCTCGTCGTCGGAGATCTCCGAGAGATCGTGAAGCAGGTAGGTGAACCGGACCAGGTATGGCTCGACGCTCGGCCGCACGGTCGCGGGCACGTCGAGCAACGCGTCGAACGACCGCTCCTCCGGCCACGGTGTCATGCCGTGATACATCACGATCGGGATGATCATCGGAAGCGTCCTGGCTTTGGGATGCTCGACGCGCCATCGGTCCCAGATCCGGCCCTGGTAGCGAAGCAACCGGTGCGCCATCAGGCCATCGGTGGGCGGCGTGCTCTGATGCTCGAACAGGAGGTAGACGAGCGTCTCGCCGCTGTCGCGCCACGCCGTCGAGTACAGCAGATCCGTGTGCTGGTGCGTCAGGGCCGCGTCGACGAAGCTGCCCGGGCGAAGCGTGAGCGCCGACCAGTCGAGCGCCTCGGCGAGCGCCGGCGGCGTGACGGCGCGCAACGCACCCCGGGCATGCTCGGGCTGGCCGAACACCGCTTTGAACAGCGCATCGTGCGGGTTGGAGATCATCGGCGACGTCACCGTAGGAACCCAGCGCGATGGAAGCAAGCCCTCGGTGAAGGGAGAAGCGGAATTTCTCGTCGGAGAACCAGACGGTTCGGAGCATCGGACCGATCGAAGGCTCGAACCTCGCCAGGAGCGGAGGCTACGTCCAGCGAACTACGATCAGCATGGGCTTACGGCTTGTCGCGCAGGTAATCCTCGAGTGATGGGCGAAGCACGGGATGATTCGTCGGAGCCGGACCGAGAATCGCTCGCACCACGCACGCATGCGAGGTGATCCTCCGGGGGCACGCAGCTCGTTCGGGCGCGCATGCTAGCGTTCGCGAATGAAGGTCCTGGGTATTCCCGGTAGCCTGCGCACCACATCGTCCAACGCTGCGTTGCTCCGCGCCGCCGCCGGTGTGGCGCCGCCCGGCACCGAGCTGGTGATCTACGACGGCGTCGCCGGTCTGCCGTACTTCAGCCCCGACCTCGATGTCGAGCCGCTCCCGCCGCCGGTGGCCGCGCTGCGCGCCCAGCTCGCCGCCGTCGACGCATGGGCGATCTCGAGCCCCGAGTACGCCCATGGCATCCCCGGTGCGCTCAAGAACGCGCTCGACTGGCTGGTCTCGGCGACCGAGCCGCTCGGCAAGCCGGTGCTCCTGGTCAGCGCGTCGCCGAGCGGCGCGCCATTCGCCCACGCCCACCTGCTCGAGGTGCTGCGCACCATGGCCAGCCACGTGATCGACGCCGGCGGCCACGTCTTCTCGCGCGCCAAGCTCGACGACCACGGCCATGTCACCGATCCGGCGCTGCTCGCCGCGCTCGCCACCGGGTTCCACCAGCTCGCCGCGGCCCGGACCGGCCTGCTCGCCGACGCGTGATGCGTACGCGGGTCGCCGCGTCATCGCCGGTACCAGTCGTCGGGCCCGATGTAGCCGCTCTGACCTGGCCAGCGTGGATGGCCGAGGCGCGCCTCGCAGACCAGTGCGCGAATGGCGATGAGCCCATCGGCCGACGGCTCGACGCGCTCCTGATATGCGGCGAGGACGCCCTCGGCCGTTGCGCGGTCACCTTCGGCGAGCAAGTACTCGCTCGCCCACCACGCGGCGACGCTCGCCATCCACCGGCGAATCTCCACGTCGATGTTCTCCGCCGGAATGCGCGAG
>DATBBB010000022.1:0-3244 GCA_036271215.1 Kofleriaceae bacterium | reverse complement strand
GGAAGCATACGATGTATCCGAGATGACCGACGAGGAGATCGCCGAGCTGGTCCGCAGCGACGAGAGCGATCGCGTCGAGCGCAAGGAAGCGATGTCCGATCGCGTGCGCAAGGCGATCTGCTCGTTCGCCAACGATCTGGCCGGGCATCGCCGGCCGGGCCTCGTGGTCGTCGGTCAGCGGGATGACGGTACGTGCGTCGGCCTGCCGATCAACGATCAGCTGCTCTCGACGCTCGCGAACCTTCGCGTCGAGAGCTCGTTCGCACCGTTCCCATCGATCGACGTGCGCAAGATCGCCGTGGACGGTTGCGAGGTCGCCGCGCTGGTCGTGCACGTCTCGTCGTCCCCTCCGATTCGCTACGATGGGCGAATCTGGGTCCGCGTCGGGCCGACGACGCGGATCGCGACGCCGGAGGAGGAGCAGCGCCTGTCGGAGCGGCGGCGGTCGGCGCACTTGCCGTTCGACGTGCAGGCGGTGGCCGGCGCCCAGGTCGCGGAGCTAGACCTCGAGCGATTTCGTGACTATCTGCAGAATGCCGTGGCTCCCGACATCCTGGAGGAGAACCATCGCGAGCGGATCCAGCAACTCGCGGCGTTGCGGCTGGTGACGCCCGATGGCGAACCGACCGTGGTCGGCGTGCTGGTGCTCGCCAACGATCCGCTGCGGTTCTTCCCCGGCGCGTACGTCCAGTTCTTGCGGTTCGACGGCACTGACCTGTCAGATCCGATCGTCGCCCAGCACCGGATCTCGGGCCCGTTGCAGCAAATGCTGGCGCGGCTCGATGACATGATCGAAGCAAACATCCGGACCGGGCTCGACGTGGCCGGTCGTGCGACGCACGTGACGCGCCCCGACTACCCGATGGATGCGCTGCGACAGGTCATACGCAACGCCGTCATGCATCGCGCGTACGATGGAACGCACGCGCCGGTGAAGTTGAGCTGGTTCACGGACCGGATCGAAGTCCTGAGCCCGGGCGGACCATTCGGCCAGGTCACGATCGAGCGCTTTGGTCAGCCAGGGCTCACCGATTACCGGAACCCGCACATTGCCGAGGCGCTCAGGGTACTCGGCTTCGTGGAGCGATTCGGGGTCGGGCTGACGATCGCCAACCGAAAGCTCGCGGCGAATGGCAACCCGGCTCTCGAGTACGAGGTGCAGCATAGCTATGTCCTCGTCCGGCTACGGCGAGGCTCGCCGTGATTCCCACGCTTGGATTCTGCAGTGGGAAGGCCGGTGTCGGTACGACCTCGCTCGTCTATCACCTGGCGTGGCTCTATGCGGAGCAGGGCTATCGGGTGCTCGCGGTCGATCTCGATCCTCAGGTGGATCTGACGGCGAAGATGGTGGACGAGGAGCAACTGGCCGCGCTGTGGGGCAATGCAGTCACACTCGCAAGATCGTTGATCGATGCGGACCCGGCCCAGCCCGGCATCGTGCTGCCTCGCGAGCCGATCGCAGGCAACCTGGAATTGCTGGTCGGCGATCTACGTGTCTCGTGGCTGGAGCCGGTGCTGGCCGCGCAGTGGGAGCGTTGCCTCCAGGGCGATCCGCACGCGCTCGGCGTGACGATGGGGTTTGCTCACCGGATCCAGCAGGCCGCATCCGATGGATCGTTCGATGTCGTGGTCGTCGATCTGGGCCCGAGCCCAAGCGCGGTCAATCGCGCGGCACTGCTGGCGTGTCAGTACCTCATCGTGCCGATGGCGCCTGATCTGTTCTCGATGCAGGGACTCCAGACTCTGGCGTTGGAGCTCCGATCGTGGGATGCCGGTTGGCGGGAGTGGCTTCCGCGGAATCGCGCCGGGATCGAGGTTCCCGGAGCGCTCGCGCAACCGGTCGGATATGTCGTGCGCCTGCATCCGCTCCGCCTCGATCATCCCGCGGCCCCCGCGCAGCCGAGCAGCAAGCTCATCTCCGAACCGCCAGGCACGCTCGATGGTAATGCGCGCTCCGCGCTCGGTTGGTGGAGCGTGCTTCCAGATGTCTATGCCACGTCATTCCGGGAGTCGAATCCAGCAGCCGATCCGTCCAGCGACCCGCGCTGCCTTGGAACCTTGCAATGGTACGGCAGCTTGATGCCGATGGCGCTCGAGGCCCGCAAGCCGATCTTTCAGTTGCGCCCGGCGGATGGCGCCCTCGGCGCTCACGGCCGCGGCGTACGAGAGGCGCGTAAAAACTACGAGCAGATGGCTGCCCGTATTGCCGCGGCGACCTGGCGACCGGCTTCGCAAAAGCGGTGATCGCGATCGCGCTGTCGGCGGCGTGCGCGGACGAATCGACCCGGCGCTCGCCGGCATCGAACAGCCCCAGGAGATCCTAGCCAGATGATCCAGTACCTGCTCGCTGCGTTCGGCCTGTGCGCGCTCGGGATCGCGATCGCCGTGCTCGTCGTCGGGCGCTCCGGGCGCCTGACCGCGGGCCGCGCGTCTCGCCTCGCACGGCTGGGGCGGTTGGTCACGCGGCTGTCGGCGAGCTGGCTCGGCGCGCGCGTGCGCCGGCTGTTCGCCGGCCGGGCCCGCCGCGCGCGGATCGACGAGGCGCAGCGCCAGGCCAGCGCCAGGCTGGTCGCCTCGACGATGGGCGAGATGAAGGGCGCGCTGATGAAGCTCGGCCAGATGCTGTCGTTCGTCTCCGACGGTGTGCCGGAAGAGTACCGGGCCGCGCTGGCGGCGCTGCAGTCCTCGGCGCCGCCCATGGCGTTCGCGCTGCTGCGCGACGTCGCCGAGCGAGAGCTCGGGCGCCCGCTCGAGCGCGCGTTTGCGCGGTTCGACGATCAGCCGCTCGCCGCGGCCTCGATCGGCCAGGTCCACCGCGCGCGGCTCCCCTCGGGCGAGGAGGTGGTGGTCAAGATCCAGTACCCGGGCGTCGCCGAGGCGATCCGCGGCGACCTCGCGAACGTCGGGCTGCTCTATGCGATCGCAGGCCGGATGTACCCGGCGCTCGACCCCGCGCCGGTGGTCGACGAGCTCCGGACCCGGATCACCGAGGAGCTGGACTACGAGCGCGAGGCACGGAACCAGCGCGCGTTCGCCATGCGATATGCCGGCGTCCCCCACGTGCGGATCCCGCGGGTGTTCGAATCGCACTCCACGGCGCGCGTGCTTACCAGCGAGTTCGTTGCCGGCCGCCGGTTCAGCGAGATCCTCACGGCGCCCGCCGAGCTGCGGTCGCGCTACGGCGAGGTGATCTATCGGTTCGTGTTCGAGTCGATCATCCTGAACGGCGTGTTCAACGGCGACC
>DATBBB010000021.1:0-19605 GCA_036271215.1 Kofleriaceae bacterium | reverse complement strand
GCCTCCTGGTCTCGCAGGTGCTGACCCTGTTCACCACGCCGGTGACCTACCTGTGGTTGCCGCGGATCAAGGCGTTCCTGTCGCGCCACCTGCTCGGCCGCGAGCCGGCGCCACCGCACCGCAACTGACAAACCTCGCGCCCGGCCCCGAGATCTACTAATTTCGGCGGTCATGAGCCAGTCGAGCGAGTCGGCCGAAGCGACAATCCAGCACGGCGATGGCCGGGTCGAGCTCCGCGCGCCGGACGAGCTCGCGCGGTCCCCGTTATTCAACGCCGATCTCGCGCCGGTCCCGGTCGCGCGCCGGACCTGGTCGACCTGGGACTACGCCGCGCTGTGGATCTCGATGGCGCACTGCATCCCGACCTACACGATGGCGTCGGGGCTGATCAACGCCGGCATGAGCTGGTGGCAGGCGCTCGGCACGATCCTGCTCGGCAACCTGATCGTCCTCGCGCCGATCCTGCTCAACTCGCACCCCGGAACCAAGTACGGCATCCCGTTCCCGGTGTTCGCGCGCGCCGCGTACGGCACCCACGGCTCGAACCTGCCGGCGCTGATGCGCGCGCTGGTCGCGTGCGGCTGGTTCGGGATCAACGCCTGGATCGGCGGGTTCGCGCTGCAGACGTTCCTGGTCGCGCTGGTCCCCGGCTGGCGCGATCTGCTCGGCGAGCTCCACGGCTTCCCGACCACCCAGTGGATCGCGTTCTTCGCGTTCTGGGGCCTCAACGTCCTGATCATCTTCCGCGGCATGGAGCTGGTGCGCCGGATCGAGCGCTGGGCCGCGCCGTTCGTGCTGGTGATGACCGCGGTGCTGGTCGGCTGGGCGATCTGGCGCGCCGATGGCCTGGGCCCGATCATGGCGAGCGGCGGCTCGCTCGGCGGCGGCAAGTTGTTCGCGGTGTTCGTGCCGTCGCTGACCGCGACGATCGGGTTCTGGTCGACCCTGTCGCTCAACATGCCGGACTTCACGCGGTTCGGCCGGTCACAGCGCGAGCAGGCGATCGGCCAGGTCGTCGCGCTGCCGTCGACGATGACGGTGTTCGCCGGGATGGGCATCCTGATCACGTCGGCGACCGTGCTGATCTACGGCCATGCGATCGCCGACCCGATCGAGCTCGGCGGCATGTTCGGAAACCGGCTGATCGTCGGGATCGTGATGTTCACCGTCGTGATCGCCACGCTCGCGGTCAACATCGCCGCCAACGTGGTGTCGCCCGCCAACGACTTCGCCAACGCGTTCCCCCGGCGGATCGACTTCAAGCGCGGGGGCCTGATCACTGGCGTGATCGGCATCGCGATGATGCCGTGGGAGCTGATCAAGGATCCGGCGCGCTACATCAACGGCTGGCTGGTCGGCTACTCGGGCTCGCTCGGTGCGGTCGCCGGCGTGCTGATCGTCGACTACTGGGTGCTGCGCCGCGCCACGCTCGACCTGCGGTCGCTCTACGTCGCGGACGGCGCGTACCGTTACCAGCAGGGCTACAACCTCAACGCGATCGGCGCAACGCTGGTCGGGGCGCTGGTCGCGCTCGCCGGGATGTTCTGGCCGCCGATGCACTGGCTCTACAACTGGTCGTGGTTCGTCGGGTTCGGCCTCGCCGGCGGGCTGTACTGGGTCTTGATGCGGGGCGCCGTCCCGGCGACGCCGAGCCGCGTGCCCGAGGCTCGTATCGCACCTCCTCGCTGAGGCCAGCCGGAAAGTCGTCAGATCGAGGACTCGCTGACTCGGTCCTGGAAGTCTGGTGTGGCTCACGTATCACGCCGGGAGAACTCGATTTTCCGCCCGGGCCTGAGGAGCGCGCCCTCTCGTTGGAGGTATGTTGTGTGCACGTCTGGCGCAGCCATGGCACGCGAATCTTCGGTTCGATTCGCCGCGGGTGCGCGGCTCGGTGACTACCGCATCGACCGCGAGCTGGCATTCGAGGAGACCTGTGTAGTCTACCAGGCGACCCACGTGGTCCTGCCGCGCCAGGCGCTGCTCAAGATCACCCACCCCGGATCGCACAGCGCGGCGGTCCAGCTGCTGCGCGAGGCCTGCATCCTCGAGGCGCTGTCGCACGCCGGGATCCCGCGGGTCCATGAGTGCGGTGTGCTCCCGGATCGCCGGCCGTGGAGCGCGATCGAGCGTATGCCCGGCGCCACGGTCAAGCAGCTCGCCGGCGACGGCCCGCTCGCGCTGGCCGATCTCGTCGTCATGCTGCGCGACGTCGCCGACATCCTGCAGCATGCCCACGAGCGCGGCGTGGTCCACCGCCGGCTGACCGCCGGCGCGATCGCCCGCACCCAGCGCCGCAGCAGCGGCCACGCGATCTGTGACTGGGGCGACGCACGGACGCTCGACACCGAGTCCGACGTCGCGGTCGACCCGCGCGACGACGTCCACGCGCTCGGCGCGATCGTGTTTCGCGCGCTGACCGGCAGGCCGCCCGCGCCCGCGCGCTCGGCCGCCGCGCACAGCCCCTCCGCGCCCACCGAGCTGGCCGCGCTCGTCGATCAAATGGTCGCCGAGCCGGTGGTCCGGCCACTCGCGAGCGAGGTCTACGACCGCGCGCTGTGGTTGTGCGACACCCTCGAGTCCTCGCCGCTGATCGAGCGCCCGCGCTGGACACCGCCGCAAGGCATTGTGCCGAAAGGCGCTTCCGCTCCGGCCGGCCCCGCCGCAGAGGGCCACCGGAGCGGGTTTTCGATCCGGATCAGCCGCACCCGGACGACCTAGCGCGCTGAATGATCGGAACCCGCGAATGGCACCGATCTGATTTCGCGTAGTTGCGCTCTGACCGGATCGATGATCGAGCGTCGGGGCTGCTGGCGATCTCTGTGGTGCAGCGACATGCAGCATCACAAAAAGCGCGGATACGTGGCAAAGTACACTTCAGCAGTCGTAAGACGAGTGCGTCGATTGCTCCGCAGTGGTGGACGTAACCGTTCGTGGGGACTTCGAACGGCCAGGGACAATGGGAGGGGGGCCTGAAGGCCTCGGTCCCAAAGACCTGAGCGTGTGTGCTCGGTCACTCCGTGTAGTTGTAAGAGACACATTTTACTGCAAAGTAGGATTGGCGATGACGAACGCGTTGGGTGCGCGGATTGGCGAGTATTTGCTCGAGCGTGAGCTGCCTGCTCGCACGACCGAAGTGGCGTATCGCGCCACGCATCGCTTGCTGCCGCGCGCGGCTCGGCTCGCGATCCTGAAGCCCGCGTTCGTGGGCGCCCGGATCGCCGAGATCCAGTTGATGCGCGAGGCGTGCGTGCTCGAGGCGTTGCACCACACCGGGGCACCGCGCGCGTTCGAGTACGGTACGATCGACGATCGGCCGTGGATCGCCACCGAGCTGGTCGATGGCACCTCGATCGAGCACGCGGCGGCGCAGCATCCAATTTCGATCGGCGAGGTGATCGGCGTGCTGCGCGATGTCGCGGCGGTGCTCGCGCACGCCCACGCCCGCGGGGTCGTACACCGCAACCTCACGCCCCGGTCGATCGTGCAGACCCCGGCGCGCGGGTTCCCGATCTGCATCACGGAGTGGGGCGACGCCTCGATCCACGACAGCGCCATCCCGTACGTCCACGATCCCGCGGCGCGGTTCTATCGCGCCCCCGAGCTCGCACGCGGCAGCCATGGCGAGGGTCAGGCCGACGGCCGGGTCGACGTGTTCGCGCTCGCCGCCGTGATGTTCGAGGCCGCGACGCTCGTGCTGCCCGACCCGGTCCAGAAGTTTCCCGGCGTGCCGATCGCGGTTCACCGCTTGCTCGCCGCGATGATGAACCGCAACCCCGAGGAGCGGCCGACCGCGGCGACCGTGCACGCCGACGCCCGCCGGCTCGCCGAAGGGTTCGCCGAGGGCGACGGTGCGATCGAGGAGGTCGAGGTCGAGCTGGTCGACATCTCGCGCAACCAGCCGACGATGGCGAGCCTGGGTTGGATCCCGCCGGCGCAGGTCGGCGCGAGGCCGCGCCACGCGCTCGGCACGATGCGCCGCCGCAAGCTGCCCTGAGCGCCGCTCGCGGGCTCAGCGGGCGGCGACGTCGGCGGCCACGCGCTGCTGGCTGTCGCGGATCGCGGTCGCGGCGGCCGGGTTGCGCGCGATCTCGGGGTGGGCCTTGGCGAGCTCGACGACCTCGGCGAACGCCGCCTTCGCGGTGTCGCGCCACGGTGCGAGCTGCGCCGCGAGCGTCTGCTCGCGCAGATCTCGCAGGTTGAGCTCTTCTTGCGTGGCGTTCGGGCTGGGCCGCGGCAACGTCGCGACCATCCGGGTCGCGAACCCGACATACAGCTCGCCCTTGGTGTGCTGCGCGATCGCCTGGATCACGGGGTCGCCGGCGGCGATCGCGTTGTCGAGCAGCGCGATCGCCGGCGCGACGGCCTGATCGATGTCGAGGATCGATTGCCCACAGTCACACAGCGCGAGCGGCGCGATCGCCTGGTCCGCCAGGCAGCTCGCCAGCGAGATCCGCGCCGACAGCGCGGTGGCCAGGCTCGGGAGCTGCGCCGGTCTTGCAAATGACTTGCAGGATGCTGGGAGCGCCGCTGCATCGATCGGCGCGAGCTGCGGCCCCGGCGGCTGTGCCACCGGCGGCGGGGCAGCCGAGGCGGGAGCCGAGCTGGGAGCCGAGGCGGGAGCCGAGGCGGGAGCCGAGGTGGGAGCCGAGGCGGGGATGGGCGCGGTAGGCACGCGCGCGCCCGGGGTCGGATCGGCCAGCGCGGCCGGCGCGAGCAAGGTCAACGAGATCAACGTGGTGAGCGTGCGCATGGATCGAGCTCCTGGAGGATGCTCGAGATAATTGCAGCATGGGTGCCTTGCGCGTCGGCGCGCGCCGCGCCCGGGCGCTCGCAAGAGCTGTCGAACATTCGTTCGCCGCTCTTGTCGATCGGCTTGCCGGCATGCTGCCGGCTGCGCCTATACAGCGGTGATCGTCAGCTCGAGGACTCGCTGACTCAGCGGTTCTGCGGGAACCCGAGGTCGACGCCGCGGTGGCGCGGATCGGGCCAGCGCGACGTGACCGCCTTGGTCCGGGTGTAGAAGTGGACGCCGTCGCGGCCGTAGATGTGATGATCGCCGAACAGCGATGCCTTCCAGCCGCCGAACGAGTAGTACGCCATCGGCACCGGGATCGGGACGTTGATGCCGACCATGCCGACCTCGACCTCGTGCTGGAACTTGCGCGCGGCGCCGCCGTCGTTGGTGAACAGCGCCACGCCGTTGGCGTACGGGTTGGTGTTGACCAGCTTGATCGCCTGGTCGTACGTCGCGACGCGCGACACCCCGAGCACCGGGCCGAAGATCTCGTCCTTGTAGATCTGCATGTTCGGCTGGACGTTGTCGAACAGGCAGGGCCCCAGGAAGAACCCGTCGGGCCGCCCGGTGACGCGCAGGCCGCGGCCGTCGGCGACCAGCGTGGCGCCCTCGGCCACACCCTTGTCGACGTAGCCGGCGACCTTGTCGCGGTGCGCCTTGTTGATCAGCGGGCCCATCTCCGAGCCGGCCTCGAGGCCGTCGCCGACCTTGAGCTTGGCGATCCGGTCCTGCATCAGCGGGATCAGCTTGTCGGCGGCGTTGCCGACCGCGACCACGACCGAGATCGCCATGCAGCGCTCGCCGGCCGAGCCGTAGCCGGCCGACACCGCCGCGTCCGCCGCGAGCTCCATGTCGGCGTCGGGCAGCACGATCATGTGGTTCTTGGCGCCGCCGAGCGCCTGCACGCGCTTGCCGTGCCGCGTGCCGGTCTCGTAGATGTACTGCGCGATCGGCGTCGATCCGACGAACGAGATCGCGGCGACCTTGGGGTGCTCGAGCAAGCGATCGACGCAGACCTTGTCGCCGTGGACCACGTTGAACACGCCCGGCGGCAGCCCGGCGTCGGCGAGCAGCTGGGCGCAGAAGTTGGACGCCGACGGATCGCGCTCGCTGGGCTTGAGCACGAACGTGTTGCCGCACGCGATCGCGATCGGATACATCCACATCGGGACCATCGCCGGGAAGTTGAACGGCGTGATGCCGGCGACCACGCCGAGCGGCTGGCGGATCGAGTACGAGTCGACCTCGGTCGAGACGTTCTCCGAGTACTCGCCCTTGGCGAGGTCGGCGATGCCGCACGCGAACTCGATGACCTCGAGCCCGCGGTTGACCTCGCCGATCGCGTCGCCGGTGACCTTGCCGTGCTCGAGGGTCAGCAGCCTGGCGATCTCGGCCTGGTGCTTGTCGACCAGCTGGCGGAACGCGAACAGGATCTTGGTGCGCTTGGCGATCGACACCGAGCGCCACGACTCCGACGCGCGCGCCGCGGACTCGACCGCGTCATCGACCACGCCGGGCGACGCGAACGCGACCCTGGCCTGGACCTCGCCGGTGGCGGGGTTGTACACATCGCCGTGACGCTCCGCGGTGCGCGCGTCGGGCTTACCGTCGATCCAGTGGCTGATCGTCTTCATCTGGACCGCGCATGTTGGCGCTACAGGCAGACCTGGGTCAAGACCGCGGTCACGTGACGAAACGGCCATGATAACAACGATCTTGAATACTACTCGCCGGCTATGATAGGCCAGCTGTTTCCCCGTTTTTTGCCCGACCCCATGGAGGCGCAGTGACCGACCTGAGCATCACCGTCAATGGCATGAAGTTCGAGAACCCGTTCGTGCTGGGCTCGGGGCCACCGGGGACCAACGGCAAGGTGATCGCGCGGTCGTTCGACCTGGGGTGGGGCGGCATGGTCGCCAAGACGTTCTCGCTCGACGCCAGCAAGGTCATCAACACCGCGCCGCGCTACGCCAAGCTGCGCGGCCGCGCGAGCGACGAGGTGGTCGGGTTCCAGAACATCGAGCTGATCAGCGACCGGCCGTACGCCGACTGGCTCGACGATCTCAAGCAGCTCAAGAAGAACTACCCGAACAAGATCCTGATCGCGTCGATCATGGAGGAGTACAACCAGGCGACCTGGCAGCAGATCGTCCGCGAGGTCCAGGACACCGGGGTCGACGGCTTCGAGCTCAACCTGTCGTGCCCGCACGGCCTGCCCGAGCGCAAGATGGGCATGGCGATGGGCGAGAACCCCGACATCGTCGAGGAGGTCGTCGGCTGGGTGAAGCAGGTCTCGCGGATCCCGGTGTGGGCGAAGATGACGCCCAACGTCGGCAACCCGACCGTGCCGGCCGGCGCGGCGCTGCGCGGCGGCGCCGACGGCATCGCGATGATCAACACGATCCTGTCGGTGTGCGGCATCGACCTCAAGACCCTGCGGCCGATGCCGACCGTCGAGGGCCACAGCGTGCCCGGCGGTTACTCCGGCCAGGCGGTGCGGCCGATCGCGCTGCGCCAGGTGATGGAGGTCGCGCGCGCCAACCCCGGGGTCTCGATCAGCGGGATCGGCGGGATCGAGACCGGGTTCGACGCCGCGCAGTTCTTCCTGCTCGGCGCGTCGACCGTCCAGGTCTGCACCGGCGCGATGCTGCGCGGCTACGAGATCATCGACGAGCTCAAGGCCGAGCTGTCGAAGTTCATGGTCGACCACTCGTTCGGTAACCTGCGCGAGTTCATCGGCAAGAGCCTGCCGTACTTCACGACCCACCACGATCTCGTCGATCGCCAGAAGGCGGCGCGCGATGCCAAGGAGGCCGCGCGCAGCGGCAAGACGGCGAAGGACGTCGAGACCTGGAAGGGCGACATCGCCAAGGAAACCTCCTCGCTGGTCACCAACTAGGAGCGCAGCATGGCCCGCACCGTCATCAGCGGCCTGATCCAGGCCGCCAACCCGATCAACGATGAATCGCGCAGCGTCGCCGACATCCAGGCGGCGATGCTCGAGAAGCACCTGCCGATGATCCACGAGGCAGGCAAGCAGGGCGTGCAGATCCTGTGTCTGCAGGAGATCTTCAACGGCCCGTACTTCTGCCCCGGCCAGGACCGCCGGTGGTACGACGCCGCCGAGGCGGTGCCGGGCCCGACCCTGGCCCAGCTGGCGCCGCTCGCGCAGAAGTATCAGATGGCGATGGTCGTGCCGCTGTACGAGCGCGAGCAGGCCGGCGTGTACTACAACACCGCCGCGATCCTCGACGCCGACGGCAGCTACCTCGGCAAGTATCGCAAGACCCACATCCCGCAGACCGGCGGGTTCTGGGAGAAGTACTTCTTCCGGCCGGGCAACCTCGGCTATCCGGTGTTCAAGACGCGCTACGCGACGATCGGCGCGTACATCTGCTACGACCGCCACTTCCCCGAGGGCGCGCGGGCGCTCGGCCTCAACGGCGCCGAGATCGTCTACAACCCGTCGGCCACGGTCGCCGGGCTGTCGCAGTACCTGTGGAAGCTCGAGCAGCCGGCGCACGCGGTGGCCAACGGCTACTTCGTCGGCGCGATCAACCGGGTCGGCACCGAGGCGCCGTGGAACATCGGCAAGTTCTACGGCAACTCGTACTTCTGCGATCCGCGCGGCCAGATCATCGCGTGCGGCAGCGAGGACAAGGACGAGCTGGTCGTGGCCACGCTCGAGCTCGACCTGATCGAGGAGGTCCGCCGGACCTGGCAGTTCTTCCGCGACCGGCGGCCGGACGCCTACGGCGACCTGACGGAGGACCGCTGATGGCGCGCACGATCATCCAGAACGGCACGATCGTCACCGCGAGCGACACGTTCGCGGCCGACGTGTGGATCGAGCACGGCACGATCGTCGCGCTCGCCGCGCACGGCACGCCGCTGGGGCCCGACGACACCGCGATCGACGCGCGCGGCCAGTTCGTGATCCCCGGCGGGATCGACTGCCACACCCACATGGAGATGCCGTTCGGCGGCACCCACGCGTCCGACACGTTCGAGACCGGCACGATCGCGGCGGCGCACGGCGGCACGACGACGATCGTCGACTTCGCGATCCAGGCCAAGGGCAGCTCGATGCGCGCCGGGCTCGACGCGTGGCACGCCAAGGCCGAGGGCAAGGCGGCGATCGACTACGGCTTCCACATGATCATGACCGAGGCCAACCCGCAGACGCTCGGCGAGATGGCCGGGCTGGTCGCCGAGGGCGTGACGTCGTTCAAGATGTTCATGGCCTACCCGGGCGTGTTCCTGGTCGACGATCAGCAGATCTTCAAGGCGATGCTGCGCGCCGGCGAGCTCGGCGCGCTGATCACGATGCACGCCGAGATCGGGCTGCCGATCGACATCATGGTCCAGCGCGCGCTCGCCGCGGGCCACACCGCGCCGGTCTATCACGCGCTGACCCGGTCCGAGGTCGCCGAGGCCACCGGCACCGAGCGCGCGATCGCGCTGGCCGAGATGGCGGGCGTGCCGGTGTACATGGTGCACCTCTCGGCGCAGCGCGCGCTCGAGCGCGTGATGGAGGCGCGCGACCGCGGCCTGCCGACGTTCGCCGAGACCTGTCCGCAGTACCTGTTCCTGACCGAGGACGATCTGCGCGGCGAGCCCGGCAACGAGTGGAAGGGCGCGGGCTACGTCGCGACCCCGCCGCTGCGGCCCAAGCACCACCACGATCACCTGTGGCGCGGCCTGCGCAACTACGATCTCCAGGTCGTCGCGACCGACCACTGCCCGTTCTGCATGAAGGATCAGAAGGAGCTCGGCCGCAACGACTTCTCCAAGATCCCCAATGGCATGCCGGGCGTCGAGACCCGCCTGCACCTGCTCTACGAGGGCGTCACCCAGGGCAAGATCTCGATGAACCGGTTCGTCGAGATCACCTCGACCGCGCCGGCGAAGATCTTCGGGCTGTACGGCAAGAAGGGCACGCTCGCGGTCGGCGCCGACGCCGACGTCGTGGTCTGGGATCCCAGGCGTACCAAGCGGCTCGGCGTCGACACCCTGCACATGAACGTCGACTACTCGCCGTACGAGGGCCGCCCGGTCCCCGGCAGCCCGTCGCACGTGCTGTCGCGCGGCGAGCTGATCGTCGCCGACGACAAGTGGGTCGGCAAGACCAAGCGCGGCCGGGGCCAGTTCCTCCGCCGCGGCACCTTCGGCCTGTAGCGCGTGATCGCGGCCGCCGGCTCGGCGTAGGAGCTGCGACGAGGCCATGGTAAGAACCACCATGGCCACCGCGGTCCCTCATCACCGGCATTCGTTCGCCGACTACCTCGACATCGAGGAGATGAGCGCGGTCAAGCACGAGTACCTCGACGGCGAGATCTATGCGATGGCCGGCGGGACGCCCGAGCATGCGGCGCTGTGCGCCGCGCTGATCATGCTGCTCGGCTCGAAGCTCCGGACTGGCCCGTACCGGGTCTACACATCCGATCTGCGTGTCCGGGTCAGCGCGACCGGGCTCGCGACGTATCCAGACGCGTCGGTGGTGTGCGGCGAGCTCGTCCGCGATCCGGAGTCACGAACCCACGTGACCAATCCGAGCGTGCTGTTCGAGGTCCTGAGCCGGGGCACCGAGGACTACGACCGCGGCAAGAAGCGCGAGCACTACCAGCAGATCGCGAGCCTGCATGGCTACGTCGTCATCGCCCAGGACCTCCGGCACGTGGAGGTCTGGCAGCGCCGCGACGAGCGGACGTGGGACCATCGCGTGCTGGGCGGGGGCGACGCGATCGATCTGGCGCCGCTCGACTGCCGCGTTCCGGTCAGCGAACTATACGACGCAGCCGGCCTTCGTTAGGGGCGCGTCGGGGCTCGTCAGGGCGGCGCTTCGGGCAGCTCGTAGTCGAGCACGTACGAGTGCTTGCCGGCTTCGATGACGATCGCCATCGTGCCGGTCAGCCCGGTCAGCGCGTCGGTGGCCGAGTCGGGGATCACGGTGATGGTGAGCGACGGGGTGCCGCGGGTCATCACGCCGGTGTGCTGCAGCGAGAACGCGCCGCGCCGGCCGTGGAGCGAGCCGGTGAGGCGCTCGATCGCGACGTAGCCGGCGGAGCCGTCGACCGGCGAGCGCGAGGCGAGCATCTCGCCCTTGCTGGTGGCGTCGAGGTCGCCGCGGAACTGCTTGTCGATCGCCATCCGGCCCACCGTGGGGTCGCCGACCGCCTCGTCGCGCGGCTGCGGGGTGAGCTTGACGTCGAACGGGCCTTGCGCCTTGTGGGGCATGGCGGCTACGCGGTGGCTTTGAGCGCGTCGGCGAGCACGCTGACCAGGCGGTCGATCTCGGGCTTCTCGATGATGAACGGCGGGGCGAGCTGGATCGTGTCGCCGCCGTAGCGGACGTAGACCCCGTTGGCGAGGCACTTCATCGCGATCTCGAATGGCCGCTTGGCCGGCTCGCCGGGCAGCGGGTCGATCGTGAGGCCGGCGGCGAGGCCGTAGTTGCGGATGTCGGTGACGTGCGGGCTGCCCTTGAGGCCGTGGACGGCGTTCTCGAAGTACGGCGCGAGCTCGGCGACGCGCTCGACGGCCTTCTCCTGGACCAGCAGGTCGAGCGCCGCGTTGCCGGCGGCGCACGCGACCGGGTGCGCGGAGTAGGTGTAGCCGTGCGGGAACTCGACCATGTACTCGGGGCCGCCGGTCGACATGAAGGCGTCGTAGATGTCCTTGCTCGCGACCACGACGCCGAGCGGCTGGGTGCCGTTGGTGATCTGCTTGGCGTAGTTGGCGATGTCGGGCGTGACGCCGAACGCCGCCGCGCCGGTGTACGCGCCGCAGCGCCCGAACCCGGTGATGACCTCGTCGAAGATCAACAGGATGTTGTTCGCGGTGCAGATCTCGCGCAGCCGCTGCAGATAGCCGACGGGCGGGATCACCACGCCGGCCGAGCCCGCGAACGGCTCGACGATCACCGCGGCGATGTTCGACGCGTCGTGCAGCGCGATCAGCCGCAGCAGCTCGTTGGCGAGCTCGGCGCCGGTCTTGGGCATGCCGCGGGTGAACGCCGCCGCCTTGTCGGTCAGCGCGAGCTGGGTGTGCGGCAGGTGATCGGCTTCGATCGCCTGGCCGAACGTCTTGCGGTTGCCGGCGATGCCGCCGACCGAGATGCCGCCGAAGTTGACGCCGTGGTAGCCCTTCTCGCGGCCGATCAGCCGGGTCTTGGTGCCCTGGCCCTTGGCCCGCCAGTACGCGCGCGCCATCTTGAGCGAGGTGTCGGCCGACTCGGAGCCCGAGCCGGTGAAGAACACGTAGTCGAGGCCCGGCGGCGTGAGATCCTTGATCTTGTTGGCGAGCGCGAACGACTGCGGATGGCCGAACTGGAACGCCGGCGCATAGTCGAGCGTGGCGGCCTGGCGGCTGATCGCCTCGACGATCTCGCGGCGGCCGTGGCCGAGCCCGGTGCACCACAGGCCCGACAGCCCATCGAGGATCTTCTTGCCGTCGGAGTCGATGTAGTACGCGCCCTCGGCGGCGACCAGCATGCGCGGGTTGGCTTTGAACTGGCGGTTGCCGGTAAACGGCATCCAGTGCGCTTCGAGCCAGGCAGCGTCGGTGCGGGTCAGCTTGGGATCGATGTGGTTCATGGGATCGTTGGTCGAAGCTAGCCGGATGAGGCCAGGCTTCGCAACGGTCGTTGCCGATGCGACGTCCTGCGTGCTCGGCGACCGTGCGTGAGGCGCGGGTGTGAGTCGTTGGAAGTCCTCGGATTTCCTGGACGCGTTGTCGGTTCACGCAGATAGGTGTCGGATCGCCATACACAGCCGGTCCCCGCCGGGCGCAAGCGACTTGCATAATGCCTTGATTGATCGTGGTCAAACCGACTTCCCGGGTGGCACTTCGCATGCAAACTCGCGCGTGAAATGGCGAAGATGTTCCGACTGGGCGCGCTGGCTGGCGCGCTGTTTCTGGCCAGCACGAGCCTGGCGTCCGCTGACCGCACCCTGACGCTCGAGGAGGCGCTGAGCATCGCACGCGCCCACAATCGCGATCTGCGCGGTGCGCGCGAGCGGATCGCGATCGCCAACGAAGCGGTCGCGCAGGCCCGCGGCGCGCTGCTGCCGACGGTGGGAGTCGACGGCCGCTATACCCATAACTACAAGGAGGTCGACTTCGACTTCCAGGAGTTGCTGGCGCCGACGTTCGGCGTGGCCAACGCGATCAGCTCGACGACGACCAACGCCGCCGAGGCCGCCGCGCTGCAGGACGCGGTCGCCAAGACCCAGGCCGAGTTCGCGAACGTGCCGGTCGTGGTGATCACGAAGAAGGAAGAGCTCGACGGATCGATCAACGCATCGGTCCCGCTGATCGCGCCGTCGGCGTACTACGGGATCGCGGCGGCCAACCGCGGGCTCGACGCCACCCAGGCCCAGTACCAGGTGACCGAGGCCGGCGTGCTGCTGTCGGTCGCGCAGGCGTACTTCGCCGCGGCCGGCACCGACGAGCTGGTGGTCGCGCGCCAGGACGCGGTCAAGGTCGCGACCGAGACCTTCGACGTCGCGAAGGCGCGGGTCGCCGCCGAGCTCGCCAACCAGGTCGAGAGCACGCGCGCCGAGACCGCGCTGATCCGCGCGAGCCAGGATCTGCTCGAGGCCGAGACCGCGCGCAGCGCGGCGTATCGCGCGCTGGTGACCGCGCTCGGCATCAAGGAAGGCGTCACGGTCGAGGGCGTCAAGGATCTGCCCGCCGAGCCCGGCGCGGTCGACGCGCTGGTCAACGATGCCCACGCACGCCGCCCCGAGATCGCCGCCGAGCACGCGACGATCGCCGAGGCCGAGGCCAACGCGCGCGCCGGCGCGTGGCGGTGGTCGCCGACCCTGTCGGCGTTCGGCCGCGCCACGCTGTCGAACTACGCGGGGTTCTCCGGTGACAAGTACTCGTGGGCGGTCGGCGTGGCGCTCGACTGGACGGTGTTCGACGGCGGCGTGCGCGACTCGCAGCGCCGGATCGCCGAGGCCCAGGAGCGCGCGGCCGAGGTCCAGCTCGAGGCGCTCGGCGACGTGGTGAGCGACGAGGTCGCCAACGCGCACGGCTCGCTCGCGACCAAGCGCAAGGGCGTCGCCGCCGCGCAGCGCGCGGTCGAGCTGGCGCGCGAGACCCTGCGGTTGATCCGCGCGCAGTACGAGGCCGGCACCGCCAAGCAGCTCGACGTGCTGCAGGCGCAGGACGGGCTGGTCTCGGCCGAGGTCAGCCTCGCCCAGGCGCACTTCGATGTCGCGCTCGCCGATCTGCAGCTGAAGCGCGCGGCCGGGTCGTTCCCGGGCCACGTCAAGTAGCGCCGGAACGCGCTAGAACGCGCTGGAACGCCCTAGAACTTGCCGAGCGCCGCGAGCCCGGGGTTGCCGTTGGTCATCGTCGGCGCGACGTGGACCGCGGGGTCGCGCCGGGCGGTCCGGCTGACCACGCGGTGGGTCGTCGGCTGCAGGATGCCGTCGATCATGCCGATCAGGCCCGCGGCCTGGAACACGCCGTCGGCGACCAGCAGGACCTTCGCGGTGGTCTCGTGGTCGCAGCTCGACTTGGTGATGTCGCACGAGCCGCGATCGTTGAGCGCGAGCCACGGCCCGACGACCGGGACGTAGAGCCGGTTGTTGCCGCGGCCATCGTCGTTGGCGGCGACGATCACCGACGCGCCGTAGCTGGCGGCGAACACCAGCGCGCCGCTGGTGAACATCGGCGCATTGTAGGTGTCGCTGATCTCCTCGTACTGCGGCTCGGTGGCCGCGTAGGTCGCCGGATCCGGAACGACGGGCGCCGGGTTGATGACCACGGCGGGGGCCTGGGGGGCCTGCACCGGGGCGGGCGCCTGCGGGGTTTGCGGGGTCTGCGGGGTTTGCGGGGTCTGTGGGGTCTGCGGCGGCGCGAGCGTTGGCGAGGTGGTGCTCGGATCATTGGGGCTTGGCTGCGCCGAGGCAACCGCGGGGATCAACAAGGCACCGGCCAGGGCGAGATACAGATTCGTGCGCATAAGTTTCCTCGTAAGTAGGTGCAATCAGCTACGAGGGCGGTAAATGCAAGACGTCGGCCGGCTCGACACCGCTTGTAGCGTTGCTTTACAGCGCTCCGACGGTGATCGACCGAGCGCCTCGGTCGCGATGTCGCGATGTCGCGCGACCGACCTGGCAGCGCGGTGATGTGCCGGCGCTGGCCTCGGTTGGTTTCCGTTGAATGTGATCCAGATCGAATCTCGAGGGGTGAAATGGGTGAGGCGGGCGCTAGATCTCTCCATGGTGTGGCGCAGGAGCGCGGGGACTACGGCAGATTCGCTTGCTCGGGGTCAGCTGTAAGAAATAGCCGCCCAAAGTCCCACGTTGCGCCGGCTGCACTGTGCACTCACAGCGCGTCGTCCGTGACGAAAGGAACACCGTGAAAGCCTGCCTCATCTTGCTCGTGCTCGTCGGGACCGTGGTCCCGGCTTCCGCCGACGTCTTCGTATTCAAGGATCTCGACGGGTTCGAACAGTGCATGCAGACCGATCACCTGGTCGAGCAGGTGAAGACCGATACCGGCTCGCAGACCCGGCTCCTGACCCAGGAAGAGATCCAGGTCCGCTGCGTCGCCACCGGGGCAAAGCTGCTCGCGGGGACCAAGAACAAGGATCAGGGCCTGGCGTTCGTGAAGTCGACCAAGCGGCTCAGCGCGCCCGAGCTGTCGCTCGATCTGATCGGCCCGCTCGCCGACTACGCGATCGCGGCGTGCAACGAGATGGCGGTCTACGAGGTGATCCTGCGCGGGCTCGGGCGCAGCCGCGACGGCAACCCGATCTACGCGAAGACGCGCAACATCGTGAAGCGCTGCCTCAAGGACGGCGAGTTCAAGAAGGACTTCCTCGAGGAGAAGGACAGCGGCGACGCCCAGGTGGCGGACAACGCGTGCCAGATCCTGCTCGAGGAGAAGCTCGTCAAGGCGTGCAAGGGGAGCAAGTAGCGTGAAGCTCGCGGTCTATCTGTTCGCGGTGATGGCGATGTTCGGGATCGCGCACGCCGATCCCACGCCGGCCGCCGGACCCAAGCCGTCGGGCGTGGTCAAGGCCTACAAGGGCCCCGAGGGCGAGATCGTCGCCATGCTCGAGGTCAACGATGGCAAGGAGATGATCGTCTACTTCAAGAACCTCGGCGGCGACCTCGAGGGCAAGAGCCTGCTCTACCTGTTCGAGGATCTCGGCCACGGCGACAAGAACGTCTACATCAACAAGAAGCGAGGCAGCAAGACGTACCGCTCGGTGCTGCTGTCCGCGCGCGACAACCGGTGGAGCTTCTACCACCCGACCAAGCCCAACACCGAGCTGCAGCTGACGTACTCGGAGAAGGACTCCGGGGAGCTGAAGCGCGACGACCTGCTCAAGGCCTACAAACCCTAAGTCCCAGCGCTCGCCTTTGGGACACCGCAACGAAGCCTGTAAACGAAGCCCGTAAACGAAGCCGCAACGAAGGAGTGACCGGATGAAGAGTGTATTGATCGGAACTGCATTGATGCTTGTCTCGCTGAGCGCGTTTGCCGGGAAGACCGAGCGCGACTACATGACCAACGAGGTCCAGCCGGCCGTGAAGGCCGCCAAGGACAAGCTCAAGTCGGCCTGCGGCTGCACCGTGAACTTCACGGTGTCGGACAGCCTGAAGACCACCGACGACATGGCGCAGGCCCGCAACATCGCCAACGCGGTGACCGAGGGTGCGCCGGCCTACTGCTCGGACGCCGCGTCGAAGAAGGCCGTGTGCAAGCTCAAGACGATCGAGGTCGTCAAGGGCAAGGAGACCGGGTTCGCGTTCAAGGGCGACAAGGGCACCTGCACGACCGACGGCCAGTCCTACGTCAGCTGGGACATGATCACGCGCGAGATTGACAAATAGGGGGCCGCGCCGCGCGGACCTCGTAGTTGCGTAGATCGACCGTGCGGGTCCGGCGCCAGTAGTCGAACGTGAACCCGGGCCACAGCAGGACGTCGCCGTCGGGCGCCATGTACCAGCTGTTGCAGCCCGAGGTCCACACCGTGTGCTCGAGCTGGCGGGCGAGGTCGGCGCGAAACGCCTGCTCGACGGCGGGCCGGACCTCGAGCGCGGCCAGCGCGCCGCGCCGCATCGCGGTGATCGCCTGGACCGTGTAGCGCGCCTGGGCCTCGATCATGAAGATCATCGAGTTGTGGCCCAGGCCCGTGTTCGGCCCCATCAGCAGGAACAGGTTGGGGAACCCCGAGACGTTGATCCCGAGGAAGTTGCGGACGCCGGTGCGCCACTCGGCGTTGAGCTCGCGGCCGCCGGTGCCGAGGATCTGCATCGCCGAGAGGTAGTCGACGACCTTGAATCCGGTGCCGTAGATGATCGCGTCGACCTCGTGGAGCACGGCGCCGGCGGTCCGGATTCCGGACGGCTCGATCGCGGCGATCGGATCGGTGACGAGCGCGACGTTGTCGCGGCCGAGCGCCGGGTAGTAGTCGTTGGAGATCAGCACGCGCTTGCAGCCGAGCCGGTAGCTCGGGGTGAGCCGGCGGCGCAGCGCGGGATCGGCCACGCTGCGCTGCAGGTGGCGGCGGACCAGGTGCTCGGCGAGCTGGTTGATGCGCGGCGCGAACGCGAACCCGAGCACGCGGGCCTCGAGCCGCCAGTACAGCCCGGTGCGGCGCAGCCAGTGGGCGCCGGGCACGTGCTCGAACAGCCACTGCTCGCCGCGCGAGATCGGCCGGTCGGTCTTGGGCACGACCCACGGCGGCGTGCGCTGGAACACCGCGGCGTGGGCGACGCGCGGCGCGATCCGGGGCAGGAACTGGATCGTGCTCGCGCCGGTGCCGATCACGGCGACGCGCTTGCCGTCGAGCGGATAGCCGTGGTCCCAGCGCGCCGAGTGGAACGCCGTGCCGGCGAACCGCTCGCGCCCGGGCAGCTCCGGGATCGCCGGCAGGTACAGCGCGCCGTTGCCGAGGATCAGCGCGCGGGCGGTGAGCGCGGTCTCGCCGTGCGGCCCGACCGCGGTGACCGTCCAGGTCGCGCTGGCATCGTCGTACGCCGCGCGGGTGACCCGGGTGCCGAGCTGCAGGTGCGGCCGGAGGCCGTAGGCATCGGCGCAGTGCTCGAGGTACGCCAGGATCTCCGGCTGGCCGCTGTACGCGTGCGACCACCGCGGGTTGGGCTCGAACGAGTACGAGTACAGGTGCGAGGGGATATCGCACGCGGCGCCGGGGTAGGTGTTTGCGCGCCACGTGCCGCCGACCCCGTCCGCCTGCTCGAGGATCGCGAAGTCCTCGATCCCGGCGCGCCGGAGCTCGATCCCCGTGCACAACCCGGAGAACCCCGCACCGACGATGATCGCGGTCAGCTGGTGAGCCATGACGCACAGGCTAGCGCGCTATTGAAATAGGGTCAATAGTGGCGCCGGACCCGGCCGTCACGCCGACAGCTGGCGCATCGCCGCGTCGACCTCGTCGAGCTCCCACAGCCGGCGGTCCAGCTCGCGGTCCAGCTCGACGCCGGTGGGAGGCGCGGCGGCCGCGCGCTGCACGATCAGCCGGATCAGCTCGTCGATGCCCTCGAGCTCGTCGGTCAGCTGCTCCATCCGGCGCAGGCACTCGTCGCGGTGCTGCAGCCGGCGCTGCAGGATGTCGCGGCGGCGCGGAGAGCGGGTGGTGTCGCGCGGAGAGCGGGTGGTGTCGATCACCGCGATCCCGGTCGGCCCGGCCAGCCCGGCCAGCCCGGCCAGCCCATTCAGCCCGGTCGATCCGGTCGGCTCGGCCGGCTCGGCCGGCCCGGCCGGCCCGGCCGGCCCGGCCGGCCCGAGCGGCAGCGAGCTGGCGCCGGCGATCCGGAGCGCGTTGACGCAGCGCTGGTGGTGGACCACGAGATCGACGAAGTGATCGAGCAGGTCCTGCAGCTCGAACCGCTCGGCGTCGCACGCGTCGAGCTGCTCGACCTGTTCGACCAGTAGGCGCAGCTCATTGTAGTGCTGCTGGCGCGCGCCGCCGGCCGGGCGCAGCCGCTTGAGCCGCTGGCACTCGCGGTGGGCCCGCGCCCGGGCGCGCGCCTGGTCATCGACGTACGCCCGCACCATGCGGTAGCTCGCGGCATGGACGCTGACCGCGATCACACACACGACCGCCAGCATCGCGCCGAGCAGGCCGGCGTAGCCCAGGCCGACGCAGCCGGCGAACGCCGCGACCGACATGCAGATCGGGCTGGCGACCGCGCCGCGCATGTATTCGAATCGCGAGCAGGCCGGTGATGCGGCCGGGGTGGCGATCGCGGTCACGGGGAGGTTCGCCGAAAGGTTTGAATTGCCAACGACGAGTGACCGCATGAGTCATGCCTGCTACAACCGGCGTGCCACGCGCGCGAGCAAAGTCGGCGGTTCTCCGACGAGGTACTAGCGCGCTTCCACTGGTCGCCGGCGCCACAATGTGACGGCGCGCGGCGGGCGGTTCCGCGATGGCGCCCCTGTGACGGATCGGCGCAGCGGGGCCAGGAGATCGCGAAACTGCGCCGCGCGGCGGGGCAAATCAGGTGAGCTCTGGGGTTAGGATGCCCCCGCCCATGCGTAACCACCGGCACCTCATTGTTGCCACACTCGTCCTTCTGACCGGCGTTGTCGGCTGTCAGAAGGCTTCCACCGACAACAAGACCAAACCGGCGGCTGGTTCGGGCTCGGCGCCGACCGCCGATAGGTCTCCGGGGCCAGGCTCGAGTGGGCCGGCCGTGATGCCGCCGCCCGCGCCGCCGGCGCCGGCCAAGGACATCGACAGCAAGGACATCCTCGCGCGCACCGAGACCGCGCCCGAGGTCACGGTCAAGCATGTGCTGATCGGCTGGAAAGATCTC
>DATBBB010000020.1:0-3199 GCA_036271215.1 Kofleriaceae bacterium | reverse complement strand
CGGTGCCGGGATCGATGGCCGTGGCGATGACGGTGGAGGATGTCCGGGGGGCGGACGAGGCGCGTGTGCGGGCCGAGGCCGAGCGCGAGGCACAGGCGCCGTTCGCGCTGGGGACCGGGCCACTATTGCGGGCGCGGCTGCTGGTGGTGTCGGAGACCCACCACGTGGCGCTGTTCACGATGCACCACATCGTGAGCGACGGATGGTCGATCGGGGTGCTGATCCGGGAGGTCATGGCGCTGTACGAGGCGTATGCGGCGGGGCCGGAGGGGCGCGAATCACCGCTGCCGGTGCTGGCGATCCAGTACGCGGACTACGCGGCGTGGCAGCGGGGATACCTGGCGGGCGCGGAGCTGGCGCGCCAGACGGCGTACTGGACGGGGCAGCTGGCGGGCGCGCCGCTGGTGCTCGAGCTGCCGGCGGACCGGCCGCGGCCGGCGCTCCAGACGTTCCGGGGCGCGACCGTCGAGCGCGCGCTGGGCAAGGCGCGGTCGGGGCGGGTCGATGCGGTGAGCCAGGAGCTCGGGGCGACGCCGTTCATGGTGCTGCTGGCAGCGTTCAACGTGGTGCTGAGCCGGTACACGGGGGCGCGGGACTTGATCGTCGGGACGCCGATCGCGAACCGGACGCGGGCGGAGGTCGAGCCGCTGATCGGGCTGTTCATCAACACGCTGGCGATCCGGACCGACGTCTCGGGGGATCCGACGTTCGCGGCGCTGGTGAGGCGGGTGAAGGACGCGACGCTGGGAGCGTACGCGCACCAGGATCTACCGTTCGAGCGGGTGGTGGAGGCGCTGGCGGTGCCGCGGGACCTGAGCCGGTCGCCGGTGTTCCAGGTGCTGTTCGCGCTGCAGAACACGCCGGCGCCGGTGTTTGCGCTCGATGGGCTCACCGCGCGCTCGCTGGAGCTGCCGTCGAGCACCGCGAAGTTCGAGCTGTTCCTCGAGCTGATCCCGGGGCCCTCCGGGTACACCGCGCGCTGGGAGCTCAACGCCGACATCTTCGATCGCGCGACGATCGCGCGGCTCGCCGGCTGCTTCGAGCACGTGCTCGACGCCGTGGTCGCGAGCCCGGCGCTGGGCGTGGCCGAGGTCCCGCTGCTATCGGACGCCGAGCGGCGCGCGATCGTGGACGGCTGGAACGCCACCGCGCGTGCGTTCCGGCCGGTCCCGGTCCACCACCTGTTCGAGGAGTCGGCGGCGCGCCACCCCGACGAGCTCGCCGTGGTGTTCGGCGATGCGGCGCTGAGCTACGCCGCGCTGCACCGGCGATCGAACGAGCTCGCGCGCCACCTGCAGCAGCTCGGCGTGACGCCGCACTCGCTGGTCGGGATGTGCCTCGAGCGCTCGCTCGACGTGCCGATCGCGGTGCTCGCGATCCTCAAGGCCGGCGCGGCCGTGGTGCCGATGGACCCGAGCTATCCGACCGAGCGGATCCGGTTCATGGCCGAGGACGCGCGCGCCCCGGTCATCGTGACCCAGACGCCGCTGGTGCCGCGGATCGGCGGCACCGGCGCGCGGATCGTCTGCATGGACGACCTGGTGTTCGGCACCCGGAGCGCCGGCGATCTACCGCCGCAGGTCGGCATCGATGGGCTGTGTTACGTGATCTACACCTCGGGCTCGACCGGCGTGCCCAAGGGCGCGGCGCTGCCGCACGAGATGCTGACCAACCTCGTGCAGTGGCAGCTCACCGAGTCGGCGCTCGGGGTCGGCGCGCGCACGCTGCAGTTCTCGCCGCTCAGCTTCGACGTCTGCTACGACGAGCTGTTCTCGACCTGGGCGGCCGGCGGCACGCTGGTCCTGATCAGCGAGGACGCGCGCCGCGATCCGATCCAGCTGCTGGCGGTGATCGCGCGCGACCGCGTGGCCCGCGTGTTCATCCCGTTCGTCGCGCTCCACGGGATCGCCGATGCGGCGCGCGACAAGGGCCCACCGCCGCTGCGCGAGATCGTGTGCGGCGGCGAGCAGCTGCAGATCACGTCCGAGGTCGTCGAGCTGTTCCAGCAGATCCCGGACTGCCTGCTGCACAATCAATACGGGCCGACCGAGAGCCACTTCGTGACCGGCTACCGGCTGACCGGCGACTCGCGGCGATGGCCGAAGCTGCCGCCGATCGGCGTGCCGATGTTCAACACCCAGATGTACGTGCTCGACGCGCGGCTCGCGCCGGTGCCGATCGGCGTGGCCGGCGATCTGTACATCGCCGGGGCGAACCTCGCGCGCTGCTACTGGCGGCGCGGCGACCTGACCGCCGAGCGCTTCGTGCCGAATCCATTCAGCGGAGCCGGCAGCGGAGCCGGCAGCGGAGCCGGCAGCAGAGCCGGTGGGCCCGCGCCGGGCGCGCGGATGTACCGCACCGGCGACATCGCGCGCTACCTGCCCGACGGCAACATCGAGTACCTCGGGCGCTCGGATCACCAGGTCAAGATCCGCGGGTTCCGGATCGAGCTGGCGGAGATCGAGCAGGCGATCATGGGCCTGCCCGCGGTCGGCGCGGCATCGGCGGTGGTGCGCGAGGTCCGGCCCGGGCTCAAGCAGCTGATCGGCTACGTGGTGCCGCGACCGGGCGTGGCGCTCGACCCGCGCGCGCTGCGCGACGAGCTCAAGGACCGGCTGCCCGAGTACATGGTGCCGAGCATGTTCGTGGTGCTCGACGCGCTGCCGCTGACCCCGAGCGGCAAGGTCGATCGCCGCTCGCTGCCCGAGCCCGACGGCACCGAGCAGGGCAGCGTGTACATCGCGCCGCGCACGCCGCGGGAAGTCGCGCTGGCCGAGATCTGGCGCGACGTGCTGCGGATCGATCGGATCGGCGTATCCGACAACTTCTTCGAGCTCGGCGGCCACTCGCTGCTCGCGACCCAGGTCGTGTCGCGGATCCGCAAGCAGCTGGCGACCGAGATCTCGCTGCGCGTGCTGTTCGAGGCGCCGACCATCGAGGCGCTGGCGCAGCGGCTCGACGACACCGAGGCCGAGGGCGCGGCAGGTGCGGCGGCGCCGCCGATCGTCGCGCGGGCGCCGAGCACGGGGCCGTCACCGGCGTCGTTCGCGCAGGAGCGGCTGTGGTTCCTGGACGAGCTGGAGCCCGGGAGCGCTGCGTATCACCTGGCGACGGCGATCCGGCTGGACGGGCGGCTAGATGTCGCGGCGCTGGGGCGGAGCGTGGCGGAAGTGGTGCGGCGGCACGCGGCGCTGCGGAC
>DATBBB010000019.1:0-31835 GCA_036271215.1 Kofleriaceae bacterium | reverse complement strand
GAACGTCGCCTTGAGCTGCGCCGGCGTGATCGTCCACCCCACCGTCGGCACGTGGCAGCTCACGCAGCGCCGGCCGTTCGTCCCCAGGTCCTGAAAGAACTCGTTGTTCAGGTCGATCGACCCGTTCGCGCTGATCGTCGCGAACTCGCCGCTCGCGTCCCGGATCGGCAGGTTGTTCGGCAGCTGGTTGTTCCGGTCGCAGTGCGCCGCCACCACCTCGTCCATCTGCGCCGACTCGTCCGCACCGTCATCGCCCGCGCAACCGGCGCCCAGCGTGAGCAGCCCACCGACCGAGACGATTGCGAGTGCCTTCATGCCCGAGCCTTTGTGCACGCTCGAAGCCAACTCTGCACGCCGTTAATTATTTGAATTTACTGGGGAGATCACCCCATTTCACCTGCACCCAGCCAGTTCCAGGGTGGACATTTCGTTGTCCAGGCGGATTTCAGAGGTGTAGCCAGACTGGAATTCCGGAGTGACTTGCGCCGCACTCCGGACCGCCACGGACACCACCGACCCTCTCCCCGCGCCGGCCGCGCCGGCCGCCGCCCTGCCCGCACGCCGCGGCTCAGTTGGCTTCGGCGCCGTCGGGCTCGGCCTTGGCCGGCTCGCAGACGATGTCGATCGCGCCGTCCTTGAGGTCGATGCGCGCCGTGCCGCCGCTGGCCAGCTTGCCGAACAGGATCTCGTTGGCCAGCGGGCCCTTGAGCGTGGCCTGGACCAGCCGCGCCATCGGCCGGGCGCCCATCGCCTTGTCGTAGCCGTGCTCCACGAACCAGTCGAGCGCCGCCGGACTGACCTCGAGCTGGACCTTCTTCTCCGCGAGCTGGCCATCGAGCTCGTCGAGGAACTTGCGCGCGACCTTGCGGATCACCTCGACCGGCAGCGCGCCGAAGATCACCGTGGCATCGAGCCGGTTGCGGAACTCGGGGGTGAACACGCGCTCGAGCGCCTTCTTGCCGTCCTTGCCATCGGCGATCGAGTCGCCGAACCCGATCTTGCCCAGCGCCATCTCGCGGCTCCCCGCGTTGCTGCTCATGATCAGGATGACGTTGCGGAAGTCGCTCTTGCGGCCGTTGTTATCGGTCAGGGTCGCATGGTCCATGACCTGGAGCAGGATGTTGTAGATGTCGGGGTGCGCCTTCTCGATCTCGTCCAGCAGGACGACCGAGTACGGGTGCTTGTTGATCGCGTCGGTCAGCTGGCCGCCCTGATCGAACCCGACGTAGCCCGGCGGCGCACCGATCAGGCGCGACACCGTGTGCTTCTCCATGTACTCCGACATGTCGAACCGGATGAACTCGACGCCGAGCACGGCGGCGAGCTGCTTGGCCAGCTCGGTCTTGCCGACGCCGGTCGGGCCCGCGAACAGGAAGCTGCCGGTCGGCTTGTTCGGGCTGCCGAGCCCGGCGCGCGACAGCTTGATCACCGTGGCGAGCTGATCGATCGCCGGGTCCTGGCCGAAGATCATCCGCTTGAGCTCGACATCGAGGTCGGCGAGCTTCTTCTTGTCCTGGGTCGACACCGACCGCATCGGGATCCGCGCGATCTTCGAGACGATCTCTTCGATCTGCGCCGGGCGGATCACGTCGGGGCGCTGGTCATCGGGCATCAGCCGCGCCCGCGCGCCGGCCTCGTCGATCACGTCGATCGCCTTATCGGGCAGGTGCGAGTCGCTGATGTGGCGCGCCGACAGCTCGACCGCGGCCTCGATCGCCGGATCGCTGTACTTGACGTTGTGGTGGTCCTCGTAGCGCGACTTGAGGCCCTTCAGGATCTCGATCGCCTCGGGCACCGTGGGCTCGCCGACATCGATCCGCTGGAACCGGCGGGCCAGCGCGCGGTCGCGCTCGAACGCCTGGCGGTAGTCCTTGAACGTGGTCGAGCCGATGCAGCGCAGCTCGCCGTTGGCCAGCGGCGGCTTCAGGATGTTCGCCGCGTCCATCGTGCCGCCGCTGGTCGCGCCGGCGCCGATGATGTTGTGGATCTCGTCGATGAACAGGATCGCCTTGGGGTCGGCGATCAGGACCTTCATCACGGCCTTGAGCCGCTCCTCGAAGTCGCCGCGGTAGCGCGTGCCGGCGAGCACCGCGGTCATGTCGAGCGAGTAGACCTTGGCGTCGGAGAGCGGCCCGGGGACCTTGCCGTCGATGATCCGCAGCGCGAGGCCCTCGGCCAGCGCGGTCTTGCCGACGCCGGGCTCGCCGATCAGCAGCGGGTTGTTCTTGCGCCGGCGCGACAGCACCTGAACGATGCGCTCGAGCTCGTTGGCGCGGCCGATCAGCGGGTCGATCTTGCCCTCGCGCGCGCGCTGGGTGAGATCGACGCAGAAGCTCTCGAGCGGGTTGGCCACTTTTTGATCCTCGGCGCCGTCGTCCTCGACCCCGCGCGGGGTGCGCTGGACCACCGGGCCGCCGGTCTCGACCTTGGACACGCCGTGCGAGATGTAATTGATGACGTCGAACCGCGACACGCCCTGCTTCTCGAGCAGGTAGACCGCGTGCGAGTCGCGCTCGCGGAACATCGAGGCGATCACGTTGCCGGTCGTCATCTGCTGGCGGCCCGCCGCCTGGACGTGCATCGCGGCGCGCTGCAGCACGCGCTGGAACGCGAGCGTCTGGTCCGGCCCGCTCTCCTCGCCCTCGGGCAGCTCGTCGACCTGCTCGTCGAGGAACCGCTCGAGATCGCCGCGCAGCTTGTCGACGTCGCCGCCGCACTTGACGACGATGTCCACGCCGCTCGGGTCGTCGAGGATCGATAGGAGCAGGTGCTCCAGGGTCAGGTACTCGTGGCGCCGGCCACGGACGTCATCGACGGCGCGCTGCAGCGTGGCTTGGAGCTCGGGTGAAAGCATGGCGCAACCTTTTGACCTACTCGGTCGGTTCGATCGAGAGCTGGAGCGGGAACTGCTGGGCCTTGGCGAGGTGGGTCGTCTTGGTGACCTTGGTCTCGGCGACCTCGAACGTGTAGACGCCGGCGACGCCCACGCCGTTGTTGTGGACGTGGCTCATGATCGCGACCGCGTCGCTCTCGCTCTTGTGGAACACGGTCTGCAGCACCCAGACGACGAACTCGCGCGTCGTGTAGTCGTCGTTGTGCAGCAGCACCTTGTACATCGGGGGCTTCTTGGTGCGCGTGCGTTCGTCGAGCACCAGCCCCGTCTGCCGTTCGCGGTCCCGCTTCGGGGGAGCGGGGGGTTTGTTTTCGTCCGACAGCCGGATCACCATGCCTCCAATAGTACGAGAGCCTGTCCCGCTGTGTAGCGCCCGGAGCCGTCCGTTGCAGCCCGCAATTTCGGGCAGGTTTCGCAGCAGTCCCGCAGATCTAGCCAAGCGTAACCCAAACCCGCCCCCCAAACCCGTCCCCCGAAGACGCCAAACCCCGGCCGTGCGGCGTAGAGTCCGCGCATGTCTGTCGACGCATCCGCCACGAAGTGGACCGAAGAATTGTTCGCATCGTCGATCGTGCCCACGCTCGTCGATTACATCAAGATTCCCAACAAGTCGGCGATGTTCGATCCCGACTGGCGCGCGAATGGTCACATGGACAAGGCGACCGAGCTGCTCGCCGGCTGGGCGCGCGGCCAGCTGCCCAAGGGCGCCACGCTCGAGGTCGTCCGGCTCGGCGAGCGCACTCCCGTTATCTTCATGGACATCCCGGCGACCGGCGGCCGCGCCGGCGACACCGTGATGCTGTACGGCCACCTCGACAAGCAGCCCGAGATGACCGGCTGGCGCGAGGGGCTCGGGCCGTGGCAGCCGGTGATCGAGGGCGACAAGCTGTACGGCCGCGGCGGCGCGGACGATGGCTATTCGATCTTCGCATCGCTGACCGCGATCAACGCCCTGCGCCGCGAGAACATCCCGCACGCGCGCTGCGTGGTGCTGATCGAGGCGTGCGAGGAGAGCGGCAGCTACGACCTGCCGGCGTACATCGATCACCTGGCGCCACGGATCGGCCAGCTGTCGCTCGTGGTGTGCCTCGACTCGGGGTGCGCCAACTACGACCAGCTGTGGTCGACGACGTCGCTGCGCGGCAACATCACCGGCAACCTCGAGGTCTCGCTGCTGACCGAGGGCGTGCACTCGGGCGACGGCACCGGCGTGATCGCGTCGAGCGAGCGCGTGGTGCGCCAGCTGCTCGACCGGCTGGAAGACAGCCACACCGGGCAGCTCAAGCTCGCCGCGCTGGCGACCGAGATCCCGCGCCAGCGCATCCTGCAGGCCGAGCGCACCGCGCAGGTCGTCGGCAAAGAAGTCTTCAGCAAGTTCCCGCTGCAGCCGGGCGTGGCGCCGATCACCCACGACGTGGTCGAGCTGATCCTCAACCGGACCTGGCGCCCGACCCTGGCGATCACCGGCGCCGACGGCTGGCCGACGATCGGCAGCGCCGGCAACGTGCTGCGGCCGTTCACCCGGCTCAAGCTGTCGCTGCGGATCCCGCCGCGCGTCGATCCCCAGGTCGCCGCCGACGCGATCCAGCACGCGCTCGAGAACGATCCGCCGTACGGCGCCAAGGTCTCGTTCACCGACGTCAGCGCCAACGCGGGCTGGGACGCGCCCCCGATCTCGCCGTGGCTCGAGCAGGCGCTCGACGCCGCCTCGCAGCGTCACTTCGGGAAGCCGTCGATGTACATGGGCGAGGGCGGCACGATCCCGTTCATGTACATGCTGGGCGAGAAGTTCCCCAAGGCGCAGTTCTGCATCACCGGCGTGCTCGGCCCGAACTCCAACGCGCACGGCCCGAACGAGTTCCTGCACCTGCCGACCGCCCGCAAGCTCACGCTGTGCGTCGCCGACGTGCTCGCCGAGCACGCGAAGCAGTAAGCCGCGCGGCCCCGAGCTGCGAGCGCGCGATCCAGAACAACGCGTCGATCGCGGGGGCTATTTCACCGCTCGCTCGTCGCTAGCGCGAGCTTGCGAGCGCGTCCGGTCCGTATAGCCGAGCGCTTCGCGAGGCGATCGATGGCCTTGTCGGTGCAGCGTCCACCGTCGTGCACCTGATCGCGCAACGCCCCCGATCCTCTGCTTCGGATCGGTTCGAGCTTCGATTGCTGGTAGTTGGCAACGCTGCCGACGCCCGTCGTGCTCGTCAAGGTCGTGCACGTTTGGCACATCGCCGTTCGCGGTGCGTGCCACTGCGCCAAAAGGAGACCGTCATGCATTCGATCTGTTCGTCTGTCCGTTCGTCTGTTGGTTCGTTCCGTTCGTCGTTTCGCCGTTCGTTCCCCCGTTCGTTCCGGGGCTCGCTCCGTCGCGCGCAGCGCGGCATGACCCTGCTCGAGATCATGATCGTGCTCGCGATCCTCGCGCTCGTGATGGGGTTGCTCGTCGGGCCCAAGGTCATGGAGATGTTCGCGTCATCGAAGGACAAGACCACGGCGATGAAGCTCAAGATGTTCGCGTACCAGGCGTATCCGTCGTGGTCGACGAGCCACCCCGAGAAGGACTGCCCGGAGACGATCGCCGAGCTCAACCCGTTCATGAACAACGAGGACATGAACGACTCGTGGGGGACGCCGATCACGATGGTGTGCGGGGCGAGCGCGCCGCCGGCGGCACACGGCTTCGGGGTGGTCTCGGCCGGCCCGGATCACAAGCCGGGCACGGCCGACGATCTGCACTCGTGGTGAGCTTGCCGGGTGCGCGCCAAGGTCCGGCGCCGGGCAGCGCAATTGCGCGATGATTCGCGCTGACTAGAACGCCGGCTTGATCTCGTGCCGGCGCGTGCGCGGCGAGTCGGCCGGCATGCCGGACGCCGGCCTGGTGGCGACCGTCGAGCGCACGAGGAACGGCGCCGGATCGACGTAGTAGGTATCGGTGTTGTCGCCGTGCAGGCCGGGGTGGCGCGGCAGCTCGAGGCTGAAGTGCAGGTGCGGCACCGACTGGTACACGGCCGAGGCGCCGAGCGTGCCGACATACTGGCCGGCGGTGACGCGCTCGCCGACGTGGACGTTCGCGACGTCGTCCATGTGCATGTACGCGGTCAGCGTGCCGTCGTCGTGCTCGATCCGGACATAGCGGCCGCTGCGGCCATCGAGCCCGAGCTCGCTGAGCTCGACGCGCACGACGGTGCCGCCGGCGACCGCGACGATCGGCCGGCCGCGCGGGCCGTCGAGGTCGATCCCGCAGTGACCCTCACCGCACTCGGCGCGCTCGATGCCGGCCCGCGGCGCGCCAAAATGCCGGCCGGACTGCGGCGGCATCAGCTCGGCGGTCCCGGTGACCGGGTGGGTCCATGCGCGCAGCGTGGGGAACGCCTCGTCGATCCGGACGCCGTTCGACGCCGGGACCTCGTAGCGCGCTTCGATCTCGGTCTCGACCGTGACCAGGCGGGCCGGCGCGCGCTCGTGCGCGGTGTCGAACGTGCGGAGCGCGATCGGCTCGGCCGGCGCCGACAGGTCGACGTTCGCGAGCGAGGTCGCCGGCGGCGGCGCCATCTCGCCCCACGTCCAGTGGCCGATCACCATCGCGACCAGCATCGAGCCGGCGACCGCACCGCCGAGGATCCGGACCAGCCGCGGCGTCGGCGGCGTGGGCAGGAAGTCCGCCGGCGTCGACCGCGTGACGAGCGCGTCGCGGTCGTCGAAACACACCGCGTGCCACAGCTCGACGACCCCGTCGGCGTTGACGAACGGCCGCCCTTCATGCAGCGCGAGCGCGCCATTGCACCGAGGACAGAATCCAGCCACCACGCCAAAAAACTACAGGAAGGCCGCCGTGAGATCCGCCTTCATCGACGACATTCCAACTATCGCGAGACTGCCTACACGGCCAGAGATCGGCGCACTGCACCCCGGTTTCATTCGTACAGTCCAGCAAAAACTTCACCTCGATCTTCGTCACTTTCCGAGGCTACATTGCCCGCATGATCGACCCCGAGCGCTATGTCGCCGCACTGCGGTTCGCCGCCGAGCGTCACCACGCCCAGCGCGTCCCCGGCTCCGAGCACCCGTACCTCGTGCATGTCGTGTCGGTCGCGGCCGAGACGATCGCCGCGCTCGAGCCCGGGTTCGACGCCGACCTCGCCGTCGGCTGCGCGCTGCTCCACGACACGATCGAGGACACCGGCACGTCGCACGCCGAGCTCGCCGAGCGGTTCGGTCCGGCGATCGCCGACGGCGTGCGCGCGCTCAGCAAGGACAGCGCGCTGGCCAGGCCCGACCAGATGGCGGACAGCCTGCGGCGGATCCTCGCCCAGCCACGCGAGGTCTGGATGGTGAAGCTCGCGGATCGGATCACGAACCTCGCGCCGCCACCGCGCTCGTGGTCGATCGACAAGCGGCTGCGCTACCGCGACGAGGCGATCGAGATCGCGAGCACGCTCGGCGCAGCGAGTGTCGTGCTCGGCGCGCGGATCCACAGGCGGATCGCCGCGTACGCCGTGCACCTGTCCACGCTGTAACGACTCGCGCTCAGCACGTCGCGCATGCGTCGAGCGCCGGCGCCCACCTCGGGGTCGATCGCCCCAGAGCGACCGGAGCGACCGGAGCGACCGGGGCGACCGGAGCGAGATGAGGGGCGAGATGAGATCGATCTGCGATCGAGAATTGATCGCCAGCCGTAACCGCCGCGCGAGCGGTTCGTAAGGCGGGTGCTCGGTCGTATCTCAGGCCCGTATGAGACGGTCCGATGGAATCGAGCGCCAATCATTGGAGGTCATATGAATATGAGCAAGCTTGGATTTTTTGCTGCAGGGATGTCGCTGGCGCTCGTCGGCTGCGCGACCGATGGAAAAGCCGGCATGGACGGCACCGACGGCGCGGCCGGCGCGGCCGGCACCGACGGCGCAGCAGGGGCCGCGGGTGCGGCCGGCGCCACCGGCGCCACCGGTCCCGAGCGCGCACTGCCCGCGCTGTACACGCTGACCAACACGACCGGCGGCAACCAGGTCTCGGACTGGCTGCGCGCCTCGAACGGTAACCTCAGCCGCAACGGCACGTATGCCACCACCGGCAAGGGCCTCAGCGCCGGTATCGGCAGCCAGGGCGCGCTGGTGTTCGACGATGCGTCGCAGCGGTTCTTCGCGGTCAACCCGGGCGACAACACGATCTCGATGCTCGCGCTCGCCGAGGACGGCACGCTGACCATGATGTCGACCGTCGCCTCGGGCGGCGTCAAGCCGGTCAGCATCGCGGTGCACGGCGACATCGTCTACGTCGTCAACTACGGCGACATCAACGCGGCGCAGGTCGGCGCGAACATCACCGGGTTCAAGGTCGCCGGCGCCACGCTGACGCCGATCGCCGGCTCGACCCGGCCGCTGAGCGCGACCACCGACGTCCACCCGACCGACATCGGGTTCTCGCCGACCGGTGACTACGTCCTGGTCGTCGAGCGGATCGCCAGCAAGCTCGACACCTTCAAGCTGGTCGACGGCGTCGCGCAGGCCGGCAGCTTCCAGGCCTCGGTCGGCATGCAGCCGTTCGCGTTCGACTGGAGCCCCGAGGGCTTCCTGCTCGTCGCCGAGGTCGGCGACGGCAGCGCGACCGGCTCATCGGCCAGCTCGTACTCGATCTCGGATACCGGCGCGCTGACCCCGATCACCTCGAAGCTCGCCACCCTGCAGGGCGCGGCGTGCTGGATCGTCAGCGCCGGCGGCTACGCGTACGTCGCCAACGCGGCGAGCGCGAACATCACCGGGCTCACCGTGTCCGAGACCGGCGTCCTGACCCTGCACGACAAGACCGGCATCACCGCGATGACCGGCGCCGGCGCCAACGACGTGGCGGTGTCCCCGGATCACGGGTTCCTGTACTCGCTGTCGGGCGGCGACCACTCGATCCACCCGTTCGCGATCGACCCGAGCGGCAACCTGACGGCGATGCCGGTGCTGGCGAACCTGCCGACGTTCGCGGCCGGCCTCGCGGTGCGCTGAGCACCCCGATCCCGGCGAGCCGGGCCCCAAGCACGCCGAGCCCAGCCGAGAAGATCGCTAGCCCTTCTTCTTGCGCATGATGATCAAGTGGTTCGCGTTCTTCTTGTCGTAGTAGCCGAACCGGAACGCCAGATCGCGCTTGGGCTCGACGTCGAACTCGGCGCGCCAGTCCTTGGCGATGCTGCCGCCGGCCGGGATGTGCGGGCCGACGAACGCGCCGTAGGTCTCGTACTCGTAGCCCGCCGGCTTGCCCCACTTGGGCGCCACGCCGGTCGCGTCCGACACCATCCAGACCACGTGGCTGGTCAGGTAGTCGCGCATCAGCGAGAACGAGTCCCACGACAGGAGGTAGCTAGCCGCCTTGGTCATCCCCGAGATCGGGCCCTTGGTCTCGAGGTAGCGCAGGGTCCGCGGATCGGCCTTGAGGTGCTCGTTGTCGAGGTTCTGCTGGATGTGGCGGTAGACCTGGGTCCGGCCGCCCGGCCGCTTGAACTGGATCTCGACGTTCGAGAAGATCCGGTTGCGGGTCGTCGGCTTGGCCTTGGACGGCGCGGGCGCGGCGCTGACGTCGGCGTCGGTGAGGTACTGGATCTTGCCGTCGGGGTCGAGCTTGAAGAACCGCAGCGCCACGACTTCGTAGCCGTGGATCTTGAGCGCCGACAGGCCGAAGATCAGCTGGGTCGGCAGCGAGCCTTCGCGCATCGCATCGATCATGTTGATCGTGTTGCTGAAGTTGACCCGGTACAGGAACTTCAGCTCGTACTCGACCTTCTTGAGCGCGGCGTCGAGGTCGTGGCCCTTGAGCTCGGCGAGGTCGCGCGGATCGCCGGCCGGCTCGAGCGAGATCGTCGTGATCTCGTCGGCGTCCGGGTAGACGGTGAGCGCGGTCGACAGATCGCCGCCCGCGAACGGATACACGACCTTCTTGGGGGCGTCGGCCGGGACGTGCGCGGCGAAGAACTCGCGCGCCGGCTTGACCCACTGCGCGAGGTAATCATCCTGCGCCTTCTTGATGATGTCGCAGTGCGCGGCGAGCACCTTGGGATCGAACCCCGCCGGCGGGGCGACGTCGCCGCACGCGCCGACCGCGAGCAGCGCCTTGCCCTCGGCGGTGAAGTCGTGGCCACCGGGCGCGAGTTCCGTCCCCTTGGCGGCGGTGGGCGCGGGAGCCGGCGGGGCGAGCTTGGCAGGCTCGGGAGCAGCGGGCTTGGCGGGCGCCGGCGCGGCGGGTCCGTCGGCCTTGATGTCGGGGGAATCGACCGCGGCCAGCGCGAGCCCAGCCACGGCGAACAGGAGATAGCGACGCATGAGGTGCGCATCATGCAACGAACCGGCCCATAAGGCTATTCTGTCGGTGCTCGACGAAACCAGCCAGCCGGGCCTCACGAGTTGCACCGCCGGCAGTTCCGGGCCCAAGATCGGTGCGCTATGGTGGGACCATGGCGACGATCAACGACGCCCGGCTTCGAGAGATCTTGACGACCTCACCGACCATCGCGGTCCTGGGGATCCACGAGGAGCCCGAGAAGGCAGCGTTCTATGTCCCCGAGTACCTCCACGACGAGGGCTACCGGATCATCGGGGTCAACCCGATGTTTCGCGGCCGGGAGCTGCTCGGTGAGCCGGTGCGCGCGACGCTCGCGGAGATCGGCGAGCCGGTCGATCTCGTCGACGTGTTCCGCCTCCCCGAGCTGATCCCGGAGCACGTCGAGGACATCCTCGCGATGCAGCCGCGGCCCAAGGTCGTGTGGTTCCAGCTCGGCATCAAGAATGACGACTCGGCGAAGATCCTCGAAGCAGCGGGGATCACGGTGGTGCAGAACCGCTGCACGCTCGCCGATCATCAGCGGCTCGGGCTCGGCGCGCCGGTCCGCAGGTAACCACCACGCGGATAGGCGGCTCGCGCCCCGCGAGTCAGGCCGATCTACGAATTCGCAGGGGGACCGAGCGGATCTGGATCGGTTACCCGCGCTTCGCTACGCACAGATCGCCCATCCCGCGCGACTGCGCACGCGAAACGCCGGTCCGCGCTGCGATTCTCGAAGGTTATCGCTTGGCACGCACGGTGCTTGAGCTGTGGTCATGCTCGATTCACAAACTGCCAAGGGCCTGATCAAGCCCCACATGCCCGTCGTGTGCTCGGAGAACGGCCAGTTCGCCGTGGTCGATCACCTCGAAGGTCGCGACTTCATCAAGCTGGCCAAGGACAAGGCCGGCCAGCATCACTACATCCCGCTGACCTGGGTGACCTCGGTCGACGACAAGGTCCACGTCGATCGCCCCGGCGATCAGGCGATGCGCGAGTGGTCCACCAGTCCCACCACACCTGCGAGAGCGTAAGGAGCCTGTCATGAGCGCCGCCCTCAACCTCAAGATCGAAAACTCGACCGACGCGACGCGCGGTCAGCCGCTCGCCATGCGCGTGCTCGCGCGCAAGGATGAGCTCGAGGACGCGCTCGCTTCGTGTGGGCCGCACGACGCCACCGAGCGCGCGTCGCTCGAGACCGCGCTGGCGACCGTGTACTCGCTGATGACCGGCGACCTCGCGCACCCGCCCGCCGTGATCGCGCACGCGCTGAGCGACTGGCTCGAGCGCAACAAGTACCTGGTCTAATTCGCGCCGCTCACCGCCTCCTGGTAAGAAGGCGGCTGTGCGTGTCGTAATCCAGCATCGGAGTCGCTATGTGTACCCGCGCCCCGCCCTGCTCGGGCCGCAGGTGATCCGGTTGCGGCCGACCGATCACACGCGGGCGCGGATCGAGCGTTACCAGCTCGCGATCGAGCCCGAGCACCGGCTGCACTGGCAGCGCGATCCGCACGGCAACCATGTCGCGCGGGTCACGTTCAAGGCCGGCCAGACCACGCCCGCGCTCGACATCGTGGTCGAGATGGCGGTCGACATCCGGCCGGTCAACCCGTTCGACTTCTTCATCGACGACCGCGCCAAGACCCTGCCGTTCCGCTACCCGGAGCAGCTCGACGCCGAGCTCGCGCCGTACCTCGACACCGGCGACCCGGCGTACCGGCTGGGCAAGAGGGCCACCGCGCTGCTCGCGGCGCTGCCGTCGCGCGGGGTCACGCTCGACCTCCTGGTCGGGCTCAACGCCGCGGTCCGCGAGCGGATCGCGTACGTGATCCGCGACGAGCCGGGGATCTGGACGCCGGAGGACACGCTCGGCCACGGCCGCGGCAGCTGCCGCGACGCCGCGGTGCTGCTGGTCGCGCTGATGCGCGCGCGCGGGATCGCGGCGCGGTTCGTGTCGGGCTACCTGGTCCAGCTGACCGACGAGGGCATGATCCCCGACCAGCCCAAGGGCGTCGACCGCGACGTGGTCGATCTGCATGCGTGGGCCGAGGCCTACGTGCCCGGCGGGGGGTGGATCGGGTTCGACGGCACCAGCGGCCTTTTGTGCGGCGAGGGCCACATCCCGCTGGCGGCCACCGCGTCGCCGGCGCATGCCGCGCCGCTCGCCGGCACCAGCGACGTCGGCGCCGACGCGGTCGAGTTCTCGACGTCGATCGCGCGGCTGGGCCATGAGGCCCGACCGACCGCGCCGTACACCGAGGACGTGTGGAGCGAGCTCCTGGCGGCGGGCGACCGCGCCGACGGCCGCTTGACCGCGGCCGGGCTCGAGGTCTGGATCGGCGGCGAGCCGACGTTCACCGCGCGCACCGACCAGGCGCTGCCCGAGTGGCAGGGCGGCGCGCTCGGCGCCGACAAGTGGACGCGCGGCCGCCAGCTGGCGCGCGAGCTGCGCGATCGGCTCGCCCCGGGCGGCGTGATCCTGCACCGGATGGGCAAGCACTACCCGGGCGAGAGCCTGCCGCGCTGGGCGCTCGACATCATCGCGCGCCGCGACGCCGTGCTGTGGCCGGACCGCACGCGCGCCGAGCTCGCCGTCACGGGCGGCGCCACGGCGATCGGCGATCCCGGCGCCGGTAGTAAGTCGAGTGAGTCGAGTGAGCCGAGTGAGCCGAGTAAGCCGAGCGAGCCGGCGCCCGGGAACCTCGGGATCGCCGACGCCCGGCGGTTTGGCGAGGCGCTGTGCGAGGCGCTCGGGATCGCGAGCGAGCTGCACGCGGCGTTCGAGGATCCGTGGGAGGTCCTGCGCAGCGAGGCCGGCCTGCCGGTCGACGTCGATCCGCGGACCGCGGGGCTCGACGACGCCGAGGACCGCCGGCGGCTCGCGGCGATCTTGAACCGCGGCGCCGGGCAGGTCGTCGGCTGGGTGCTGCCGCTCGCGGCCGCGCCGTCCGGCTGGCGGACCGAGCGCTGGCAGCTGCGGCGCGGCGAGCTGTTCCTGGTGCCCGGCGACAGCGCGGTCGGGCTGCGCCTGCCGCTCGCCAGCATCACCGGCGCGCCGGCGCCGCTGTGGGCCGAGGCGCTGGACCTGCCGGACCCGCGGCGCGCGCCGGAACCGGGCGACGGCCGGAGCGCCGCTCAGGCCGAGCGGGATGACCAGGCCGAGCGGGATGGCGAGGCCGATCAGGATGGCCGGGCCGAGCCGGCGACCGGCGCCGCGCCGACCGCCGCGACCGCCCCGCGCCGCGCGCATGCGAGCGCTGGCGCCGCCCCCGCCGTGCCGCCGCGGCGCGACGAGCCGGGCCCGGCGTCCGGGATCCGGACCGCGCTCGTGCTCGAGCCGCGCGGCGGCGAGCTGTGGGTGTTCGTGCCGCCGGTCGCGCGGTTCGACGAGTTCTGCGCGCTGGTCGCGGCGATCGATCGCGCGCGCGCCGCGACCGGGCTCGACGTCCAGCTCGAGGGCTACGCGCCGCCGCCGGCGCCCGACCGGCTGCGGTTCGCGGTCACCCCGGATCCCGGCGTGCTCGAGGTCAACCTGCCGCCGGTCGCGAGCTGCCGCGAGGCCGCCCGGCTGCACCAGACCGTGTTCGACGCCGCGCTGGTGGCCGGGCTGACCGCCGAGCGCTACCTGCTCGACGGCCGCGCCGCGGGCTCGGGCGGTGGCAACCACATCACGATCGGCGGGCCGTCGCCCGATCGCTCGCCGTGGCTGCGCGACCCGGGGCTGATCGCGAGCCTCCTCACGTTCGCCCAGCACCACCCGTCGCTGTCGTACCTGTTCACCGGGCTGTTCGTCGGCCCGACCTCGCAGGCGCCGCGGGTCGACGAGGCCCGCCACGACGCGCTGTACGAGCTCGAGATCGCGCTGCCCCGGCTCCACGACTCGCCGCCGGCGTGGCAGGTCGACGCGCTGCTGCGCCACCTGCTGGTCGACGTCGCCGGCTCGACCCACCGCGCCGAGATCTCGATCGACAAGCTGTTCGATCCGCACACGCCGTACGGCCGGCAAGGCCTGGTCGAGCTGCGCGCGTTCGAGATGCCGCCCCACCCGCGGATGCTCGCGGCGCAGGCGATCCTGGTCCGCGCGCTGCTCGCGGCGCTGGCCGCCGCGCCGTATCAGCACCCGCTGGTCCGGTGGGGCGCCGAGCTCCACGATCGGTTCCTCTTGCCGTACTTCCTGTGGCGCGACTTCGAGGACGTGCTCGGCCAGCTCGCGGCGCACGGCGTGGCGCTGCCGGCCGACGCCTACCGGCCGTTCGTCGAGCTGCGCTGCCCGCTCGCCGGTGTGCTCGAGGTCGGCGCGGCGCGGCTCGAGGTCCGCAACGCGATCGAGCCGTGGCACGTGCTCGGCGAGGAGGCGACCACCGCCGGCACCGCGCGCTACGTCGACTCGTCGGTCGAGCGCCTCGAGCTGCGCGCGATCGGCCTCGACCCCGAGCGCTACGCGGTCGCGGTCAACCACGCGATCGTGCCGCTACGTCCGGGCGCCGGACGCGACCTCCAGGTCGGCGGCGTGCGGTTCCGCGCGTGGTGCCCGCCGCACGCGCTGCACCCGCACCTCGGGATCCACCACCCGCTGCGGATCGACGTGATCGATACCTGGGGCCAGCGCGGGGTCGCCGGCGCCGCGTACCATGTCTGGCACCCCGAGGGCCGCGGGTTCGATGCGCCGCCGCTGACCCGGGTCGAGGCCGACGCCCGCCGCGCCCGGCGGTTCACCGTGGAGGGCCCATCGCCGTGGCCGCTGCGCGCCCGCCGCGTCGCGCCCCACCCCGAGCAGCCGTACACCCTCGACCTGCGGCGGATCGACGCCGGCACCGCGATGCCGGATCCCGACGACTGGACGGCGCGGTGAACCCCGACGAGCTGCACGACCTCGACGCGTCGCTCGCGCTGCACGACGATCTGGTCGCGCGCCGCGGGGTCGAGATCTGGATCGGCGCCGAGCCCACGTTCACGCGCGCCGACTCGCTCGCGCCGGCGTGGACCAGCGCGGCGGCCGGCGACGACAAGCTCGCGCGCGCCCACGCGCTCGCCGCCGAGCTCGCGACCCAGCTGCCCGGCGCCGCGGTGTCGCGCGTGATCGGCCGCCAGTTCCCCGAGGAGCCCGCGCCGCGGTTCGCGTTCGGCGTACGGTGGCGAGCCGAGGGCGCGACCGGGGGCCCGACCGATGGCGAGGCAGCCGGCGCCGCGGCCGGCACCGCCGGGACGATCTGCGCGATCGACGCGGTCCCCGCGCCGCCGCCGTCGGACCTCGGCGGCCCCAGCGGCGATCACTGGCTCACCGTCACGCCGGACCCCGGCGTGGTCGAGGTCAACATGGCGCCGTGCGCCCAGGTCCAGGCGTTCGCGCACCAGGCGCGCCGGGTGTGGGCCGCCGCGCGCACGGCCGGGCTGTCGGCGAGCCGGTACCGGTTCAACGGCGACGTCGCGGATGCCGGCGGCGGCGGCCAGATCTCGATCGGCGGCGCGCGGCCCGACACCAGCCCGTTCGTGCGCTACCCGCACGTGCTGCCGGCGCTGATCCGCTACGTCAACAACCACCCGTCGCTGTCGTACTGGTTCGCCAACGAGTGCGTCGGCTCGGCGTCGCAGGGCCCGCGGCCCGACGAGGGCGTCCGCGAGCGCTGGGACGAGCTGGCGATCGCGCTCGGCTGGCTCGAGCAGCTCGCCGATCAGGGCGAGCTGTCGCCCGCGCAGCTGTGGCAGGGGCTCGGCTCGCTGCTGGTCGATTCGTCGGGCAACGCGCACCGCGCCGAGCTCAACGTCGAGAAGCTGTGGAACCCGCACCTCGCGCCGCACGGCCCGCGCCACGGCCGGATGGGCCTGGTCGAGCTGCGCGCGATCCGCATGCCGGAGCGGCCGGCGATGTTCGCGGCGCTCGCGGTGCTGATCCGATCGCTGGTCGCCCGGCTCGTGGTGTCCGACTATCGCGAGCCGCTGGTCGACTGGCACGACGAGCTCCACGATCGGTTCGCGCTGCCCGCCGCGCTGTCGCGCGATCTGCGGTTCGTGCTCGGCGATCTCGACCAGCACGGCCTCGGCGTCCCGGCCCAGCTGCGCCGCGAGCTCGAGGCCTGGCGCCCGCCGGGCATCACCTGCCGGCTCGGCGACGCGACCCTGACCGTGCGCCCGGCGCTCGAGTTCTGGCCGCTGGTCGGCGACGTCGCGTCGCAGGAGCGCGCCGGCGCGCGGATCGTCGACGCCTCGACCCAGCGCTGGGAGCTCGCGATCGAGGGCCCCGGCCCCGATCGGGTCCTGGTGTCGGCCGGCGCCGCCCCGGCGCGCTGGGCCAACCTGCGGGCGCTCGGCGACGGCGTGCGCGCGGTCGGCATCCGGCGCCGGATCTACGCGCCGCTGATCGGCTTCCACCCCGGCCTGCCCGCCACCGATCCGCTGACGCTCGAGTGGGCGTGGGCCGGCCGGGTCCAGCGCATCGATCTGTGGGCGTGGCGCCCGACCGGCGGTCCGTACCCCGGCCTGCCGGTCGATGACCGCGAAGCGATCGCGCGCCGTCAAGAGCGAATCACGGTCGTCACCCGCAGCGGCGAGCTCACCGCCGCCGGCCACTGGCCCGAGCAGCGCCCGTTCACGATCGATCTGCGCGAGCGCTGAGTTAGCGAGTCCTCGAGCTGACGATCTTTTCCGTTTTCGCTACGATACGGCCATGGTGCAGAGCCAGTCCCAGACGCAGGGACAGGGGCCCGGCTCGCCGGCCGGGCTGTTCGAAGGCTACCCGGCGCTCGCGGGGACCTACGACGAGATGTTCGACGCCGGCACCACCGCGCGGCCGGCGTTTGCGCGGGTCGCCCAGCTGCTCGCTAAGCTCACCCCCGAGGAGCTCGCGCGCTCGCAGGCGCTCGCCGAGACCGCGCTGCTCCACCAGGGCGTCACGTTCTCGGTGTACGGCGACTCGCGCGGCACCGAGAAGATCTTCCCGTTCTGTCTGCTGCCGCGGCTGGTCGCCGCCGAGGACTTCCGCCGGCTCGAGCGCGGCCTGCAGCAGCGGCTGCGCGCGCTCGGCATGTTCCTCGACGACATCTACGGCGATCAGAAGATCCTCGCGGCCGGCGTGGTGCCCGCCGAGATGGTGCTCGGCGCGGCCGGCTACCGGCCGATGCTGCGCGGGATCAAGCCGCCGGGCGGCGTGCGGATCCACATCTCGGGCGTCGATCTGATCCGCGACCCCGACGGCACCTGGCGCGTGCTCGAGGACAACCTGCGCACGCCGTCGGGCGTGTCGTACGTCGTCGAGAACCGGCTGATCAGCAAGCGGATGTTCCCGCGCGTGTTCGACGCCGCGCGGGTCCACCGCGTCGATCACTACCCGACCCGGCTCGCCGAGACCCTGCGCTCGGTGTCGCCGACCGAGGCCGGCAGTGGCGGCGGCGACGGCAACGCGGTCGTCCTGACCCCCGGCCCCCACAACTCGGCCTACTTCGAGCACAGCTTCCTCGCCCGCACGATGGGGCTCGAGCTGGTCCAGGCGCCGGACCTGTTCGTCGACGGCGACAAGGTCTACTGCCGGACCACGCGCGGCCCGCGGCGGATCGACGTGATCTACCGCCGGACCGACGAGGCATTCCTCGATCCAGAGGTCTTCCGGCCCGATAGCGTGCTCGGGGTCGCCGGCCTGATGCGCGCGTACGCCGCCGGCAACGTCGCGCTCGCCAACGCGCCGGGCAACGGGGTCGCCGACGACAAGGCGGTGTACCCGTTCGTGCCCGACATGATCGAGTTCTACCTCTCGGAGCAGCCGATCCTCGAGCAGGTCCCGACCTACGTCTGCCTGTTCGACGAGGATCGCAAGTACGTGCTCGAGCACCTCGACGAGATGGTGGTCAAGGCGGTCGACGAGGCCGGCGGCTACGGCATGCTGATGGGGCCGCAATCGACCGCCGAGGAGCGCGACGAGTTCCGGCGCCGGATCGCGGCCGAGCCGCGGCGCTACATCGCGCAGAACCGGATCGAGCTGTCGAGCTGCCCGACCTGGATCGCCGAGCGCGGCGCCGTGGAGCCGCGCCGGGTCGATCTGCGGCCCTACATCCTGACCTCGCGCGAGGGCCCGTGGGTCCTGCCCGGCGGGCTGACCCGGGTCGCGCTCAAGCGCGGCAGCTACGTCGTGAACTCGTCGCAGGGCGGCGGCAGCAAGGACACCTGGGTCATGAAGGACGCCTGACCATGATCTCGCGGGTCGCCGATCACTGCTTCTGGTTCGGGCGCTACATCGAGCGCGCCGAGGCCACCGCGCGCATGCTGGGGGCGTCGGTCTCGCTCGCGCTCGACGCCGAGCTGCCGCCGGCGCTGGTGTGGCGCCCGGTCGTCGTGGTGTCGGGCGAGGAGTCGCGGTTCGCCACCAAGATCGCCGGCGGCGACGACGACCACCCGGCGTGGGGCGATGGCGAGCTCGTCCAGCGCTTCATGGTGTGGGACGAGGACGGCAGCGTGTCGCTCGCGCGATCGATCCAGGGCATGCGATGGAACGCGCGATCGATCCGCGAGGTGCTGTCGCACGAGGCATGGGAGGCGGTCAACGAGCTCCACCTGTGGATGCAGGGCGACGCGGCGCCGGCGAGCTACGCCCAGCACCGCGAGGTGTTCTACCAGCACGTGCGGCGCGGCACCCAGCTCGCGCTGGGCCTGCTGCGCTCGACGATGCTGCACGACGAGCCGCTCGACTTCGTGTGGCTCGGCGTGCTGCTCGAGCGCGTCAACCAGACCGCGCGCATGCTCGACGTCCACCACCACGCGTTCACCCAGATGTCGCGCCGCCACGAGGTCATCGAGACCGCGCTGTGGCTGTCGCTGTTGCGCGGGCTGTCGGGCAGCGAAGCGTACCTGAAGCGCGCGGCGGGCCGGATCAGCTCCGAGGGCGTGGCGCGGTTCCTGGTCTCGGAGCCGGCGTTCCCGCGCTCGATCGCCTACTGCGTGCACTCGGCGTACAGCCGGCTGTGCGATATCCGGCCGCCGGAGTCGCACGATCTGCCGGGCGGCGTGGCGCTCGAGCGGCTGCGCGTGCTCGATACCTGGGTCGGCGCGCGGCGCCAAGAGCCGCTGTCCGGCAATGGCGTGCACGATCTGCTGACCCACGTCGTCGACGAGGTCCACGAGATCTGCGAGACCGTCGGCCGCGAGCTGCTCGGCGCGAGCGCCGCGTAGCATTCGTCGCGGCGATGGATCCAGCGTGCCCGTGGTACGCAGCATCGGTTGACTGTCGCGGGTGACACTCACAGGATCTGTGAGGTCCTCTACTGCTCGTCGAGAAAAATGCTGCGGCCGGCGAAAGCTCGTTGCCGAACGACGACGACCTACCTAAGCTGGATCACATGAAGTCGGCCATTCGACAGGCGCAGAAGCCGCAAGCCGCCCAGCGCAGCCGCCGCGCGGCCAAGGCCAAGGACCAGCCTGCCCTCCCGCAGGAGCTCGTGGATCGAGCCAAGGCCCTCGGCCTCGATGTCTCCGCAGTGACGAAGGCGGCCCTGGAGGCGGCCATCCTGAAGGCGGAGCGAACCGCGGACCGCGCGCGCTTCCTGGCCGAGAACGATGCGGCGATCGATCAATGCAACGCCATCGTCGAGAAATATGGCGTCTTCGGCGACGACGTTCGTCTATTCTGATGTCTCAGTTCGACGTATTTCGGAACCGGCGTTCGAACGAGTTTCCGCTGCTCGTGGATGTGCAGTCGGATCTCCACGAGAACCTGACCACTCGGCTCGTGCTTCCACTGATGGCTCGCACGCCACTCACCGCAACACGCACGCGCCTGACGCCCGTGGTCAACGTCCTGGGCAGTGAGTATATCGTCGTGACAACATTGGCCGCAGCGGTATCCAGAGCCGGTCTTGGATCACCCATCGGGTCTTTGGCAGATCAGCGGCCAACGTTGATCGCGGCCCTCGATATATTGATCACCGGTAGCTGATGAGCCGCCATGGCTAGTCGGAGCTGCGGATGGTGCGGAGGATCGAGCGTGGCGTGATGTGCTCGACGCGCGACAGCGCGACCAGATAGATCGCGAGGATCGCGGCGGCGACGACGAGCAGGCGAGCCAGCGGTGGCAGCGGTGCGGCCGCGTGAACGACCCATGCGGCGATCGCGGCCAGCCCGCCGCAGGCAGCGATGCCGGCGAGGCTGTGCAGGTAGACCGTCAGGGTCACGTGGCAGCGGGCGAGCGCGCGGCCGAGCAGGACGAAGAACACCAGCGGATACGCCGCCGCCCAGGCCCACGCGACGGCGACGTAGCCGAGGTCCGGCATGGCCCAGGCGAACAGCGCAAACACCGTCGGCAGCAGCAGCGCGGCGAGCGCGTGGTAGCGCAGCGCGTCGCTGGCGTGGCCGAGCCCGGCGAGCATCGCGGGCAGCACGAAGCTGAGCATGCGGAGCGCACCGACGACGCACAGGATGCGCGCCGCGGTGGTCGCGGCCGGCGGCAGCGGCGGGTAGAGCACGGCGAGCAGATCGTCGGCGGCGACGGCGAGGAACACCACGACCGGGACCACCGCGATCGCGTTCTGCCGCGTGAACCGCACCAGCAGCTCGCCGGCGCGCCGGCGGTCGGCCGCGAGCCGGGCGAACGCCGGGAACGCGACCTCGGCGGTGACCAGCGAGATCAACCGCACCACGTCGAGCACGAGCTCGTAGGCCAGCCGGTAGCCGCCGACCGCGGCGTCGCCCCACATCCGGCCGATCACGAGGTAGTCGGCGTTGGTGTAGATGAAGTACAGGAGCTCGCCGCCCGAGACCTGCGTGCCGTAGCGCAGCGCGGCCGCCGCGAGCGTGCGGTCGAACGCCAGCGCTGGACGCCACGGCCAGTACAGCTGGATCCCGATCGAGGTCACGATGCCGCCGGCCAGCGGGCCGAGCACGAAGCACCAGATCCGCAGCTCGGGGTGGCCGTGGCCGCCGAGGTACGCGACGACCAGCTTGGTCGCGGCGTCGGCGAACGCCGCGGCGATCCGGACCCGGGTCAGCGACTCGAACCGCAGCGCGCGCCGCAGCTGGGCCTCGGGGACCGCGTGCACCGTGGCCAGCGCGAGCTTGACGCCGTAGCCGACGAGCAGGCTGGCGATGATCGGCTCGCCGAACACGCCGGCGATCGCCGGGCCCGCGCCGATCACGCCGGCGAGCACCGCCAGCGCGCTCGCGACGTGGATCCACAGCATCGTCGACTGCGCGCGGCGGTCGCGATCGCCGAACCGGACCAGCGCCGCCGGCATGCCGAGCCCGGCGAGCCGCTCGAGCACCGGCAGCATCGCGCCGGCCAGGGTCGCGGTGCCGAGGTCGGCCGGCGACAGCCACAGCCACAGGCAGGTGACGGTGGTGACGACGTCGAGCACGCCGGACAGGCCGCTCGCCACGCCGACCCATGCCGTGCCGCGTCCCAGAGATGGAGAATCCATCCCGTTCCGTGCGGGTGAGCCCGACGTTCCTCGTCGGGTGGAGCCGAGGTTGCGATCGTCGGTTCCCATGCTGGCGCGGTGCGCCACTGTAGCGCGCCGCGCCCGGCGCACGGTGCCCTCAGCGCGGCAGCTGGCTCGACGGCGTCAGGCCGCCGAGCCGGCGGTCATAGCCGTCGTGGCACTCCCAGCAGTACGCGATGCGCGCCGACTTGCCGCGCCAGTAGAACGGACCGCCGAACCTGGCGCGCTCGGCCGGCGGCGGCTCGGCCCACCGGATCGCGTAGTACCAGTCGTCGCGCGGCGGATCGTAGCCCGGCGCACGCTTCTCCATGACGAACAGCGGCCCGGCGACGTCGGTCGGGTGGCCATCGGCGTTCTGCCACGACGTCTTGACGACGATCGTGCCGACCGGGACCGGCGCGCCCGACAGGTAGGCAGCGGCGCCGATCGCATTGACATAGACGTCGACCCAGCGGTTGCCGTGATCGAGCGACTGGAACGGCTTGTCGGTGACCTTGCGGTACGCGAGGTAATCGGCGCCGACCTCGAGCGGCCCGAACACCGACTCGGCGTCCTCGGGCTGGGTCGCCGCCGCCGCGCGCATCCGGCCCTCACGGTCACCGCCGGACGCGGCCGGACCCGACGTGGCCGCGCCACCGCACGCGGCGAGGCCGATCGCGAACAAGCATCGCATGACAGCGTTACGCGGCATCGTGCGCGAGGTTACCCGACCCGGCGCCGATCATGGTGTGCCCGGGACGCGAGGTGCGCCCGGACCCGCCGGCGCGAGCGCGGCGATCCGCTGGCGGGCCGCGTCGGTGACCGGATCGCCCTGCGCCTCGGGGCCGAGCGCGACGACCGCGCGGTAGGCGTCGAGCGCACCCGGGTCGTGCGCCGCGTCCTTGGCGCGCGCCAGCGCCAGGTAGATCTCGGGCAGGTACGACAGGCTCGGGGTCAGGAACACCGCGGCCTCGCCGCGCCGGGCCACGCACATCGCGAGCTCGCGCGTGGCGTCGTCGAGCTGCCCGGCGGCCAGCAGCGCGAGCCCGAGCCGCGCGTGCACCGGCCACAGATCGTGCAGCCGCGACGCATCGTTGTACGCCGCGATCGCACCGCGCAGATCGCCGTGCGCGCGCGCAACGTCGCCCTCGAGCAGCTTGCCGAACATCCGCCACTCCGGCATCGAGCTGCCGCTCCACGTATGGGCGAGCTCGCGCGCGACGTGGTCGTCGCCGGTCTCGCACAGCACGCTCGCGACCACGTACGCGTTGCGCACGGTCTCCATGCCGACCGCCTGCAGCGCGGTCCGCCGCGCCGCCGCCGGCTCGCCGCGGCGCAGCTGCAGGCGCGCGAGCGTGGACAGCGCGAACCGCGGGTCCTGGCCGTCGCTGTGGCGCACCGTCTCGATCTGGGTGGCGAGCAGCGCCTCGGCGTCGGCGAGCCGGCCCTGGAACATCCGCAGATCGATCCGCGCGTCCGCGCCGAGCCCGGGGTCAGCCGCCGCGAGCTGGTCGATCGTCCGCTCCGCCGCCGCGCCGTCGCCGGTCAGCGTGTACGCGATCATGACCCCCGCGATCCCGAACGGCGTCGAGTGCGGCAGCTCGCCGATCATCGCGCCGCCGTCGTGCACCGCGTCGGTGAACCGGTTGTTGGCGAGCTCGGCGAGCACGAGGTTCGCGCGCGTGACCGGCACGTTGCCGTGATCGGCCGCCGCGCGGCGCGCCAGCTCGAGCGCGAGCTGCCAGCTCGCACCGTTGAGCGCGGTCGACACGACATTGATCTCGGTGCGAATGTCGCCCGGCCACTTGGCGAGCAGCTGCTCGTAGGCCGCGACCGACTCGAGATAGCGCCCGGTGGTGTCGAGGTAATCGCCGAGCAGCGCCAGCCGCTGGCGCTCGGGCATCGTGTCGCGGTCCTCGAGCGCGCGCTCGTACTCGACCTGGGCCTCGGGCAGGTGCGACAGGTTGTACAGCGCCCCGCCGAGCTGCATGTGGGCGACGCTGCACGCCGGATCGGCGGCCACCGCGCGCTTGAGGTGCGGGTACGCGGCATCGAACTGACCGTCGGCCGCGAGCTGCTTGCCGGTCAGCAGCTCGTGCATCGCGTCGAGCGAGCGGGTGAACGGCTGCGGGTGGTCGTGCGCGACGTCGTCGCCGAGCTGGACGCGGACCGCCTCGCCGATCCGGACCATCGCCGCCAGCACGTCCTCGGTGGTCGCCGCCGGCTCGCGCAGCGCGAATGGCCGCCGCACGCCCTGGGGATCGCGCGCGGTCACCATCACGCTCAGCCCGGCGCCGGCGCGCTCGATCGTCCCACCGATCACCAGCGACGACCGACCATCGCTGGCGTGCAGCGCGCGCCCGGTGTCGTCGAGCGAGCCGTTCTGGATCCCGAGCTGGATCATCTTCTGGTGCAGCTCCATGCCGGACGCCGCGTCGATCTGCGTCGAGCGCGCCAGCACGGCGGCGAGCTGCAGCTCGGCCGCGCCGTCGAGCCGCGGCTCGCCGCTCTGGTTGTCGAGCGGACCGACCATCACGACCAGCCGGGGCGGCTTCGCCGTGGGCCCCGCGCTGGATCCGGCCGCCGGCCCCGCGCCGGCTCCAGCCACCGGCTCCGGCGCGCCGTGCGACGCCATCGCCAGCGCCGCCGCCCCCGCTACCAGGCACGCCGCCGCCCCGGCCGCGAGCGCCGCGCCCCACGGCCGCCGCCACCACGCCGGCCGCGCCGCCACGGTCAGCGCGTCGAGCATGCGCTCGATCGACGGATAGCGCGCGCCGGGATGCGCCGCGAGCGCCCGCGACAGCACGCGATGCACGCGGACCGGCACCGGCGTGCCGCTCGGCCGCGGCGGCCGGCCCCCGTCGAGCACCGACGCGCGCAGCTCGCCGACCGTGGCGCCGCCGAACGGCGCGGTGCCGTACAGCGCGATGTACAGCGCGACCGCGAAGCTGTACTGGTCCGAGCGCGCGTCGACCCGCTCGCCGCGGTGCTGCTCGGGCGACATGTAGAGCGGTGTGCCGACCAGCGCGCCGGTCCGGGTCAGCGCCCCGGCGTCGCGCAGCGGGATCCCCGCGACCTCGGCCGGCAGCGGCGATGCGCTCGCCGGCGCGAACGCGAGCCCGAAATCGGTGACGCACGCGCGGTCGTCGCGATCGACCAGCACGTTCTCCGGCTTGAAGTCGCGGTGGACCAGGCCGGCGATGTGCGCCGCCGACAGCCCGCGGCCCGCGGCCGCGAACACGCCGATCACGTCGCGCCACGGCCGATCGCGGCGCAGCCAGTCGGCCAGGGTCTCGCCGGTGACCAGCTCCATCGCGATGAACACGCCGTCGTCGAGCTCGCCGGCGTCGTAGACCGTGACCACGTTGGGGTGCTTGACCTGGGCCATCGCCCGCGCCTCGCGCGACAGCCGAGCCCGCGCCTCGCGCTGCGAGAACCGCCCGGCCCGCACGATCTTCAGCGCGACCTTGCGATCGAGCTGCGGATCGTCGGCGACGTAGACCACGCCCATCGCGCCCTCGCCGATCATCGAGACCAGCGTGTAGCGCCCGGCGATCCGCTCGCCGCGCGGCAGCCGGACCGGCGACGCCGTGCCCACCGGCACCGTGGCGTCCATCGCCGCGCTGGTCGCGATCCCGCCGCTGCCGTCGGCCGTCGCCGCGATCCGCGCGCCACGCGCGACGGCTTCGCCCGGGTCGGTCGCAGCCACGCCGGGATCGGTCGCCGCCACGTTCGCCGCGTCGCTCGCCGCCACGTTCGCCGGACGCGGGGCGTCGCTCGCCGCCACGTTCGCCGCGTCGCTCGCCGCCACGCTCGCCGCCGGCCGCGGGGCGTCATCGTCGCCCGAGCCGGCCGCGGCCGACGTGATCGTCATGCACAGCTCGCACTGATCGAGGTGCGCGATCACCCGGGCGCGCGAGCCGGCCGACATCCGGCGCGACACGAACGCCGTGACCTCGTTGTCGTCGAGGCAGGTCGCGGCGTCCGCGGTCACGGCGCCCCGGCGTCGGGTCCCGGATCGCCCAGGGTCGAGAGGCTGATCTCCATCTCGCTCTGGATCAGCCGCAGGATGCTCGAGACGTCGGCGCGCTGGACCCCGAGCTCGCGCATCATGACCTTGCGGGTCCCGGCGACCAGCCGATCGCGCGCCGCCGCGACCCAGCGCGAGATCGTGCCGGCGTGCACGCCGTGCATCGCGCCGAGCTGCTCGACGGTGAGCTGATGGTGGAACCGCTGCTTGAGCAGCACGCGGTCATCGGCCGGCAGCTCGCCGACCGCGGTGCGAAACGCGGCGCGGAACGCCTCGCCGTACTTGCGCTTGAGGAACTCGAGCTCGAGATCCTCGCCGGCCGTCGCGTGGACCTCGTCGTCGAGCGTCTCGTGGCGCTGCGGCTTGCGGAACCCGCGCAGCCCGGTGCGCGCCGCCACCGAGCGCAGCCAGCCGCGCAGCGGGCCCTGGCCGCTGTAGCCGAGGATCCGCGGCGGCGCCTCGGGCCGCGGCACCAGCAGCTCCTCGCGCATCACCTGCAGGGTCTCGTCGATCGCGCTCGCCGTGAGCCCCATGCGCGACAGCGTGCCGCGCAGATCGCGCATGTAGTCGCGCTCGAGCGCCGCCAGCGCATCCGGCGCGCCGTCGGCGCACCCGACGGAGAGATAGATGTCGGACACGAACAGCTGGCCGAGCGCGTGCACCGGATCGGCCTCGCCGCCGAGCAGCTTCGCGAGCTGCTCGGCGAACCGCGCCTCGCGGACCGCAACCGCCGGCCACGCCGCCACGGCCGCCGCGAGCGCCGCCTCCAGCGCGGCGTCGAGCTCGGCCCCGAGCGCGCGATGCTCCGGCGGGAGCTGAGCCCGGCACGCCGCACTGAACTCGACCATCTTGCCCCAGCATAGCAAGCCGGCCGGCGCCGTTGCGCGCCGACCGACCGACCCGGTAGAGAGCTGGAGGTCCATGAGCTGTGTTCGGGAGCCGTGTTCGAGGAGCCGTGTTCGAGGAGCCGTGTTCGGGGAGCCGTGTTCGGGCGGCTTCGGGCCGTCGCCCCGTACCTCGGTGGATCGGCGGCGCCGCGGTTTGCACGAAATCGACGCGCGAGCCCGGCGCGCGAATCGCCATGAGGCGCACGTCACGCGGCGGCGAGCATCCTCTTACTCGCCGGTCACTCGCCGGTCACTCGCCTGCCCCGGCGCGCGCGCTGGCGAGCAGCGCCGCGAGCGTCCACACGTTGTCGAGGCTGGCGGCTCGGCGGGCGGCGATCGCCGCGTGATCGCCGCGCTCGATCAGGTCGGCGAACGCGTCGATCTCGACCCGGAACCCGTTCTCGCGCGCGACCGGCACGGTCTCGACCTTGGCCTGCGCGTCGCTGCCGCGCCGGATGAGGTAGCCCGGCGCCGCCTCGCGATCGGTGTGGTTGTGATAGTCGGTCTCGATCACGCCGGCAGTGCCCGCGATGATCGCGCGGCGGTGCAGCGCGGTCGCGAAGCTGCAGCTGACCTGCGCCAGGCCGCCGCCGGGGAACACCAGGGTCGCCGCGAGCGACTGATCGAGGCCGTCGACCCAGCACGCGGTCGCGGTCACGCGTACCGGCCGCGCACCGAACACCTGGCGCACGAAGCTGACCGGGTAGCAGCCGGCGTCGAGCAGCGCGCCGCCGCCGAGCGCGGGCGCGAGCCGGATGTTGCCGGCGTGGGTCGCCGGGGTGATCGTGAACCCGAACGCCGCGAACATCGTCTTGACCTCGCCGATCGCGCCCGCGGCGATCAGCCGCTCGAGCTCGAGGGTCTGGGGCTGGAACCAGTACGGGAACGCCTCGATCACCGCCACGCCGCTCGCGTCCGCCGCCGCGAACATCGCCTGCGCCTCGGGCTCGCCGAGCGCCAGCGGCTTCTCGCACAGCACGTGCTTGCCGGCGCGCGCCGCCGCGATCGTCCATTCCGCGTGCAGGCTGTTCGGCAGCGGGTTGTAGATCGCGTCGATCGCGCGATCGGCGAGCAGCTCGTCGTAGCTGCACGCCCGCGCGATGCCGTGAGCGGCCGCGAACGCCTCGCCGCGCGCCCGATCGCGGCTCGCCACCGCGACCACGTCGACTCGCCCCGACGCCTTGGCGCCGACCATGAATGACCCGGCGATCTTCGCCGCGCCCAGGATGCCGATCCGCATGCTCATGGCGCGAAGCCTAGCCTCCCGGCGCCGACAGCGGGCCCGACAGCGGACAGGATGCACCCGGAGGCTCATGCCGGATTCATGGACGCTCGCGCAGGTCCGCGCGCTGTGGTGGCACAAGCAGGGATAGGGTGCGCCCGGAGGCTCATGCCGGATTCATGGACGCTCGCGCAGGTCCGCGCTCTCTGCTGGCACAAGCAGGGATAGGATGCGCCCGGAGGCTCATGCCGGATTCATGGACGCTCGCGCAGGCCCGCGCTCTCTGGTGGCACAAGCAGGCGCTCGCCGGGACCGCGACCGGTTCGCTCGCCGGCGTGATCGGCGGCTCGGGCTGGCTGCGCACGCTGGGCGGCACCGACGTCTACCTCGCCGCGCGGGCGCGCCGGCCGGGCATGCCGCGCGCGGCGCTCGACGCGGCGGTCACCGCGGGCGAGCTCCGGGTTCACCCCGCGGTGCGCGGCTGCATCTACCTCGTACCGTCGGCGGTTGTCCCCGATCTGCTCGCGCTCAACGCCGAGACCTGGCGCGCCCAGACCGAGAAAGATCTCGCCAAGATCGGCAAGTCGCTCCAGGTCGTCGAGGCGATGGCGCCCGCGCTGCTCGCCGCGCTGACCGCGCCGATGACCACCGACCAGATCCGCAAGGCGCTCCGCGGCGACATCCCGAGCCTCGGCCTGAGCTTCGGCGACGCCGGCAAGAAGGTCGGGCTGTCATCGCCGCTGCCGCTCGCCCTGCGGCTGCTCGAGCTCGCCGGCACGATCGAGCGCTCGCTCGACGGCGGCCGGCTCGACACCGACCGCTACCTGTGGCGCAAGACCGCCGGCAAGCTCGGCGCGCCGGCGAAAGACCACGCCGGGCGGATCGCGCGCCTGGTCGACGCGTTCCTCGGGTTCGCCGGCCCGGCGACGCTCGCCCAGCTCTCGGCATGGTCGGGCCGGCCGCAGCGCGAGCTCAAGCCGGCGCTCGCCGCGTACGACGCGGTGCCGGTCACCGTCGAGACGCTTGGCGAGGCCTACCTCCACGCCGCGGATCTGCGCGCCAGGCCGCCCGCGCCGCGCGGCATCGCACTCGTCGCGTTCGAGGATAACTACCTCGTCAACCACGGGCTCGCCGCGGTCACCGATCCCGGGCACCACGCGCTCGAGGCCGACATCTGGGGCGACGCGCGCCCCGAGGCGCTCGGCACCGCCGACCACGTCCTGTCGCGCACGATCGTCATCGACGGCCTGATCGCCGGGTTCTGGGAGGTCGACCCGCGGACCGAGGGTGCAGTGTGGCACACCTTCGACCCAGCGCCCGCCGCGCTCGCCCGCCGGCTCGACGAGCTGACCGCGACCACCGCGGCGTTCCTGCTCGCCGAGCTCGGCCACGCCAAGGTCTTCACGCTCGACACCATGGACGACGTCCAGGCCCGCGCCGACCGGATCGTCCAGATGAAGCCCGGCAAGCGCTCCAAGCCCGGTAAGCCCGCGTCCAAGGCCCGCGCCAAGCCCTCACCCAAGGCCCGCGAGAAGCCCGCCAAGCCCCGGCCGAGTCCGGCGCGCACGCGGACGGCCAAGCCGGCCCGGGCGACCGCAAAGGCGAGATCATAGGGCCGAAGCTGAGCAGTTCAGAACATGTCAATGCGTTTGAGATAGCGGGTGTAGGAAGGCCTGACCAACCAGATCCGTGGCGACTCTGGGTGGTGACCGCGCCGCGATCGCCTACTCGATCCTCGGCTCGATATCGGCTCGCTGGCGTCGATCCGCAGATCTATCTCGCTGATGTCCTGCCATAACTCACCCGCCGCATCCGCATCAAGGATCGGCCTTCGCTAGGCAGCTCGTGACGTATGCAAGCCCATCGTCGAACTTCCAGACAAGCTTACAGCCCTCTTGCTCGAGACGTCTCTTGATGTCCGGATCGTCAAAATCCTTGGTGTTTCGGTTGATGAACACGCTCGACGATGGTTTCGCTGCCGCGTCCGCAAGTACGGAGGCGAGCATGACGGCATCAGGGAGCACGAGGTCGAACTCGACGGCCAGCGTTTCCGCATCTCGAAGCGCAGTGCAATCGATCGGGATCATTCGCGCCACCTCGACCAGTGTCTTGCGGACCTCGACGAAACGACTTGCTGCATCCTGTGCAGCTCGCAAGAGGAGATCGGCAGCTTCTTGCAGTTGAGGAACCTCCGCGGAGATCGAGGCCGTGCGTTCGAGCTGCTTTGCCTGTGCTTGTAGCTGGAGATGGAGCGCGCGACCGTCGAGCCTGCGCCGCACAAGCGTCTGATAGGGTGAGCACGGCGAACGCAGGGAGGACAAGCTCGATCACCTTGCTTGCCGCGAGTTTGACGAATTGCCGGCAGTCCTGGTGTTGTTCCTGCTCGAGAGCAAGTTCGAGGACGAAATTGCTTTCGACATACACTCTCACGCCGCAACCCGCTCCACAACGTCTCCGCCGCGCAGTCCAGTGAATAGAGCGCTTGCGTTTTCCGCGGTACTGCTGGCAGGCAACTCGCCCTGGACGACATCCCGAAGCCATAGCCCCACGATCTGCTCGAATACGTGCGGGTCGACCTCCCGAACCGGAATCCTCAAGCGCGCGAAATAGGGCGCGAACCATGGTCCAGCCTCGAAGATTGAATCAGGAGGCGCTGACCGGTTAGCGCCGGGACGCCAGACGTAGATGCGATCTGGAGCAACGAGCACCATGTTTGCGTCGATGGACTTATCGCGCCGATCCATCATGGTCGCGTGCCACTCGCGCGCCCAGGACGGGGTCGTTCCAAAGCGTCGTTTCACCTCGACAAGCGCTGATAGCTGCCCACGGCTGTCATACACGGCGAAGTCGTACGAAAACCTCCGGCGCGATTCAGAGATCATGAAGTATTGTACCGCTAGCGCGCTCACAAGGTACGGGGAAAGAGGATGGTGCGGATCCTTTGCGACGGCGCAAACCTGTTCGATTCCAGCAGGTTGGTCGCGTTCGAATTGCCCCGATCGACGCGGCGCTCTGCCTTGCCCGCGCGGCGCCACGCAGCACCCGCCGCTGACCCTGCGCGGCTGGCTCGCTCCGCGCGGGTCACGGCCGCGTCGTGCCGTCGGTGCGATCGCAGAGCAACGTGTTGCCGAGGCGGCCCAGGGTATCGGCTCGATCGGCCTGCAGGGGCGAGGTCGCGAGCTGGCAGTCCTGCTTGGTGCCGGTGGTCGAGTCGCCGTAGACGAGCGTGAGGCCGCCGTCGCGCGCCCAGTCGCGTAGCGAGCCGCCGAGCTCGACGATCAGATCCACGCCGTCGCTGCGAGCATGGAGCTCGCTGGTCCACGCCGCTGGCGGCGATGGCGCGGCCGCGAGCAGCTTCCAGGCGCCGGCCGCGGCGGGTGCAATGATGATCTCGAGTGTCTGCAGGCTCGCCTTGGCCTGCTGGCAGTAACTCGCGAGGTTCGCAGTGTCATCGCACGTCAGCTCGTTATATTGATTCGCGAGCCATAGCTCCCAGTGGTCGTGCACCTGCCAGTCGTCGCCGGTGACCGGCTGGGGCGTGGGGTCGGCCACGCGAAGGTGGAGCGCGAGCGTCTTCGCCGCGGCATCGTCGACGGCGACGACCTGGAACTTCGCGCGGCCGATGTTCTTGCCGGACAGCACGTCCTCGGGGCGCGCGCCGATCGTCGTGGCGCAGTGAAACAGATCCGGGTCGCGAAGCGGCGCGGCAGCGTTGTGGAGTGGGATCGCCGTATAGCGAACCGGCGCGACCTTCACCGGATCGCGGGCACAATTGGGCTGCTCGACCGTGCAGCTCTGTCGCTGCTGCGCGAAGTCGGTGCTGCACACAGGCCGTACGAGGCTGGAGCTTGCGTTCGCGAAGCCATCCTCGCAGATCTTGCCGCCGCCCTCGCGATCCTCGAGCAAGCTCGCCGGGTTCGTCGACAGATCCCATACGCGGCGATGGACATAGCCGGACTCGGTGTGGGCTTCGTAGGTCGCGCGGCCGTCGCGCAAGCTGACTTGCTCGTGCCGAGGCAGCTTGACGCGCAGCGAGTTGCTATCGCGGGTCGCGACCAGATCCTCCATCGCGAACTGCCCGTCGGGCCGGCGGTGAAACGCGAGGTAGCGATGGATG
>DATBBB010000018.1:0-10758 GCA_036271215.1 Kofleriaceae bacterium | reverse complement strand
CGCGCGGCTACACCACCGCCGGATCGTTCCTGCGCTACCTGCTCGACACCTACGGCGCCGCGCCGCTGCGCGCGCTGTACCGCAGCGGCGGCGACTTCGCCGGCGCGTACGGCGTGCCGCTCGCGACGCTCGAGGCCGGCTGGCGCACGATGATCGGCAAGATCGAGCTCCCGGCCGGCTCCGCCGAGGCCCAGCGCGAGCGGTTCCGCGGGGTCAGCGTGTTCGCCCGGCCGTGCCCGCACGCGATCGCGGCGCGCCGCGACCAGGCCGCGCAGGCGCTGGGCCGCGGCGATCGCCAGGCCGCGATCGACCTGTTGCGCGTGGTGTGCGACGAATCGTCCGACGAGCCGCGCCACCAGCTCGAGCTCGGCGACCTGCTCGCCGCCGGCGACCCGATCGACCGCGCCCGCGGCGTGGCGATCTGGACCGCGCTGGCCGGTGACGCCGAGCGCGTGACCTCGACCTTGCGGGTCGAGATCCTCGAGCGGCTCGCCCGCGAGGCCGCCGGCCGCGGCGATCGCGCCAGCGTCGCGGCGCGGATCCGCGACGCCTCGGCGCTGCCGATCGACTCCAACGAGCGCCGCCAGCTCGACGCGGAGGTCTTCGCGCTCGCCCACCGCGGCCCCGCCGCCGAGCCGCTCTACAACTACTTCTTCGCGCCCGGGTTCGGTGCCGGCGAGACCCTCATGCTCGCCAGGGCCGCGGTCGCCGCCGAGCCCGACCTGGGCTTCGCGCACTACCTGCTCGGGCTCCAGCACGGCGTCGCGGGCGCGTGGACCGACGCCGCGGCCGAGCTGTCGCGCGCGATCGATCTCGGCCTGCCCGGCGCGCCGTTCGTGCGCAACGCGGCCCGCCGGCTCGCGATCGCCGCCTACCGCGGCCACGACCTCGCCGGGGTCGGCAAGGCGATCGCCACGCTGCGCGGCCCCCAGATGGTCACCCCGGATCGCCTGCTGGCGCTCGACTGGCAGAACCGGCTCGACTTCGACGCCGGCAAGCCAGTCGCGCCGCCGGTTCCGTAGCGCCGTCGGTTCCGTAGCCGCCGCGCGACGCGACGCGCCCCTACATGCCGCTGAGGAACAGCCAGCGGTGGCCGTCCCACTCGAGCACCAGCTGGTTCTGATCGCGCTTGTCGGGCCGGATCGGCCGGCCGATCGCGTTGGCGATCGTGAAGCTGGCGTCGATCAGCACGTCGACCGCGGCCCGGCAGCCGGGCTTGAGGTCGGTGCACTGCTGGTGCACGTTGACGTAGCGCATCGAGTAGCGGATGTCGCTCGCCTTCTGAAGCCGGGTCAACAGTACGTTGCGCAGGCCTTCGATGCCGTAGTCATCGCTGCCCGATGGCGTGCCGCTGTCCTCCCAGTACTGCTTGTGCGCCATCAGCATCAGCGCATCGGCGTCGCCGCGCTCGACCGCGAGGCGATACTCCTCGCAGGTATCGAGCACGGACTTGTTCATCGTCGAGAACGGCACTTTCGTGCCGGCCACGTAAGTGACCTGGTGCGCGCAGGCCGCCGACGACAGGAGCGCCGCGAAGAGGATCAGACGTTTCATGGGACCATCGCCGGCAGTGCAGGACGTACGCCAGGCGCGGTGACGCTACAACAGCGAGCTAAGTTGGCCAAGCGCCGGGCCCCGCCATGCATCGCAGCGCGCCAGAAAGGCACGAAAGTCCTTATCGGGGTTGTAGACCTTTGCCAAATAGACATCCGTGATCCGCGTGATGGTGAACCGCGCTGCAGCGGCCCTCACTTCTATAACGAAGGCTTCACGGTCGGCCTCGGTCAGCGGCCGGACCCGCTGGTAGGCGGCCAGCAGCGCGGCGGCGATGTCGAGCCGGGGCGCGCCGGTCCAGCACCAGTCGTTGATGCAGACCGCGAGGTCGTACACGAAGCTGCCGCCGGATGCCTGCTCGAAGTCGAGGATCGCGACGATCCGGCCGGCGTCCCACAGCACGTTGTCGCGGAACAGGTCGCCGTGGATGATCCCGTGGCTCGCGGCGGCGCGGACCGCCGCGGCGGCGCCGGCGAACGCGAGCTCCTCGCCGAGCACCCCGATCGCGCGCGCGAGCACCGGATCGGCGCTGCCGGCAAACTGGGCGTGGCGCGCGACCAGGTGCGCGTGGTCGTAGATGCTGGTCCGCCGCGACGCCACCGGCAGCTCGAGGCCGGCGAGGTGCAAGCCGGCGAGCGCGGCGCCGAACTCGGTCGCGATGTCGGCGGTGATCTCGTCGGACCCGAGGTGGCGGCCGACGCGCCACGGGAACACGCTGACCCACTTGTCCGTGCCGGCGAGCGGCGCGTACCGCCGGCCGTCGAGCGCGGTGGCGGGCGGTGGCGCGTTGACCCCGTGGTGGGCGAGCGCGGTGACCAGCTCGGCCTCCCAGGCGACATCGGTGACCGACTTGCCCTCGTTGACCCGGATGAACCACATGCCGCGCGGGTCCGCCGGCGCATCGGGCTCGCCGGTCTCGATCACGAAGTTCGAGTTGATCGTCCCGGCCAGGATCGGCTGCACCCGGCGGATCGTGCCCAGCCCGAACGCGGCGGCGATCTCGGCAAGCTCGGCGTCGCCTAGCCGCGTGAACAGGCCCACGTCCACCAACGTATCAGGAACCACCTCGGTTGCGGTACGTTCGGCGCGTGGATGGTCGTGAGCGCGCGCAGCTTGCAGAGCGCCACCTCGATCTCGCGCGGCGCGCCGCCGCGATGATCTACCCGCGGGTCCGCGACCACATCGCGCTCGACGAGCTGGTCGCGCTGGCCAACACCGGGCTCGCCGAGGCCGCGAGCCGCTACGATCCAGACCGCGGCGCCGCGTTCGCCACGTTCGCGTGGTACCGGGTCAACGGCGCGATCATCGATGGCCTGCGCAAGGCGACCCAGCTGCCGCGCCGGACCTGGGCCAGGCTGGTCGCGCTGCGCGCCGCGAGCGAGTACCTCGAGAACCGCGCCGAGCGCGACGTCGGGGCGGCCCAGCGCGGCGCGGCCCCGGCGGCCGGCAGCGACGCGCTGGCGCAGATCCAGCGCGCGATGTCCGCGATCCGGACGATGTACGTCACCTCGCTCGAGGCGATGCGCGACCGCGGGTTCGACGTCGGCGAGGCACCCGAGATCGAGCGCCAGCTCGACACCCGGCGGCTCGCCGGCAAGCTGCGCGAGGCGATCGACGCGCTGCCCGAGCGCGAGCGCGCGCTGATGACCAAGCACTACTGGGAGGGCAAGAACCTGCTCGAGGCAGGCGCCGAGCTCGGGATGTCGAAGTCGTGGGCGAGCCGGGCGCACGCCCAGGTCGTCGACAAGCTGCGCGTGATACTCGACGACAGCTGACCGCGACGTCCAGCATCGGGTCGACATCCGGTCGACCGGCGGTTTGCGCCAGGTCATCAGCCGTGTCCTGCCTCACTCCTGGGTCCATCCGGTCGACATCCGGTCGGCCGGCGGGTTGGGCTGCGCTGCGCCGAAGACCGCAACAGAGCTCGCGTCGCCGGTCGCCAGACCGCCCGATCGCCCCGCGCGGTGATCGCGATCACGCGTGGCGGGCCGGTGTGTGACCTGATCGTCCCTGGCCGTCAACGAGGGCAATCGTCGCCGCGAGCCTCGCCCCCGCCTGGCTTATCGTGGAACCAGATGTATCGCTGGTTGTCGGTGGCGGTCTGGCTCGTGGCATGCCGTGGAACCACGAGCGACCCCGCGGTGCCGCGCCACGAAGTCGCGCCGATCGCGGCCGCGCCGATCGCGATCGCGCCGATCGCGGCCGCGGCATCACCCCCGGCACCGGCACCACCGCCGGTCTGCGGCACCGGGGTGCCGGCCGCCGCGTGCGCGCGCCAACCCGGGCTGTCGGTGTGCGCGGCCGGCGACCGTGCGCGGATCGGCGAGTGGCGCTACGCCGTGATCGCGCCGATGTACGCGCCGCTGGAAGACCTGACCTCGGCCCAGCTCGCGGCGGCGTGGCAGCGCGGCGAGCTGGCGGCGACCGCGGACACCGCCGCGGCGGTGACGGCGCTGCTCGGCCCCGGTGCGCCGCCGGTGCTCGGCCCCGGCGACAGGCCCGCGCTCGACGCCAAGCACCTCGCGATCGTGCCCGCCGATCAGCTGGTGCCGGCCTGGAAGGCGATCGCGATCGACGGCCACCATCCGCTCGATCCGGCGCCGGGCGCGCTCGCGGTCCCGCTGTGTGCGGCGGATGCCGGCGCCGCCACCACCGCGGGCGCCAGGCGCGCGGTGCGCAACATCGATCCCGCGCAGCTGACCAGCGTGGCGATCACCGGCGTCACCGCGATGACCCGGCTGACCGCCGAGCTGATGGATCGCAAGGGCGTCACCTATCCGATCAAGGACGTCGAGCCGTGGCTCGCCGCGGTCGATCTGGTGCACATCAGCAACGAGGTCTCGTTCGTCGGCAAGGAGTGCAAGCCGTACAAGTCGCTGACCACCGAGTTCTGCTCGCGCGAGGGCTACATCAAGCTGCTCGAGGCCGCGCACGCCCGGATCATCGAGCTCGACGGCAGCCACCTGCCCGACTACGGCCGGCCGTGGATCGACCACACGCTCGACATCTACCAGCAGCACGGCTGGGTGTGGTTCGGCGGCGGCCGCGACCAGCTCGACGGCACCGCGCCGCGGATCGTCGAGCACCACGGCAACAAGCTCGGGTTCCTCGGCTGCAACATGCCGTGGACCACGGCGCGTGTGATCACCGAGGGCCCCGGGGTCGCCGCGTGCGACCTCGAGCGCATCAAGTGGCAGATCGGCGAGCTCGCCCGCCAGGGCATCGTGCCGATCGTCTCGATCCAGCACGAGGAGGTCTATCACCACGATCCGCCCGACGAGATCGTGCGCGACTTCCGCGCGCTGGCCGACGCCGGCGCCGCGGTGGTCAACGGCAGCCAGGCCCACTGCGCGCACCCGTGGGAGGTCCACCACGGCGCCTACGTCCACTACGGCGGCGGCAACTTCCTGTTCGATCAGCAGGCGACCAACACCCAGGACGCCACGCTCGACAAGCTCTACATCCACGCCAACCGCCTGCTGTCGGTCGGCCACCTCTACACCCGGCTCGAGGAGCACGGCCGGCCGCGGCCGATGACGCCGCGCGAGCGCACCGGCTACCTCGCCACGATGGCGGGCGTGCTGCCCAAACCGATCGCCGATCCGTGGGCCGCCCAGCACGTCGCCCCGGCGAGCCGCCAGCATCCGGACTCGTTCCTCGTCGGCAAGCAGCTCGAGCACATCGCGATCACCGCGCCCGCGGCGGTCGCCGCCAACACCCGCTACCCGCTGATCGTCGATCTGACCGGCCACACCGACGACGACACCGCGTACGTCGTCCGGCCGCGCCGGCCGCTGCCGCCGTCGCGCAAGCTCGGCGACGCGATCCGCGCGTTTATGCTGGCCAAGTACGCCATCGCACCCGACCGCATCACGGTCATCTCCAACGAGCCCGAGCCCGCCGTCCGCAAGGCTCGGCCGACGACCGCATCTGCTCGCTAACTCGGGGCTGATGGCTCGCTGACTCGGGGCTGGTGAAAACCGCAGCGAGGAGCCCCGAGGGCGAGGCGGAGCGGTCGATCGAACCTCCGGCGGACCGGAATGGGCTCCCGCCCATGAGGACCGGAAGCGCAGCGACAACGACGCCATCGCCGGAACAACAATGCGCAGCGCGGTTTTCACCCGGCGCGTGCTGTGGCCGGGGCCGCTAGCGTGCCCTGCACCTGGTAGCGCTGGAACAGCTGGCCCCAGTGCGTCGCCTGCTTCCACTGCTCGAACACCCGGCGATCGCGCAGCGGCCAGCGGTAGTAGTCGTGGTAGGCCTCCGAGCCCATCACGAACAGGTTGACCAGCGGCGTGTGGAAGAACAGCTTCTGGAACCGCTTGAGCGGCCCGAACCACATCACGTCGCCGACCATCGACGCGCCGTTGTCGCCGACCGAGAACCCCCAGCGCTGATCGGCGAGCGCGGCGTCGCCCGCGATCTCGATGTTCTCGCGCCGGCCGTTACCCAGCCCGGCCTCGTCGGCGAGCTGGATGTACGGCAGGGCCATCGGATCGAACCCCATCATCGACGCCGCGACCGCGTCGATCGCGACCTGATCGGCCGACGCCAGCATCACGTCCTTGATCACCGGCCGCATCGTGCGCGGCCCCGGGCCGTCGCCCGCCGTGGTGCCGTCCATCACCGCGAACAGCCCGGCGTGGATCTCCTTCTGGATCGCGAGCAGATCGACCAGGGTCTCGTGGATCCAGCTATGCGTGTAGTGCCGCCGGGTGTTGAGCAGGCCGCCGAACGCGTTCTTCATCGCGCCGGTCGTCGTCGTGTAGATGTGGCACTTCACCGTCGGCAAGTGGACGATGTTGGAGCCGTGGAACGCGTCGGGGATCAGGATGCCCTCGGGGAAGATCGTATCGAGCACCCGCATCTTCGCGCGCGGCCGGTACACCGACCACGACATGTCCTCGGGCTTGAAGTTGTAACGGACCGGGATCTCGTACTTGCGGAAGATCGGCAGGTAGCCGTTGAGGTCCTCGCCCTTGAACGCGTCGGTCACCACGGTCTTGTTCTGGACGCACACCTGTTTGGTGAACCCGCGCGCCGCGAGGCTGCGCACCGTGCCCTCGAGCTGCCACGGCGTGGTGTTGGCGCCCGGGAACGGGAAGTGCCACGAGATGTTGTCCTTGAGGATCGTCAGGGCGCCCGGCGTGAGCGCCTGCTCGACGTCGGCGAGCGCGTAGAGGCGTTCGATATCATCGAGGATGTGATCGGGGCGAACCCGCAGGACGGCGACCTTGGAGCGCGGCATCGCGCACAAGCTAGCAGTGACCGGCGACGATCGCGAGCAGCAGCACGAACGTGACCAGGCCGCTGGCCACGCGCACCACGATCCGGCGCCGGCGCTCGAACGCCTCGGGATCGAACGGCGGCAGCGCCACCACGGCCCACGACCGCGCGGTCGGCTCGCCGCGCGCGGCCGATGCGACGATGTTCGCCGGCTGGCCCGACTGCCACGGCGGCACCCCGAACCGCGGGACGACCAGCGCCGCCGGCCCGGTCGGCGCGCGCAGCTCCGGGCCGCGCTGCGCCGGTGGACGCATCCCGGGCGGCGCCGAGGCGTCGACCGTGTCATAGACGTCGTCATCGCCGGCGTCCCCGGCATCCCCGGCGTCCCCGAACGCGGCCAGCTCCCGGAGATCGAGGGCAGCCTCGGGATCGCCGCCCGCACGCCCCCCCGACCCCGCGGATCCGTCGCGCGCGGTCGGCGTATCACCCACGTCCTCCGGGTGCTCCGCGCCGTGCGGCATCCCGACCGCCTCGGTCGCATCCGGCTCGGGCTCGACCGGCGATCGCGCGCGCAGTGCCTCCAGCGCGTCCAGCGTGCTGCCCACCGCGCTCGGCGTGGCAGCGGCCGGCGCCACCGGCAGCGCCGCGCTCGGCGTGCCGTGCGGCGCCGCCTTGAACGGCCGGCTCGGCGTCGCCGGCAGCCCGGCGATCACAGGGAACGGCGTGCCCGGCGTCCGCATCCCCGACGGCGAGATCGGCCGCAGCATCACGGTGTCGACGTCGCCGCCCATCATCAGCTCGGTGGCCGCGCCCAGCTCCGGCGCCGAGTCACGCAGCGGCTCGACGATCGGCGCGGCGTGCTCGGTGCGGTCGTTATCGTCGTCGTCCTCGTCGTCCTCATCATCCTCGTCGTCGAGATCATCCTCGTCGATCTCGATGAAGTCGCTCTCGCTGACCTGCGAGGTCAGCTCGGCGGCCTGGTGCAGGTGATCGGCGAGCGGCACGCCGGCCTCGCGCGCCAGGCGCCACGCCGCGAGCTCGGGACCGAACAGCTGGCCGAGCGTCTGGGCCAGCGCGTTGGGCGATTGCTTGAGCTTGTGCTCGCGCGCCAGCTCGTCGAGCTCGGTCACCAGCTGGTCGGCGGTCTGGTAGCGCGACTCCGGATCTCGGGCGAGCGCGCGCAGCACGATCCGCTCGAGCTCCGGCGGGCAATCGGGGCGCAGCGAGCTCGGCAGCTGCGCCGGCTGGGTGATGATCAGCTGCAGCGTGGCGAGGTCGTTATCGGTGCGGTACAGCCGCTGGGTCGTCACCATCTCCCACAGCACGATGCCGAGCGAGAAGATGTCGCTGCGGCGGTCGAGCGCCATGCCGCGCGCCTGTTCGGGCGACATATAGGCGACCTTGCCCTTGAGCGTGCCGGTCCGGGTCTTGACGCTGCTCGCGGCGGTCTTGGCGACCCCGAAGTCGAGCAGCTTGGTCGCGCCGTCGTAGGTCACGATGATGTTCGAAGGCGACACGTCGCGGTGCACGATGCCGAGCCGCGACCCACCCTCGCCCTGCTTCTCGTGCGCGAAGTGCAGCGCCGAGGCGACGTGGCGCGCGATCTGGACCGCGTCCTCGATCGGGAACCGCACGCCGGTGCGCCACGCGCGGTGCAGCATCGTCCGCACGTCCTGGCCGTGCAGGTACTCCATCGTGAAGAAGTAGCTGCCGTCGACCATCCCGATGTCGTAGACCTGGACGATGTTGGGGTGATCGAGCGTGGCCGCGAGCCGCGCCTCGTCGAGGAACAGCTGGACGTAGCGCTGCCGGCCCGCGTACTTGGGCAGGATCTTCTTGAGTACGACCAGCTTCTCGAACCCGGATGGCCCGCGCGTGCGCGCCAGGAAGATCTCGGCCATCCCGCCGCTGGTCAACTTGCGCACGACCTCGAACGACCCGAGCCGGGTCGTCTCTCCTTTGCGCTCGGAGACGGCAGGATCCACGCGGGCGCACTATAGCAACGGTGCTTTGTGGATACGCAGCTTTCACCCCACCGTCGGTAACCCCGCAGCGCTATGCGCCATTCGCGCACATCACTGCACGCCCCACCCGGTGGCCCACCGGCGCGCCGCGAGCCCCCCTACGGACTTGCAACCAGCCGAAAACTTGCCGCGTGGATCCTCGGGTGTGAGGGTGCAGCCATGGGCGAGACGCTGTTCAGCAGCAGTTACCAACCGAACCCGACCAGCGCGCTCGATGTGCTCGCCTTCGTGCTGACGCCGATCGGTGCGTTCGCCAGCGATCCCGACGAGCTCGAGGCCGTGGCCGAGATCCTGGGCGCCGCCAAGACCGAGGCGATCGAGCGCTGGCAGTCACTACACACGCGGGCGCAGAGCAACTAGCCCAGGCGCAGAGCAACTAGCCCACGTACGTGAACGACATGCTCTCGACGTAGAGATCGACCTTGACCTGCTTGATCTCCTCGGTCGACGCGTCGGCCTTGTCCGGCGCCACGTTCAGAATGTCGGCGTTGAAGAACTGCAGCCGGAACACGGTCTGCTGCTGGTTATCGTAGGTCTCGATCTGACCGTTGAGCCGGCCCGGGACCTCGCCCTTGACGCCGCGCGTGATGAAGTGATCGAGCAGCGGCTGGGCATCGGCCTCGGGCAGTGAGAACGACAGCTGCGGGAAGTCGATCGAGCTCGGGGTCTTGGTCGACCACCGGTTGCCGCCCGAGGCGTACTCGAGGACGTTCTGCTTCACGGTGAACGAGTCGACCTTGGTCACCCGCTTGAGGCAGTCGAACGAGTCCATGCTGAACCGGAAGTTGCACGCCTTCCAGGACTTCTGCTCCTCGAGCCCGGCGTTCTGCGCCAGCGCGGCGCCGCCGCCCTTCATGAACTGGATGTCCTCGACGGCGATCGCGACGGTCATGTACGCCGTGCTCTTGTCCGAGCCGTCGAGCTTGGGGAACGTCAGCTCCTTGATCATCCCGTTGGTGAACTTGCGGCGCGCGCGCTCCTTGTAATAGAAGTCGGCGGCGACGATCGCGCCGTCCTTGCGCACGGCCTTGCCGGCGAAGAAGCTCGCGATCCAGTCGTAGAACGGCTGCGACATCGCCATGCCGAGCTGGAGCTTGAGATCCTCGAATTTCGGCTTTCCGAGCTGACGCCAGCGGTCGTAGGTGCCGCCGTTCTGGTACGTCATCACATCGGCCTTGATGCCGCCGCCCTCGATCGAGCGAAACATCCCGAGGTTCTTCATGTCGTCGAGCTCGAGCGCGAAGTGAGCCGCGGCATAGGCACGAGGCCCGATGTTGCTGGGAGGTGGTTGGTCGGTCATCCGTCGGCCCTCGGGCGATGATACATCGGGGAACGCGACGACGGCCAAGCAGAACGAGGCACGTCGTCGGACCATGCTACGCTGGTAGGGCGCCAAGCCTTCCTGTCGGGCAATCATTTCGTGGGCTTCGCGCACCTATGGCCGATCGCCAGCCAGCCAACCTAACTGGTGAATCTCGCGAAGGGATCTCGATCCAGAAGCCACGCTGGGGGTTCTGGAAGGGCCTGGTCACGGGAGTCGCGATCGAGGTGCCCGCGATCGCCGCGACGATCTGGCTGCTCGCCCAGCTCGGCGTCGGAAACTCCGACGTGCCGGGCATGCGGATCGTCCGGTTGACCACGGTGTTCGTGGGTGCCGCGGCGCTGTTCACGGCGGGCGGGATCGGCCGGCTGGCCGCGTATGCGTCGCTGGACGGTGGCCGGCGGCGGGCGATGTTCGTCGCGGCGCGCGCCCATGCGGTGGCGAGCATCGGACTTGTGATCATTGCCGCAATTCCTCACGGACAACTCCCTGGTAAATCACCCGCTTGGCTCGCGTTTGTCGCTGGAGGCCTGTTCACGGGAGCCGTCTGCGGAGTATTCATAGGATTCGTGTGTGGCGGTAATGCTTCAGTGGAGCTGTCCGAGGTCTGGTCCCTGGCGCGCTGGCCCAGCG
>DATBBB010000017.1:0-4822 GCA_036271215.1 Kofleriaceae bacterium | reverse complement strand
CCACCGCGAGCGGGCCGCCGCAGCCGGTGCAGAACGCTTTCGATGCCGTCTGGGTGCCGACCGGCTTGCCGCAGCCGGCGCAGAACTTGGCGCCGGGCGCGACGCTGGCGTGGCAACTCGGGCACGCGGCGACCATCTCGGCCGCCGGGTTGAAGCCCGCCGTCTGATCGACCTGGCGCAGCTTCTCGCCGACCTGCTGCGCGGCGATCTGCGCCTGCTGCGCGGCGGCCTCCTCGGCGAGGTTGGGCGCGCAGTTCTCGCACAGCTGGCGCTGGTCATTCCAGCAGACCTCGGGGCACACCCAGTGACCGCACCGCGTGCACTGGTGGAACTTGGGCCGGATCTCCTCGATCGCCTCGCGGAACGCGGTGTCCCACGCCTGGCCGCGCAGGCCGTCCTTCATGAAGTCGGTGGCCTGGCCCGCCGACCACATGCTGCCGCCGAACAGCGCGCCGAGCCCCTTGGCGATCTTCGAGCCGACGCCGAGCTTGGACATATGAAACGTCGAGCGATAGCCATTGCCGCACTTGTCGCAATGAAACTCGAACTGATAGCCGGTGTCGTTGCTGTGGTCGGTGTAGTTACGCGTGAACGCGGTGGCCACCATGGTCCACCAGTCTACCGAAAACCTGCCGCGGTGCATGCCGCCACGCACGCCGCTTCGCCGAGGCAACTTGCCACCTGCCGATCCAGCTCACGCGGCCGGCTCACGCGAGGCGCCAGCTCAGGCGGGCAGCGCGCGCGGTGGCTGCTGGGCCAGCGCGACCGCCAGCTCGCTCGCGACCGCGGCGTTGTGCAACACCAGCGCGCGGTTGGCGCGGATCGACGCTCCGCCGGTGACGTCCGCGAGCCGCGCCAGCAGGAACGGCGTCAGCCGCTTGCCGGTGATGCTCGCCGCCGTGGCCTCGGCCAGCGCGGTGGCGATCGCGATGTCGATCGACGTCGCGTCGAGCGCGGCCGCCGCCGGGATCGGGTTGCACACCAGGATGCCGCCGGCCGCCGCGGCGTCGCCGTCGTGCCAGCGCGCGCGCGCGATCCGCGCCAGCTCGCCGACCGCGTCGACCCGATGATCGAGCGCGACGCCCGACACCGGCGTGTAGAACGCGGGGAACTCCGCGGTGCGATAGCCGACCACGAGCACGCCGAGCATCTCGAGGACCTCCAGCGTGCGCGGCAGATCGAGGATCGCCTTGGCGCCGGCCGACACCACCGCGATCCGGGTCCGCGACAGCACGACCAGATCGTGCGAGACGTCGCCGGTGTTGCCGCGGTGCACGCCGCCGATCCCGCCGGTCGCGAAGACCTCAATGCCGGCGCGCGCCGCGAGCACCGCGGTCGCGCTGACCGTGGTCGCCGCGGACGTCCCGCGCGCCGCGTGCACGGCGAGATCGGTCGCGCCGGCCTTGGCGAACGCGGCGCCGTCGCGCGCGACCCGTTCGAGCACGTCGCCGGGCAGGCCGATCCACGGCCGGCCGTCGACCACCGCGATCGTCGCCGGCACGCTGCCGCCGGCGCGCACCGCGGCTTCGAGCTCGCGGGCGATCGCGAGGTTGTCGGGCCACGGCAGGCCGTGCGCGATGAGCGTCGATTCGAGCGCCACGATCGGCCGGCCGGCGGCGCGAGCCTCGGCGACCTCGGGAGAGAGCTGCGCGGTCACGCCCCGGTTATCGGCGATCGCGCGCCCGGCGGATAGGGCCCGGGCGTGCTACGCGTTGAGCGATGTCCACCACCACCCGCCTGCTCGTGCTCGGTGTGGTGCGCCTGTTCCAGCCGGTCCACGGCTACGAGGTGCGGCGCGAGCTGGTCACCTGGCGGGCGCAGGAGTGGGCGTCGGTCAAGCCGGGGTCGATCTACAACGCGCTCAAGACCCTGACCAGCGATGGCTTCCTCGAGGTCGTCAGCACCGATCAGGTCGGCGGCCGCCCCGAGCGCACGACCTACCGGCTCACGCCCGCCGGCGAGGACGAGTTCCGCGTGCTGCTGCGCGAGGGCTGGTGGACGGTGCGCCCGGTGATCGATCCGCTGATGGGCGCGATCAGCTTCCTCAGCCTGATCGCGCGCACCGAGGCGATCGCCGCGCTCGAGGAGCGGATCACCCAGATCCGCGGCCACCTGCGCCACGGCGAGTTCGTGATCGCGGCGCACGACGGCACCGAGTCGCCGCACCACGTGCGCGAGATGATGCGGCTGATGGACGCGCGGATGGCGTCGGAGATCGGCTGGGCCGAGCAGTTCCTCGCGCGGCTGCGCACCGGCGAGTACGCCACGCTCGGCGAGCCGCCGTGGCACCCGCCGGGCGCCGAGAACACGGTGATCGCCAGCCGGCCGCGCAGCGATCGCACCGCCGAGCTCGCCGCGCGCAACGCGGCCCCCCAGCCGCGCAAGCCGGCGCGGAAGCGAGCCCGGGTCAAGCGCGCTCCGCAGACCGGTGCGGCCAGCGCGACCGCGCCGCCGTCCGGTCGCCGGACATCCAGCGCCCGGGGGACCCGCCGCCGATCGACGCGCTGACCCGCCGGCGAGGCCCGCGCGACACCCGCGACACTGTGACAGCCGCCGCGGCGAGCGCCGGCAAGCGCTGGCGAGAGCGGGTGAATCGATCGAAACCGACAACGCTGACAGAACGCTGTCGGGTATTGCGGCGACAACCCTCGGAGATTTCCACCCGGGATGCCATGACGGTTGACAGATTAGTCAAATTTGATTATTCCAAGATGGCCATGATGATCGAAGCTCGCGGCCTCACCCGCACGTTCAAGGCTCGCGGCCAGGTCGTCGAGGCGGTGCGCGGCATCGATCTCGAGGTCAAGGCGGGCGAGATCGTCGGCCTGCTCGGCCCCAACGGCGCCGGCAAGACCACGACCCAGCGGATGCTGGCGACCCTGCTGGTGCCGACCAAGGGCGAGGCCACCGTCGCGGGCTGCGATCTGCGGCGCGATCCGATCGGCGTGCGCCGCCAGCTCGGCTACGTATCGCAGGCCGGCGGCACGCACCCGTCGGCGAAGGTCGACGAGGAGCTGATCACCCAGGCCCAGCTGTACGGCATGACCCGCGCCGCGGCGGTCGCGCGCGCCGGCCAGCTGCGCGCGCTGCTCGAGCTCGACGAGCTCGGCGACCGCGTGATCAAGACCCTGTCGGGCGGCCAGCGCCGCCGGCTCGACATCGCGCTCGGCCTGATGCACCAGCCCAAGCTGGTGTTCCTCGACGAGCCGTCGACCGGGCTCGACCCGCAGACCCGCGCCAACCTGTGGACCCACATCCGCGCGCTGCGCGATCAGGCGGGCAGCACGATCCTGCTCACCACGCACTACCTCGAGGAGGCCGACGCGCTGTGCGATCGGATCATGATCATCGACGCCGGCAAGATCGTCGCGACCGGCACCCCGGCCGAGCTCAAGCGCCGGATCTCGGGCGACCTCGTGACGTTCGAGGTCGACGACGTGCCCCGCGCCGCCGAGCTACTGCGCGCCCGCGACGACGCGCGCGACGTCACGATCATCGAGCGCGGCCTGCGGATCACGGTCGATCGCGGCGAGACCCAGGCGCTGCCGCTGATGCGCGTGCTCGACGAGGCCGGCCTCGAGGTCGGCTCGGTCCAGATCGCCCACCCATCGCTCGACGACGTGTTCCTCACCCTCACCGGTCGCTCCCTGCGCGACGCCCCTGCCGCATGAACGAGCTCGATTACTACTGTTACCTTCGCACGCTCGACGCCGATCCCATCGAGGCACCCATGCTCCGCGACGCCGCCATCATCTTCCGCTACCAGATGCGCCTCCTGCTGCGCGAGCCGATCTGGATCGTGACCGTCATGGTCCAGCCGCTGCTGTACCTCGCGCTGTTCGCGCCGCTGCTCGAGCCGATCTCGAAGACCCAGGGCTTCCCGCCCGGCGACGCCTGGCAGGTGTTCGTACCGGGCCTTTTGATCCAGCTCGGTATCTTCGGCAGCATGTTCGTCGGGTTCGGCATCATCGCCGAGGTCCGGTTCGGCGCGATCGAGCGCATGCGGGTCACCCCGGCGAGCCGGCTCGGCCTGCTGCTCGGCCGGGTGCTGCGCGATACGCTGGTCCTGCTCGCCCAGGCCACGCTGCTGACCCTGATCGCGGTCGCGTTCGGCCTGCGCGTCCCGGTGCTCGGCGCGCTGATCACCGTCGGCATCGTCGGCTTGCTCGGAGTGTCGCTGTCGTCGCTGTCGTACGCCGCCGGGCTGTGGCTCAAGAGCGAGGACGCGCTCGCCCCGCTACTCAACCTGGTCTCGGTGCCGATCTTCCTGCTGTCCGGCATCCTCTTGCCGATGTCATTCGCCCCGCACTGGCTGCAGCTGGTCGCGAAGCTGAACCCGTTCAGCCACGTCGTCAACGGCGCGCGCGCCGCGTTCCAGAACGATCTCGGCAGCAGCTCGCTCGTCGCCGGCCTGATCTCCGCCGCGCTCCTCGCCGCCGTGGGCCTCGCCGTCGCGACCCGCACGTTTCAGCGCGAATCAGCCTGAGCGCGGCTCCCGGCTCGCGGCTCGGCGTGGCGCTCGCTCCGCCTCGGTGTGGCGCTCCGCCTCGGTGTGGCGCAGCGGCTCGGCGTGGCTCGCGGCTCAGCGTGGCGCGCGCTCGGCCAAACGTGATCATGGCCTCAGCATCGGCAGGCGCTCGAGGCTTATGCTGCACGCCATGAAGCGCATCGCGCCTGAGATCGCACGCGGGTTCGGCCTCAGCCTTGGGCTCGGCCTCGGCTTCCTCGTGGTCGCCTGCGGCGGCAGCAGCAGCAGCGACCATCCACCGATCGACGGGACGATCAGCGACACGCCGCCGTCCGATACCTCCGCCGGCGCGTT
>DATBBB010000016.1:0-6518 GCA_036271215.1 Kofleriaceae bacterium | reverse complement strand
GGGCGGGCGAGCGCGGCGACGTCCTCGGTCGCCACCGCGAACCGGCCGCCGAGGATCGCGCGCGCCTTGGCGGCGAGGATCAGGAACTGCGACGCGCGGGGTCCGGCGCCCCACGATACGGCGTCGCGGATGAACGCCGGGGCGTTGGGCGCGCTGGGGCGGGTGGCGCGGGCGAGCGCCACGGCGTACTTGACCGCATGATCGGCGACCGGGACCCGGCGGACCAGATCCTGGAGCTGCATGATCCGCTGCGGCGACAGCACGCGGGTGAGCTCGGGGCGATGGTCGCTGGTCTGCTGGCGGACGATCTCTTCTTCCTCTGCCTCGCTGGGGTAGTCGACGTCGACCTGGAACATGAAGCGATCGAGCTGGGCCTCGGGCAACGGATAGGTACCCTCCTGCTCGACCGGGTTCTGGGTCGCGAACACGAGGAACGGCAGCGGCAGCTCGTGGGTCGTGCCGCCGGCGGTGACCCGGTACTCCTGCATCGACTGCAACAGCGCCGCCTGGGTCTTGGGCGGCGTGCGGTTGATCTCGTCGGCGAGCACCAGGTTGGCGAACACCGGGCCCTTGATGAACCGGAAGATCCGGCGGCCGGTGGTGTGATCCTCCTCGAGGACCTCGGTGCCGGTGATGTCGGCCGGCATGAGATCGGGGGTGAACTGGATGCGCTGGAACGACAGGTTCAGGGTCTCGGCGAGCGTCGAGATCAACAGCGTCTTGGCGAGCCCCGGCACGCCGACGAACAGGGTGTGGCCGCGGGCGAACAGCGCGACCAGGAGCTGCTCGATCACCCGGCGCTGGCCGATGATCCGCTTGTTGATCTCGGCCATGATCTCGTCGTGGGCCTGGGCGAGCTCGGCGACCGCGTCGAGGTCATTCTTGATGACGACGCTGGTCGATTCGTCGGCGAGCGGCAGTGCCTCCGGATCGGCGCTCGGGTCGCCGCGCAGGAAGGTCACGTCGGCGAGCTTCTCGCCGGAGATCGGGGTGGGACGCGTCTTGATCATCGAGGCTAGTCAATTCTTGAGTTGGTCACAGGCGGCGCGCTCTCGCCCCGCTCGCCGATCGTTGGTCTGAGTATACGCCTCGGCGAGTCCGCAGCGCGTGGTCGGATCGAATGGGCTCACGCCGAGCGCCTGTTCGTAGGCGGCGATCGCCTCGGGCCACTGGTGGCGGGCGGCGCGGGCCATGCCCAGGGTGACCGCGGCGACCGCGTCGTGGTCGTCGGCGGCGACCAGCGGGGTGGCGAGCTCGATCGCGCGATCGAACCGGCCGAGCTCGACCAGGGTGCGCGCCAGCTTGCCGGCGACGAACGGCTCGGGGCCGCCGGCGAGCGCCTTCTCGTATTCGATCGCGGCGGCCTCGTTCATGCCGCGAGCACGCAGCATGCCACCGAGCCGGGCATGCTTCTTCGCGCGGGTATTGACTTGTTCGAGTCCGACGTTTTCGGAGTCGACCCCGCCCTTGGCGAACTTGATCGGCTTGCCGGCGTGCGCCTTGGCGTCGCCGACCTTGAGGTGGGTTCGCCATTCTTTCTCGACCGCGACCCACGACATGCCGAGCACCTCGGCGACCGCGCGGCGGGCGCTCTTGCCGTCGCGCTGGGCGATCAGGGCGTCGCGGATCCCCTTGTAGCCGACCTTGGTCTGCATCCAGCCGACCAGGGTATAGACCTCGGCGTACGCGAGCGCCGCCGCCTCCTGGCTCGGCAGCTTGGCCATCGATGGGTGCATCTCGTCGAACGTGATCAGCCGGCCCTTGCGCAGCGCCGCGGTCAGGAGCGCCTGCTCGGTCGCCGACAGCTGCAGCTCGGGCGGGTGGCGCCACCGGGTCTGCTCGAGCCGGGCGAGGCCCTCCTGGAGCCAGACCGGGACGGTGTCGTGCGCCAGCCGCGACACCACGAGGTGGGTGTACTCGTGGGCCAGGGTGTCCATCCACGGATAGCCGAAGATCGTCGCGCGCGGCGAGACGACCATGAGCTTGTTGTACTTCGACAGCGCGATCGTGCCGGTGGTCTCGATGTCGGTCTCGGTCAGCGGCGACAGCTTGGCGAGATCGGCCGGCGCCCCGAGCAGCTCGACGCGGATCGGATCGGCGGGCTGGAGGCCGAGATCCTCGCCGACGACGTCCCACGCGGTGTCGAGGACTTCGCCGGCGAGGCTGGCGATCGTCGCGTCGGGGCCGGGCGCGTAGCGCACGATGAAGTGGCCGTGCGGTGACCGGGCCTCGGCGAAGCTCTCGGTGACCGACAGGGTCGACGCGGCGAGCTTGCGGGTCTGGCCGGCGAGCCCGTCGACCGCGTCGTCGGGGACCTTGTCGAGCTGCTTGATCGCGCCGGCGTAGTCGCCGGTCTGGAACGCGAGCTCGGCGGCGAGCCACTTGACCTCGACGGTATCGGACGCCCGCTTCTGCAGATCGACCAGCACCGCGCGCGCGTCGTCGAGCCGGGCGGTCTGCAGGAACCGCGCGGCCTTGATGACGTCGCCGGCGACCGTGCGATCGCGGCGAGCCTCGACAGCGGGCGCCCCGACGAGCACGCCGGCGGCCAGCGCGACGAGCCAGCCAGCCCGAGCCCGAGATCCGGAATTCGCGCGACGCGACGCGCGGTCGCCAGTCGTGAATGGCCCACCGGCTTTGCCGGGGCAAGTCGCCAGTCGGCGGGGCAGGCCCCCCATCATTTAATCAGCTCCTCGTAGTAGCGCTTGATCTGGTCGTCGTAGCCCTCGGGGGCGACCGCGCCCTTCTTCTTCATCGCCTCGAGCAGGTCCTCGCGGAACCGCTCGGGCGCGCGGTACTCGTCGGCGCCGGGGATCCGGATCGGGTCGTCGCCGACCGCGCCTTCCTGGGCCTGGCGGGCGGCGCTGCGGGCGCGATCGCGGGCCTTGGCGAGCGAGTCGGCGGCGGCGCGGGTCGCGGCGCGCGCACCCGATGGGTCCTTGATCTTCATCCGCTCGTCGGCGGTGCCCATCTGGTCGATCGCGCCGCCGAGCTTCTTGCCGAGCTCGGGGCCGGCGTCACCCGGCAGCTCGGCGCCGAGTTGCTTGGCGCGATCCGCCAGCCGCCGGGCGCGGTCCTTGTTCAGCGCCTCGCGGCGGCGCAGCCGATCCATCGCGCGGTGCTCGTCGGCGCTCATGATCTGGTCCGGCTTGGGCGACAGCGCCTGCAGCTCGTCGATCAGCTCCTTGGCCACCGGCCGCGCGCGCTGCACGCCGTCGAGCGCGTCCTGGGTCGCGTCGGCCCACTTCGACTTGGGGTCGTCGTTGATCGCGGCCTCGAGCTCGCCGGCGATCGTATCGAGGCTCTGCTTGGCCTGGTTCGCCATGCCGAGCGCCTCGGCGAGATCGCCGTCGCCGACCATGTGCTCGACGTCGGCGAGCCGGCGCTCGACGATGTCCATCTCTTCCTTGGCGAACGGGGTCAGCCCGCCCTCGTTGATGTCGTGGATCCGGTGGCGCAGCTTGTCGACCAGCGCGGCGACCTTCTTGCTCGCCTCGCGCCGGTGATCCTTGGCGACCTCGTCGGCCTTCTCGGCGTAGGCCTCGAACAGCCGGTTCGACTCGGCGGCGATGTCGTCCTGGTCCTTGGCGATGTCGGACAGCTCGTTCATCACCTCGTCGAGCTTCTTCTGCTCGTCGCTGAACTTGTCGCCGCGCAGGCCGGCGAGCGAGCCCTCGAGCGCCGACGACGCGTGCTCCTGCTGCTGGCGGCACTGCTCGAGCTTCTGCTGGGCCTTCGCGGCATCGCCCGCGCGCACCAGCTTGCGGACCTCGTCGATGCAGCTGGTCCCGGCCTGGGCCTGCACCGCGTTCTGGTGGACATATTGATCGAGCACGTCCTCGGCCATGCCGCGGCGGTGCTTCTCGAGCTCGGCGAACGACCGATCGAGGGTCCGCATCTCGCGCTCGATCTCGTCGAGCAGCCGCGGATCCTTGGTGCGCTGGTACTGCGCGAGCAGGTCGGACAGCCGCTTCTGGTGCGCCGCGATCTCGTCGGACACATCGAGCAGGCCCTCGAGCCGCTCGCGGTCGAGCCAGTCGGCGAGCACGATCGTGTCGTCCTCGAGCTCGGCGGTCATCCGCGGATCGAGCCCGGCGAACTGGGGCTTGGTCGCCGGCTTGCCCTTGGGCAACAAGCGCTGCTCGGCGACCGCGAGCTTGTCGAGCCGCTCGCGGATCTGCGACAGCGCCTTGCGCAGCGCGTCCGACGCGTGCGGATCCTTCTCGAACGCGGCGTTGATCGTGCCGAGCTCGACGACCGCCTCGCGCAGCTGGCGGGCGACCTCGTCGCGCGCCGCCGGATCGTCGGACAGGGTCAGCCGGCCGCCGAGGTTCTTGATGATCTTCTCGGCGACGTCCTGCTGGCGGCCGAGGGTCTCCTCGTGGCGCTCGCGCGGGCTGACGACCTTGAGGTGGAGCTCGCGCGAGCGTCCGACGTTCGGACCGCCGATCGTGTCGTTGTCCTTGGCCTGGACCCAGTAGCGGACCTCGCCGCCGCTCGGGACCTGGACCTCGGCGATGTCCCACATCAGCTTGCCCTGGATCCGGCCGCGCGCCGGCGCCGCCGATGCCGTGCCTTCGGCGGGCGTGGCGCCCACCCGCACCGCCGTGGGGTCGATCTGGATCGGCTTCTTGCCCTTGTCCTTGCCGGCCTCCCACACCAGCTCGGCCGACGTGATCCCGAAGTCGTCCTCGATCACGTAGGCGAGCTCGACCCGCCGGAGGTTGCTGACGTCGAGCGGGTCGGCGGGCGCCATCAGCTGCACGGTCGGCGCCTGATCGGGCTCGGCCTCGATCGCGCGCGGCGTGGTCTCGATCGCGCGCTCGCCCGACGGCGAGGTGATCGCGAACCGGTAGCGCGCCGAGCGATCGATCGTCAGCTCGGCGGTCAGCTGATCCTTGTCGAGCCTGGCGGTGATCGTGCGCGACTCGCCGCGATCGACCGGCTCGACGATCAGCTCGGCGGTCGCCGCCGGCACCAGCACGCGGGCCTTGAGCGCGACCGTGGTGCCGGGCAGGCCGCGGACATCGCCCGACGACGACGGCAGCGGCAGCGGCGGCCGCCGCGAGTACGCGGGGAACGTCAAGGTCGCCTCGAGGTCGCCGACCAGCGGGACCGCCGACAGCTTCGCGCCGTCGAACGGCGCCGTGCGCGACGAGATCAGCGACCGCCAGCCGGTGGCGACCAGGTGCGGCGCGGCGACGATCAAGGTCGCGTTCGCGACCACCGCGAGCGTCGCCCAGCGCCGGGCGCGCCGCAGCTCGCCGGGCTCGATCAGCGTGGCGGGATCGACGCTGCCGAGCCGGAGCGAGGTCGCCGAGACCAGCGCGTCGACCAGCGCGGCCGAGGGTGCCCCGGGCCGCGGGGGCGCCGTTGCGAGCTCGACCGCCGACAGCAGATCGCTCGCGACCTCGCGGCGCCGGCCGCCGACCCAGCGCGCGAGCGCCGGATCGCCGCCCCACCGCCGGCGCGGCACCACGATGCCGAGCACGACCGCGCTGGTCACGAGCAGCACGAACGCCAGGCCCGCGATCCCGATCACCGCGAGCGCCGTCGAGCGGCTCGAGCCGAGCGCGATCCCGAGCAGCGGCAGCACCAGCGCGAGCCCGGCCGCCGCGGCGAGCGCGTAGCACAGCGCTCGCCGCGCCTCGTGCTGGTACACGAGCGCTCGGACGCGGTTCAAAAATGCCGGAATCGCCGGAGTCGGAGGATGAGAGACGGCCACGATGTCGCCTTGTCGCGCGGCGACTCAGAGCATAGCGCACCGACGAGCAAACGCGCGGTCCCGCCGCGACCGCGTTTGATGCGGCGAGGGCTCCGGCGTCCATGCTATGACGGGGCCCGCGTGAATAAGGCCGGCCAGCAAGCGTCCATCCCGACGCATGGACGTGACCCTGTCGATGACCGCGCGCTGGTCGAATCCGCGCAGCGCGGCGACCGCGACGCGTTCAAGACCTTGTTCGAGCGCTATCATCGCCGCGCCTACGCCCTCGCGTTCGGCATGCTGCGCCACCAGGACGACGCGATGGACGTCGTCCAGGACGCTTTCATCAAGGCTCACAAGTACCTAGACAAGTTCGAGGGCAACTCGAGCTTCTATACCTGGCTCTACCGGATCGTCATGAACCTCGCCATCGACCACCTTCGCAAGCACCGCCGGGTCAAGCCCGTGGAGCTCGACGAGTCGCGGATCGAGAACGACGGCGACGATCCGCTACTACCGCGGATTCTCGGTGGAAACCCGGGCCGCGCGCTGGTCGACAAGCAGATCCGGGCCCGGATCGATCAGGCGCTGGACGAGCTGTCCGAGAACCACCGCGCGGTGCTGGTCATGCGGGAGCTGGAGGGCCTGTCGTACGAGGACATGGCCCAGGCGATGGCGTGCTCCAAGGGCACGATCATGTCGCGGCTGTTCCACGCCCGCCGCAACATGCAAAAGCGCCTGCTCGATCTGGTCGATCACCCGTCGCCCGAGCTGGTCGCCGAGCTCACGGGGGGCGCGGGCGGGGCCGAGGCGG
>DATBBB010000015.1:0-4976 GCA_036271215.1 Kofleriaceae bacterium | reverse complement strand
CACCGGGGGATCCACCAGTTGCGGTCACCGAGCAGCTGCATAGTCGCGGGTACGAGCACGAGCCGGATCACGGTCGCGTCGATGACTACGGCCGACGCCATGCCGATGCCGATGATCTTCAGGAAGAGCTGGTCGTCGAAGATGAACGCGCCGAACACGGCGGTCATGATGAGGGCGGCGGCCGTAATCACCTTGCCGGTAGCGGCGAGTCCGTCCGCAACCGCTTCGGAGTTGTTGCCCGTACGCAGGTATTCCTCGCGCACCCGCGACAGCAAGAACACTTCATAGTCCATCGACAGCCCGAACAAAATTGCGAACATCATCATCGGGATGAACGCCGGTACCGGAGTCGGTGTGGCGATGCCGAACAGTTGTCCGAACCAACCGCCTTGCGCGGCATAGGCAACAACACCGAATGCTGCAATGATCGAGAGTAGATTCAGCACTGCGGCTTTGACCGCGACCAGCACGGATCGGAACACGGCGAGCAAGAGCAGGAAGGCTAAACCAATGACGGCCGCGATGAACAACGGCAATCGCGACGCGATGCTGTCGGTCTGGTCGGCGTTCGCCGCGGTGGCGCCGCCGATGACGACGTGCACATCAGTGCCGGCCAGCGATTGCGGTACGACATGAGTGCGCAACTCGGTGAGCAGCCGGGCCGTCGCATCATCCTGCGGGCTGGCCGTCGGCGCGAGCGTAATTATTGCTGCATCGCCGAGGGCACTGGCCATCGGCGCGGACACCGCCGCCACGCCCGGGGTGGCTTTGAGCCGGGCGTCGAGTTCGGTCAGCGCCGTGAGAGCACCGGCATCGCCCCGGTCGGCGACCAGGACGAACGCGCCGTTGAAACCGGCGCCGAAGCCGTCCGTCATCAGGTCGTAGGCCCGGCTGGTGGTCAGGTTCTTCGGATCGTTCCCAGCGTCGGGGAAGCCGAGCTTGAGGCCGAACACCGGCACGATGAGAACGGCGAGGATCAGCGCGCCGGCTAACGCACCGAGGACGGGCCGGCGCTGGATCGCGCGGCTCCACCGGTACCAGAAGCCCCGTTCCACCGGGCCCGCAGCCAGATTGGCGGCCGGCCGGCGTCGCAACGGCACCCGCAGCCGGTCGATGTTGCGCCCGGCGAAACCGAGCAGCGCCGGCAACAGGGTCAGCGCGGCCAGCATGACCGCCAGCACGACGATCACCGCCGAATACGCGACGCCCGGCACGTAGGGCTGGTTCATGGTGAGCATGCCGAGCAGCGCGATGACGACGGTGACGCCGGCGAAGACCACGGAGCGGCCGGCGGTCGCCATCGCGACGGTGACCGCGCTTCGCGGCGTAGCACCTCGAGCCAGCTCGCTGCGATAGCGAGTCACGATCAGCAGCGCGTAGTCGATGCCGACGCCGATACCGATCATCATCGCGACCGAGGTCGCCCAGTCGGGTACGTCGACCACGTTGGCGAGCAGCCCGACGACGGCCAGCCCGCCACCGACGCCGAACAACGCGGTCGCCAGTGGCAAGCCCATCGCGACGAGCGAGCCGAAGGCCACCAGCAACACGATCGCCGCGATCAGCAGGCCCGGGCCTTCGGCGCCGATGCCGCCGGTCTGCGCGTTGTCGATCGCCTGGCCGCCGAGTTCGACCTCGACGCCGTGCGTGCGGGCGCCGGCGGCGAGATCCATCATCTGATGCGCAACCGCGACCGGGAACCGCGCGGCCGAGGTGTCGAGCTGCACGCTCGCGTAGCCGGTGCGGCCGTCGGCCGCGACCTGGCCCGCGCCGGCCGGATCCCACGGCGCGGTGACACTGACGATGTGCGGCAGCGCGCGCACCTGCTCGACGAGCGGCTGCGTGACGGCCCGGACGTCGGGCGACAGCACTCCGTCGGCGTCGCGCATCACGATCGTGACCGTGTCACCGGCCTGAGCCGGGAACCGCTCGTTCAGCAGATCCACCGCCGCCTTCGAGTCCGTGCCCGGAGACACGAAGTCCTGCTTGTTCGCGCCGCCGTACGTCATGGCGGCCACGTTGAGACCGATGAGGATCGCCAGCCACGCGCCCACCACGAGGCGGCGGTGCCGGTAGGACCAGGACGTGATGTGGGTCAACATCGGCCGACCTACTTTCAGATTCGATGAGCGCTGATGCGCCCGGTTCGGCGCGCGGTGTCGATGTTGGCGAGCGACGCTGACGCCTCGCTGATCAATCGCGCACTCGTCCCGCGTGGTGCTCTGTCAGCGATTCGTCAGGGCCGGCGAGCAGGCTCGGGTCATGGAAGAGGTCGGTATCGATACCGCGGTTCGGCATGCGATCGGCGGCGATGCCGACGCCGTCACCTGGATCATCGCGGCGGCCGCGACCACTGACGATGCCTCGGTCGTGGCGATGGCGGCCGTGCTCGAGGGTCGCCCGGATCGGCTCGCCCGCGCTCAGGCGCTCGCGACGACCAGCCGCGACCGGCAGTTACTGGCGATTGCCGGCGCCCATCTGGACGGGCAGCGCGAGCTGGTTGACGCGCTTGCGCGCGACCATCTGGTCGATCACCCCGACAGCCTGATCGTGGCCTGGATCGCGGCCGGGACGCCGGTCAACTGAGGCCGGCTGGGGTAACGCAGCTAGGCGCGGGCGGCCAACGCGGCCACGATCAGCTCTTCGACTTCGCGGTTGTCGTCGGCGCGAGCGGTGATCAGGGCTGTGTCGAGGCGGGCCCGCGCCCCCGCGACGCCGTCCTGCCCGTCCATCACGATCAGCAGCGCTTCGGCCAGCGCGGCCTCGCTGCCACCGCCAGAGACCGTGAACCACGCGTTGGCCGTCGTCAACGCCGTGCGGGCTGAGTCGCGTTCACCGAGGTCGAGCAGCGTGCGTCCTAACCGGACGCGCGAGAAGGCGACGATGCGCATCAGCCCTACCGCGAGCCCAGCTTCGATCGCGCGTTCCAACGCGAGGACCGCTTCTCGCGGGCGGCCCGCGAGCTGCAGCACGCGGCCCAAGCCGGACAGGTGAAAGCCGGCGGTGGCCGGCAGCTGGACGGCCTCGGCCGCGGTGGCGGCCTGTTCCAGGTGCGCCGCGGCCGCGTCGAATCGCCCCTCGGCCAGGGCGAGCGCACTGAAGTTCGCTTCGGCCTGGCTGATCAACCACCCGTCCTCGACGCGCACCCCGGCCAGCGTCACGCAGGCGGCGCGGATCCCTTCGATGTCGCCGATCCCGGCCGCGGCGTACCCGGCCAGGACGGAGTAGAGGCCGAGCGGCCAGTCGCTCACCGGCTGGACCGCCTGCGCCCACCACGTGTCGAGCAGCTCGAGGACGGCCCGGGGTTGGCCGGACTGCAACAGCGTGAACGCCAACGCGAACGTGCTCTCAGCGATGGCGCTCGGGTCACCGGACAGCTCGCCCAGCCGCATCGCCTCGCTACCTTCGAGCCGAGCTCGTTCGATGTCGGCGGCGGCTTCGTCCCAGCACGTGTAGGCGTACCCGACGGCCCGCTCGGCGAGCGTGACCTGCTCGCCGGCCGCGGCGAGCGCGTCGCGCAACCGCTGGGCCGCCACCGCGCCGTCGCCGAGAATGACCGAGATCCAGCCGAAACCGAGCGCGAGCCGCACGCCGGTCGGCGGGTCGTACTCGGCCGCCCAGGTCAAGGCGGCGTCGATGTTGGCCCGTTCGGTGCGAAAGATGTGCACCTGATCGACCAGCCGCGGGCCCCGGTCATTAGCCTGCGCGCGGTCGGCGGCGGCCGCGAACCAGTCACAGTGGGCGCGTCGCGCGACCGCGTCGTCGCCGGCTTCGCGCAGCCGGAGCGAGGCGAACGCGCGCACGCTGTCGAGCAGGCGATAGCGCACCGAGCCGCCGTCGCCGACATCGACCGCGACCAGCGAACGATCGGCCAGGCGACCCAGCACGTCGAGCGCGGCCGCCGACGGAACGCCCAGCGCCCCCGCAACGTGCTCGGCCGCGTCGAGCGGAGCGCCGCCGTCGAAGCAGGCCAGCGCCCACAGGCCGCGCTGCTCGTCGGGGAAGAGCAGGTCATAGCTCCAGGCGATCGCGGTCGCAAGGGCGCGATGTCGCTGCGGGTGGCGGCTGCTCGGATCGCTGAGCAGGCCGAACCGATCGTCGAGCCGGCGCGCGATCTCTTGAACCGACAGGGCCCGGGTGCGGGCGGCGGCGAGCTCGATCGCGAGCGGCAGCCCGTCCAATGACCGACAGACGTCCTCGATGGCGCTCTCGCTGTCGGGATCGAGGACGAACGATCGGCGCCGCTCGCCCGCCCGGTGCGCGAACAGCCCGACCGAATCGGCCAATGCCAGCGGTGCGAGCGTGACCACGACCTCGCCGTCGAGATTGAGCGGCACCTGGCTGGTCGCGAGCACCGTCAGCTGCGGCGCCGCATCGAGCAGGCGAGCGGTCAGCTCGGCGATCTCATCGATCAGGTGCTCGCAGTTGTCGAGCACGACCAGCGCGCCGGCGGCCTGCAGCCGTTCGTGCACGAGTGCCTCGGTCGCGCCGCCGATGCCGAACGCCTCGCCGATCGTCTGGGCCAGTGCCGCCGGTGTGCGGACGTTCTCCAGTCGCACCAGCCAGGTGCCGTCGGGCGGGGCGGCCGCGCGCGCGACCTCGATCGCGAGGCGGGTTTTGCCGACGCCGGCCGGTCCGACCAGGGTGACGAGGCGATTGAGGTCGATCGCGGCGGCCAGCTCGCGCAGTTCGTCGGCCCGGCCGAACAGCCGCGCACTCAGCGTCGGCACGTTGCCGGTCGCGCCGCGGGGTGTCGGTGCTGTCGGTGCGGCGGATACCGCGACCGGCGGCGCGTCGAGCCGCTCGTCCTGTTGCAGTACCTGTTGTTCGAGGGCGCGCAGTTCCGGGCCGGGATCGAGGCCCAGTTCATCGGCGAGCCGCTCGCGCACCGTGCGGTAGGCGTCCAACGCCTCGGCTTGGCGCTGATCGCGGTAGAGCGCGGTGATCAGCAGCGCCCAGAGGCTCTCGCGCAGCGG
>DATBBB010000014.1:0-28769 GCA_036271215.1 Kofleriaceae bacterium | reverse complement strand
TGGGGTGCAGCGAGGCGTGGTGGATCGCGTCGGCGACGATCTCGGGCTGGAAGATCGGCGACACCGGCTCGAGCGCGTGATCGGTGCGGTTGACGCACCAGTCGAACTGCGGCGTGTTGACCGCCGGCAGGTGCACCATGCACAGCTCGATGCGGATCCCGTCGTGCGACAGCTCCCTGCGCAGCGAGTCGGTGAAGCCGTGGATCGCGTGCTTGGCGCCGCAATAAGCCGCCTGCAGCGGGATCGAGCGGTACGCCAGCGCGGACCCGACCTGGATGATCGTGCCGCGGTTGCGCGGCCGCATGTAGAACAGCGCGGCGCGCGTGCCCCACACGAAGCCGTGATAGCAGACGTCAGTGATGCGCTGGTACTCCGACGGCGCGATCGCCTCGACCGGGCCGACGGCGGTGACCATCGCGTTGTTGATCCAGACGTCGATCGGTCCCAGCTCGCGCTCGATCCGCGTGGCCGCCGCCTCGACCTGCGCCGCATCCGCGACATCGACGGTGAGCCCGAGCGCCCGCCCGCCGAGCCGCTTGATGTCGGCGACGGTCGCCGCGAGGCCTTCGGCCCCGCGGGCCATGACCGCGACCGAGTCGCCTTCGCGCGCAAACCGCCGTGCCGTGGCGCGGCCGACGCCTGCAGTCCCTCCCGTGATGGCAATGACGCGTGGCATGCCGCCCGTCATTGCAAATCAAATTCCGTTCCCCGCGAGCGCCACCGCGCGGCGAGCGTCTCCCGCAGGAGGAGCTGCAAGGCGTCCGCGCCGTGGAACCGGCCCGCGAGCGCGCATGGGATCAGGGCGGGAGCGGAGCGGGGCGGGGCAAGCGGGCAGCGCAGCAGCGAGCGGGGACCGCATCGACCGGCACGCAATGGACAGGCGCCCGCGCACGTCGCGACCTGGGCGCACCCTGCGAACCCAGCGTACGTCGGATCCGTGCCACGCAGGCAGGTACGTCAGCTGCAGGAGTGATCGCGCATGGCGCAGACCGTCAGCGATCACATCATCCAGCGACTGTATGCATGGGGCGTCCGCCGGATCTACGGCTACCCCGGCGATGGCATCAACGGCCTGGTCGGTGCGATCGAGCGCTCCGAGGGTCGCGTCCGGTTCCTCCAGTCTCGCCATGAGGAATCCGCGGCCTTCATGGCGTGCGCCCACGCCAAGTTCACCGGCCAGATCGGCGTGTGCATGGCGACCTCCGGACCCGGCGCGATCCACCTGCTCAACGGCCTGTACGACGCCCAGATGGATCACCAGCCGGTCGTCGCGATCGTCGGCCAATCCGCGCGCACCGCGATGGGGGCCGATTACCAGCAAGAGGTCGACCTCCTCGCCCTGTTCAAGGATGTCGCCCACCACTACGTCCACGAGTGTAACCACCCCGCCGCCGCGCGCCATCAGATCGATCGCGCCATGCGGATCGCGTTCGCCGAGCGCGTCGTCACCTGCGTGATCATCCCGCACGACGTCCAGGAGCTCGACGGCGTCGACGCCCCACCCCGCGAGCACGACACCACGCTCACCGGCATCGGCCACCACCGCGGCGTCGTCGTCCCCGCGATCCACGATCTCCACGCCGCCGCCGAGATCCTCAACAGCGGCAAGAAGGTCGCGATGCTCGTCGGCGCCGGTGCTCTCGGGGCCAGCTCCGAGGTCCTCGCGGTCGCCGACGCCCTGGGGGCCGGCGTCGCCAAGGCCCTGCTCGGCAAGGCCGTCGTCCCCGATGATCTCCCGTTCGTCACCGGCTCGATCGGCCTGCTCGGCACCGAGCCCAGCGATCAGCTGATGCAGCACTGCGACACCCTGCTCATGGTCGGCACCAGCTTCCCGTACGTCGAGTACCTGCCGAAGGAGGGCCAGGCCCGCGGCGTCCAGATCGATCTGTCGCCCCGCATGCTGTCGCTGCGCTACCCGATGGAGGCCAGCCTCCACGGCGACGCCGCCCAGACCCTGCGCGCGTTGCTCCCGCTGCTCGATCACAAGGAGGATCGCCGGTGGCGCCGCGACATCGAAGGCTGGGTCGCCGACTGGTGGGAGCTGATGGAGAAGCGCGCGATGCAGGACGCCCGGCCGATCAACCCGCAGCGCGTGTTCTGGGAGCTGTCGCCGCGCCTGCCCGACAACGCGATCCTCACCGCCGACTCCGGGTCCGGCGCCACCTGGTGGGCGCGCGATCTCAAGATCCGCGCCGGCATGATGGCGTCGCTGTCCGGCAACCTCGCGACGATGGGCCCGGCGATGCCGTACGCCGCCGCCGCCAAGTTCGCCTACCCCGAGCGCCCGGTGATCGCGACCGTGGGCGACGGCGCGATGCAGATGATCGGCAACAGCGTGCTCGTGACGATCGCCGCGCACTACCGCGAGTGGAGCGATCCGCGGCTGGTCGTCATCGTGCTCAACAACGGCGACCTCAACATGGTCACGTGGGAGCAGCGCGTGATGGTCGGCGACCCCAAGTTCAACGCGTCGCAGAACCTGCCGGCGTTCCCGTACGCCAAGTACGCCGAGCTGATCGGGCTCGCGGGCATCGAGGTCACCACGCCCGAGCAGATCGGCCCGGCGCTCGATCAGGCGCTGGCGCTCGATCGCCCGGTCGTCGTCGAGTGCCACGTCGATCCGGAGGTCCCGCCGCTGCCGCCGCACATCTCGTTCAAGCAGGCGCGCAACTTCGCGTCGTCGATCGCGCACGGCGATCCGCACCGCTGGCGCATGGTGGAGCAGGCGGCGAAGCAGGCCTGGGCGGGGCTGACGAAGTGACCGCCCCCTCGATCGACCCCTCGACTGCCCCCTCGATCGACCGGATCGACGTCCGGGTGTGCACGCTCGCGACCGAGCACGGCCCCGAGTCCGACGGCACCGCGGTGTGGGACTCGACCACGATGGTGCTCGTCGAGCCGTCGGCGGGCGGGGTCACCGGGCTCGGCTACTCGTACATCGCCGCGCCGGCCGCCGCCGTGATCCGCGATCTGCTCGCCCCGGCGATCCGCGGGCTCGACGCGTTCGCGGTGCCGGCGGCGATGACCGAGATGCTGCGCGCCGTGCGCAACCACGGCCGGCCCGGCCTCGTCGCGTGCGCGATCAGCGCGGTCGACGTCGCGCTGTGGGACCTCAAGGCGCGGCTGCTCGGCGTCCCGCTCGCGACCCTGCTCGGGCCGGCGCGCCGCGAGGTGCCGGTGTACGCCAGCGGTGGGTTCACGTCGTCGGGGCCCGCCGAGCTCGCCGCCGAGCTCGCCGGCTACGTCGCGGCCGGTCACCGCCGGGTCAAGATCAAGCTCGGCCGCGAGCCGGCGCGCGACGTCGAGCGCGTCCGCGTGGCGCGCGACGCGATCGGCCCCGACGTCGAGCTGATGGTCGACGCCAACGGCGCGTACCAGCCGCCCCAGGCGATCGCGCTCGCCGAACAGCTCGCGGCCCACGGCGTGGTGTACTTCGAGGAGCCGGTGTCGTCCGACGACCTCGACGGGCTACGTGCGGTGCGCGCGCGCGCGCCCGCCGGCATGGCGATCGCCGCCGGCGAGTACGGCTACGACGCCGGCTACTTCCGGGCCATGCTCGAGGCCGGCGCCGTCGACATCCTGCAGGCCGACGCGACCCGCGCGCTCGGCATCACCGGGTTCCTGCACGCCGACGCGCTGTGCGTGGCGCGCTCGCGGCCGCTGTCGGCGCACTGCGCCCCGGCGATCCACGCCCACGCCGGCGCCGCCGCCCGCCAGCTCGTCCACCTCGAGCAGTTCCGCGATCACGCGCGGATGGAGGCCCGGCTGTTCGATGGCACGCTCGCGGTCACCGGCGGCGCGGTCGCGTTCGATCCCGCGCGCCCGGGCCTCGGCCTGACCGTGCGCCGCCCCGAGGTCGCCCGCCATGCGGCATGACGACCCCCGCGACCACGCCGCCGGCGGCCCGGTGATCCCGGCGTCCCGGCTGCGCCGGCCCCGCGCCGACCCCGGCGACAGCGCCCTGGCGACAGCGCTCGGCCGCGAGCTCGACGGCGAGGTCCGGTTCGACCGCGGGACCCGCGCGCTGTACGCGACCGACGCGTCGAACTATCGCCAGGTCCCGATCGGCGTCGTGATCCCGCGGACCGCCGACGATGTGGTCGCCGCGATCGCGCTGTGCCGCGCGCACGGCGCGCCGATCGTCATGCGCGGCGGCGGCACCAGCCTCGCCGGCCAGACCTGCAACGAGGCGGTGGTGATCGATTGCTCGCGCCACCTGACCCAGGTCACCGTGGATCGCGAGGCGCGCACCGCCGAGGTCGGCCCGGGCACGATCATGACGGCGCTGCGCAAGGCCGCCAACGCGGTCGGCCTCGATTTCGGCCCCGATCCGTCGACCAGCGATCGCTGCACGCTCGGCGGCATGCTCGGCAACAACTCGTGCGGCGTGCACTCGGTGTTCTCCGAGTTCTACGGCCCCGGGCCGCGGACCTCGGATCACGTCGAGGCGCTCGACGTCGTGACCTACCGCGGCCAGCGGTTGACCGCGCGCGCGGTCGACGCCGCCGAGCTGCGCCGGGTCCGCGACCTCGGCGGCGACCTCGCGACGATCTACGACCGGGTGCTCGCGCTGCGCGATCGCCTCGCGCCCGAGATCCGCCGCCGGTTCCCCGACATGCCGCGCCGGGTCTCGGGCTACAACCTGCCCGACCTGCTCGACGACCACGGCTGCCACATGGGGCGCGCGCTGGTCGGCAGCGAATCGACCTGCGTCGTGATCCTCGGCGCCCGGCTGTCGCTGATGCCGGCGCGCCCGGCGCGCGCGCTCGCGGTGCTCGGCTATCCGGACATCTACACCGCCGCGGCCGCCGCGAACCAGGCGCGCGCGGAGCGGCCGATCGGCTGCGAGGCCATGGACGACGTGCTGATCCAGCGCATCCGGCGCCAGCACCGCGACCACGACCACGCGATCGCGCTACTGCCCGCGGGCCGGGCGTGGCTGATGGTCGAGCACGGCGCGGCCACCCTCGCCGAGGCGCGCGCCGCCGCCGAGCACACCGCCCGGGTGCTCGATCCGCACGCCGCGCGGATCCTGGTCGACGATCACCAGCGCGAGGCGCTCGCCGCGATGCGCGAGCAAGCGCTCGGGGTCGACGCGTTCGAGCCCGGCAAGCCCGATAACTACGAGGGCTGGGAGGACTCCGCGGTGCCGCCCGACCGGCTCGCCCCCTACCTGCGCGCGCTGCACGCGCTCTACGACCAGTACGACCTGCACGGCTCGCTGTACGGCCACTTCGCGCAGGGCTGCGTGCACACCCGGATCGACTTCGGGCTCGATCGGCCCGAGGGCGTGGCGCGCTACCGGCGGTTCACCGAGGACGCCGCGCGGCTGGTCGTGGCGCACGGCGGCTCGCTGTCCGGGGAGCACGGCGACGGCCAGTCCAAGGCCGATCTGCACGGGATCATGTTCGGCCCCGCGCTGGTCGCCGGGTTCGACGAGTTCAAGACGATCTGGGATCCGGATCGCGCGATGAACCCGGGCAAGCTGGCGTCACCCGCCGCCCGGACCTCGCACCTGCGGCTGGTCGACTACCGTCCGGATCCCGGACCGATCGAGCTCGATCACGGTGACGATCACCACGATTTCGGCCACGCCGCGGTGCGCTGCGTCGGGATCGGCAAGTGCCGCAAGCGCGACGCCGGCGCGATGTGCCCGAGCTACATGGCCACGCTCGACGAGCGCCACTCGACCCGCGGCCGCGCTCACCTGCTGTTCGAGATGCTGCGCGGCGACGTGATCACCGACGGCTGGCGCAGCGAGGAGGTCCGCGAGTCGCTCGAGCTGTGCCTGGCGTGCAAGGCGTGCAAGAAGGAGTGCCCGACCCACGTCGACATGGCGTCGTACAAGGCCGAGTTCATGGCGCACTACTACGACGGCCGGCCGCGATCGCGCGAGGCCTACGTGTTCGGCTGGCTGCACCGCTGGCTGGCGCTCGGCCGGCCGTTCGCGCGGCTCGCCAACGCTGTGACCCACGCCCCGGGGCTCGGCGCGCTCGCCAAGCGGGTCGCCGGCATCGCCCCCGCGCGCGAGATCCCCCGGCTCGCGCCGCGCTCGTTCCGCCGTACGTTCCGCCCGCCGGCCGCCGCCCCGGGCGCGCCGCGCGTGATCCTGTGGCCCGACACGTTCAACGACGCGTTCTACCCCGGCGTGCTGCACGACGCGGTCCGCGTGCTCGCCGCCGCCGGCTACGCGGTCGAGATCCCGCGCCGCCGGCTGTGCTGCGGCCGGCCGCTCTACGAGTACGGCTGGCTCGACGACGCGCGCCGGCTGTGGCGCCGCACGCTCGCCACGCTCGCCGATGCGATCGACGCCGGCGTGCCGGTGGTCGGCCTCGAGCCGAGCTGCGTCTCGGCGTTCCGCGACGAGCTGCCGGCGCTGTTCCCCGAGGAGCCGCGCGCGGTCCGGCTCGCGCACCAGACCTGGTCGCTCGGCGAGCTCCTGGCCCGCACCGACGGCTACCGCCCGCCCGTGGCGGCGGCGGCGGGTCACGTGATCGTCCACCGCCATTGCCACGACGCCGCGGTGCTCGCCCCCGAGCACGAGATCGCGTTGCTCCGCGCGGCCGGCCACTCGGTCGACGTGCTCGACAGCGGCTGCTGCGGCATGGCGGGCGCGTTCGGCTTCCAGCGCACCAAGTACGAGCTCTCGGTCGCGCTCGCCGAGCGCGTCCTGCTCCCCGCGGTGCGCGCCGCGCCCGGCGCCACCGTCGTCGCCGACGGCTTCAGCTGCCGCGAGCAGCTGCGCCAGCTCGGCGGGGTCCGCGCGCGCCACCTCGCCGAGTTGCTCGGCCCGCCGGCGGGACCCGGGTCGACCGGTTAGACCGCCGACGCTACGGCTGGGTATCGACGCGCGCCTCGATCACCGCCTGCACGGCGGGATCGACGTCGGACAGGAAGTTGTAGCCCGTCGCCGCCTCGATCGAATCGACCGAGACCCGGAACGTGTGCCAGTCCGCCGACTGGCTGATCTGGCTGTCCTCGTTCGGCATCATCACGGCGATCACGCGGGTGCTGGTGGTGACCGAGCTCGGGCCGGCGCCGACCGTATCGAGCACGACCGCGACCTTGAACGTCTTGTCGGGGACCACCACGCCGCTGCCGACCTTGTTCGAGCTCGCGCTGAACGTGCCGCCGGAGATGATGTACAGCTCCTTGCCCTGGCCGGCGATGCCGCGCAGGTAGTTCTCGAGGTTGGCCCACGGGCCCTCGTTGTTGTTGGCGGCCTGCGGGACCATGTTGGTCAGGTAGAACGTCTGCTGGTTGGCCGCGGTGGTCTTGGTGCGATCGGCCGACGGGCACATGTGGCCGCGGTCGTAGCCGCTGCCGCTGTAGTCTGCGAGCGACGCCTGCGGCTCGCCCGCGGGGAACGTGTCGTCGGGCCGGAAGTCGTCGGAGCGATCGATGGTGCCGAGGTAGCTCGAGTTGAGCTCCCAGCTGACCCAGTTCGGCACCTTGCGCGTGCCGTTGTACGACACGACGTAGCCCGACTTGATCGACACGAAGTTGTCGCTCGGTGCGGTGGTCGAGAGCGGCCCCGGGATGCCGAGCGTGGTGTGCTTGCTGAGCGCGGCGCCGCTGCCCGTGCCGCCGCTGCCACTGCCACTGCCGCCGCCACCACCACCGGTCCCGAAGTCGGTGATCGAGATGTCGTCGATGTTGATCCGGTTCGAGCCGCCGTCGAGCTTGCGGATGTCGAACCGGATCGTGCCCGACAGGTTGACGGTGAACGTCGCCGTCGAGAACGAGCCCGCGGTGGTCGACCGCGACGTGCCGACCTGGGTCCAGGTCGAGCCACCGTTCTGCGACGAGAACAGGCCCCAGGTGCCGCTCGCGTCCGAGCCGTACGTCGCGTGGTGGAGCGTCACGGTGCCGGCGCCGGTCGTGCGATCGAACTCCATCGTGACGTGGCCGCTGTTGCGGACCCGGGCCGACCGCGTGCCGGTGAACACGTCGGTCGACAGGCTGCCGATCAGCGCGTCGTCGAGGTTCCACGTGCCGGAGCCGAGCGTGACGTTGGCGGCCGCGTACGATGCCTTCGAGCCGGCCTCGAAGCCTTCGGTCAGGGTGACCGCCGACGTGGCCTCGCCGATCGTCGGATCGTCGGGGTCGCCGGGCATCGCCGCGGTGCAGCCGGCCAGGGCAAGCGCCCCGAAGGCTACACAGGGCAGAACGAGGGGCAGAACGAGGGGGAGAACGAAGGGGAGAACGCTCGAGATCGAGAGCAACCGCGCATGCTGGTGACGCATCCGTTCGGGCCTTTCGCTGAGGCTGAGATCGACGCCCGACCTCGATAACACGGCGATCTGAGCGAATCAGGGAGTGGCCGCTGTCTGCTGGTTATATTTCGCCCACGGTCAGGTGTCAGGATCACGAACGACATGAACCGACATCCACCTGCATGCAGAGTGGCCTGATTCAACAGGAGAATTTAGCAACGTCGCGTTATGCGGCAGGCCCCGCGCGGGGCGCATTTCACGGCGCGACGGCGATCGAGAGCCAATCGCGATTCGCGATCTAACAACAAATCAAAGTCATCAGTTGCGGCACGCCACACAATCATTCATCACGAGGCGTGATTTGTGTGAGCCAGGACGCCGGGGGCGGCGTAGCCCGCATGGCATCCGGCCTCGCGCGCCTCGCGACGAGCGCTATCCACCCGAGGCTTCGCGCAGCTCCGGGGCGGCGGCCGCGCGCGCGGCCTCGACGTCGACCCCCGCGATCCGGCGTGCGTGGTCGAGCTCGTCGATCAGCTCGCCGAGCTCCGGAATGTGATCGTCGCGCTCGATCATCGACGACACCGGGCCGAACCGCGCGAGCGCATCGCCGTACAGCTGCCAGACCGCGTCGCACACCGGGTGATCGTGGGTGTCGAGCAGGTGCGTGCCGTGATCGCTGTGACCGGCGAGGTGGATCTGCGCGACGCGATCGACCGGGATCGCGGCGAGGTACGCCTGCGCGTCCCAGCCGTGGTTGGTCGAGCTGACGTAGACGTTGTTGACGTCGAGCAGGAGCCCGCAGTCGGCGCGCCGCGCGAGCTCGGCGAGGAACTCGGCTTCGCCGAGCTGGCTCGCGGCGAACGTGACGTAGCTCGACGGGTTCTCGAGCAGGATGCGGCGGCCGAGCCGATCCTGGACCCGGCCGACCTTGTCGACCACGAGCGCGAGCGCCTCCTCGGTGTACGGCATCGGCCACAGGTCGTGCCCCGAGTGGCCGTCGAGCGCCATCCAGCACAGGTGGTCCGAGACGATCGGCGGCTCGATCTCGGTGACCAGCGCGGCGAGCCGGTTCAGGTAGTCATCGTCGATCGGATCGACCGAGCCGATCGACAGCGACACGCCGTGCAGCACGACCGGCCAGCGCTCGCGGATCGCGCGCAGCACGCGCCGCGGGTTGCCGCCGGCGATCAGGAAGTTCTCGCTGATCACCTCCCACCAGTCGACCGGGGGCTCACCCTCGAGCACTTCTTCGTAGTGCTGGGGGCGCAGCCCGAGCCCGAAGCCGAGCCGGGGGAACATGGGCGATCCTGAACAAGTCTGCATGCGGTGACCTTGGCGCGCTGAAGATAGCGGATTCCCGCCCGCCCGCCTACTTGGCGGCGCGGCGCACGCGCCAGGCGATCACGGCGTCGAGCGAGATCAGGCCGGCGCCGGCGACCGCGAGCCACACGAACATCACGAGGTAGGCAAATTCGTCGGTGCCGGCGAGGTCGGTCACGCCGTGGAGGTCGGGCAGCTTCGCGGTGTAGATCGCGACCGCCATCACGCCGATCAGGAGCGCCGAGACAATCCGCGTGCCGAGCCCGAGGATCAGCAGGATGCCGCCGAAGAACTCCATCGACGCGACCATCACCGCCTGGGCGTGGGCCGCCGGGATGTTCAGCGACTCGAAGAACTTGGTCACGTCGTCGAGGCTGTGCAGCTTGCCCCAGCCGGTGCCGATGAACACCAGGCCGAGCGTGAGCCGGACCAGCAGCGGGCCGATCGGGCCGAGCTTGGCGGTCACGGTGCGGAACAGAGAGTCGAGAGCGTGGGCCAGTCCTGACATGGATTCTCCTCGAGAAGCGATCAGCAAAACGGATTCTACGGTGCCCAGGCGGACACCGGTGGTGCAACGGGCGGCGATCGCAGATCGGCCGGGTGACGCGCTAGGCGGCGCGGTGGTGCTCGAGGCTGGCGCGCAGCCGCGAGCGGGCGCGGTGGAGCAGCACGCGCTGGTTGGTCTCGTTGACCTGCAGCGCGCAGCACACGTCCTCCGACGACCAGCCGAGCGCGTCGCGCAGCATGACGACCGCGCGCTGGCGCTCGGGGAGATCGAGCATCGCGGCCTCGAGCTCGCCGGACAGCTCCTTGCGCAGCAGCAGCCGGTTGGGGGTCTCGTGGTCGGAGCGCGCCGCGGTGCCGTCCTGCTCGTCGAGCCCGACGCCGGGCACGCCGGCGATCGCCGACACCGGGACCAGCCGCGCCTCCCGGGCGCCGCGGGTCCGCGCCCGATTGATCAGGATCCGGAAGATCCAGGTCTTGATCGAGGACCGGCCCTCGAAGGACGGCAGGCCGTCGAGCACGGCCACCCAGGTGTCCTGGACGACCTCCTCGGCCGAGGCGGACGTCGACACGAAGCCGAGCGCGGTCCGACGCAGCGCGGCATGGTACGCGTCGATCAACGACGCGAAGGCAGCTTCATCACCTTGCTGCAAGCGTTCTACGAATGTCGGGTCGGCTGGGTCCATGTCGCGTTCGCCGACCCATACGAGCCGGCGCGGCCGCCGTTACATCGCCGCGCGCAGATTTCGCGGCGATGCAGGTTTTTCGCGTTCCGTCCGTTTGCCATGTAGGCTCGTACGCCTTCGTGACGTACCTGAGGGGGTGCGGCTCAGCAATCTGCCTGAGCGCATTCCATGTGAAACGAAAGTCGTGTACGGAAGACCAACGGAAGACCACTCGGTCGGATGCACTAAGGAGAATCGGAAATGACGATCAACGGTAAGACGATTGCGATGACGGTTGCTGGCCTCCTCCTCGCGGCGGCCCCCCTGGCCCACGCGGACGCCCCGGCGGGCAAGGATGCCAAGGTCAAGTGCTCGGGCATCAACGCCTGCAAGGGCAAGGGCGGCTGCAAGAGCGCCTCGAATGACTGCGCCGGCAAGAACGGCTGCAAGGGCAAGGGCATGACCGACACGACCGCGCAGGCCTGCAAGGATGCCAAGGGCACCGTGGTCGTCGACAAGGCCGCTCCCCCGGCGCCGAAGAAGTAAGCTCGCGCGGATCTGAGGAGATCCACGCAGTCAAAAGACCGGCCCGTGTGGCCGGTCTTTTTTCGTCCGGACCGTCACTCGGGCCGTCACTTCGGGGGGAACGCCTGGTCGATGCCCTGCTGGATCGGGCCGCGCGCGAACATCGCCTTGAACGACCCCATCTCGGCGAGGCACGCGTTGCCCATCTGCTGCGCGGTGGCGCGGTTGACCTTCGACGGGTCGACGCTGCCGTACCTGGCGACGGTGGTGGGACAGTAGGCCTGCGCCTGCTGGCGGATCGCGTTGAAGTCGGGCTGGGCGGCACCGCCGATGACGCGGCCGGCCTCGAGCGCGGACAGCTCACACAGGGTGTCGATCGAATCGCGGTTGGTCATGAGCCTTGGCCATCATCAACATCGATGCCAGCGCCGGCGCCGCCGCGCGGCGGATCGCGGTGGCCGCGCGATCGCGCAAGTCGTGTGGATCCAGGCGGTGTGCGGGTAGGTTCGCGCGGGTGCAACCCACAGGCAGCGCGATCGAGGGGCGGCGTCCCGGCCAGCGCTGGCTGCTCGACCTGCCGGTAACTCCGCGGCGCGGCGCGTAATTCGCCGAGCTCCCGGCGCCGACCGGTGCCGAGCCGGTGGCTGGATCGATGGCCAAAAATAGTCTGTCACCACGATCCGCGGTGCTGCGTTGGTCGGGCGAAAGGACACTCCCCGATGCCGACCTCGCTATCATCTGCCGCTGCCCGCGTGCCCGCCCCGATCGCCTCGCCCACCTCCGATCACCCGTACCGCGGGGCCGAGGTCGTCACCCGCGACGGCCGCTCGCTGCCGCTGGTGTCGGCCCGGCTGCGCGCCGAGGCCCGCGGCGGCATCGCCCGGCTGGTGCTGGAGCAGCGGTTCGAGAATTCGTACGACGAGCCCCTGCACGTCACCTACCGCATGCCGCTGCCGGCGGAAGGCGCGGTGAGCGGCTACGCGTTCGAGCTCGCCGGCCGCACCGTGCGCGGCCGGGTCGAGCGCCGGGCCGAGGCGCGCGAGCAGTTCGAGCAGGCGATCGCGTCGGGCAAGACCGCGGCGCTGCTCGAGCAGGACCGCGCCGACATCTTCACCCAGTCGATCGGCAACCTGCCGGGGCGCAGCGGGCTGACCGCGCGGATCACGATCGACCAGCCGCTGATCTGGCTGCCGGAAGGCGAGTGGGAGCTGCGGTTCCCCACGGTGATCGGGCCGCGCTACCTCGGCACCACCGAGACCGCCGCGGACGCCGAGGCGACCGCGCTCGTCACCGCGCTCGACGGCGTGGCGCCGCGGATCCAGCTCGCGGTCCACATCGGCGACGCGATCGCCGGCGGCCGGGGCGCGTCGTCGCCGTCGCACGCGCTGCGCAGCGGGCCCGATGGCGCGCTCGAGCTGCGCGACCTCGCCGGTGCCGCGCTCGACCGCGACATCGTCGTGCGCTGGCCGGTCGCGGCCGCCGAGGTCGGGGTGTCGCTCGCGGTCGCCCGCCCCCCGGAGCTCGACGCGCGCGACGCGCTCGCGGCGCCGCACGCCGGCGACCACGTCGCAGGCACGTTCGGCCTGCTGACGATCGTCCCGCCGGCGCGCGCGGTCCGCGCGACGCCGCTCGCGCGCGACATGATCATCCTGCTCGACACCAGCGGCTCGATGGCCGGCGGCCCGCTCGACAAGGCCAAGCAGGTGCTCGGGCTCCTGATCGAATCGCTCGGCGACGCCGACCGGCTCGAGCTGATCGCGTTCTCGTCCGCGCCGCGGCGGTTCAAGCCGGACGCGGTCCACGCGACGCGCGGCGAGCGCGCGGCGGCGCTCGACTGGTTGCGCGGCCAGCGTGCCGGCGGCGGCACCGAGATGCGGAGCGCGGTGATCGAGGCGATGCGCGCGCTGCGCCCGGGCTCGCAGCGCCAGGTCGTGCTCGCGACCGACGGTTACATCGGCGGCGAGGAGCAGATCGTGCGCCAGCTGCACCGCGAGCTGCCGAGATCGTGCCGGCTGCACTTCGTCGGGGTGGGCTCGGCGGTCAACCGCACGCTGTCGACCGCGATGGCGCGCGCCGGCCGCGGCACGGAGGTCCTGTGCGGGCTCGACGAGGACGCCGATCGCGCCGCCGGGCGGCTGATCGCGCGGACCCGGATGCCGGTGCTGACCGAGGTCGCGCTGTCCGGCAGCGCGCTGATCGACCAGGCGCCGGCGCTACTGCCCGACGTGTTCGAGGGCGCGCCGTTCGTCGCGGCGGTCCAGCTGCAACCCGGCGAGCTGATCGTCCGCGGCGACACCGCGCACGGCGTGTGGGAGCAGCGAGTCCAGGTCCGGGCGTGCCGCGCCGGCGAAGGTCACCAGGCGATCGTCCAGCTCTACGGCCGCGAGCGGGTCGCCGATCTCGAGTCCCGGACGTTCGGCGGCGATATGGTCAACGCCGAGATCGAGGCGATCGGCATCGCGTTCCAGATCGCGACCCGGCTGACGTCGTGGATCGCGATCGACGACGCGCGGCGGGCGTTCGGGCCCGCGCGCCACGAGGACATGCCGCAGGCGCTGCCCTACGGCACCACCGCGGCGGCGTTCGGCCTGCGCGCGGGTGCGAGCCCGGCGATGAACGCGAGCTTTGGCCAGGGCTATCCGCAGGTGATGGCGTCGATGTCACTCGCTCCGTCGACGCTCCTCGGCGCCTCACCGCCGGCACCGATGTCGCGCGCCCGCCGCGTATCGGCGCCGGTGCCGGTGATGCAGAGCAGGTCCGCCATGGCGCCGGGCTCGTCGCCGCCCGCCGGTCCGAGGAAGATGCGGCTCGGGGCCCCCGACGAGCGCCTCGAGATGCGCGGGCCCGACGAGGTCTTCGGGATGCGCGTGGAAGCCGCGTCGTCGTCGCCGCCCGAGGTCACCGGCGGCGTGCGGCGGTCGCGGTCGCGTGGGCGTGCGCTCGCGCTCGCGCTCCTGCTCGCGCTGTTGCTCGCGCTCGCGATCTGGTGGCTGGTGGCGTGATGGATCTCGACGGCTACCTCCCGGCGATCGTCGGCGGCGATACCCGCGCGTTCGGCCAGTGGATGGCCGGCGCCGAGCCGCGGGTCCGCGACAGCCTGCGCTCGTTCGCCCAGGTGCTCGACGTCGAGGCCGTGCTGCAGGAGACCCTGCTGCGGGCGTGGCAGGTCGCGCCGCGGATGGTCGCCGATGGCCGGCCCGACGGGCTGTTGCGGATGGCGATCCGGATCGGCCGCAACCTCGCGATCAGCGAGCTCCGCCGGACCCGGGCCGCGAAGACGGTGCCGGCCGACGACGGCGCGCTCGAGGCCGCGGCGGTGCCACCGTCCGCCGCGCCCGATCCGATGCTGCGCAAGGCGATCGCCGAGTGCCGCGACAAGCTGCCGGGCAAGCCGCGCGAGGCGCTCGACGCCCGGCTCGGCTCGGCGGGCGGGCTCGACGACGACGCGCTGGCGACCGCGCTGCGCATGCGGCTCAACACGTTCCTGCAGAACGTCACGCGGGCGCGCAACCTGCTCGCCGAGTGCCTGCGCAAGCGCGGCGTCGCGATCGACCTGGAGCTCGGCGCGTGACCGGCGGTGACGACCAGGGTGGCGGCGGCGGCTCGGGCTCCGGTGGCGGCGGCGCTGGTGGCGGCTCCGGTGGCGGCGGCTCCGGTGGCGACGGCGATGACGAGCTGCTGATCGAGCAGGTCGCGAGCGCGTATCGCCCGCTGCCGCGCGACGAGCTGCGCTACCACCCGCGCTGGCACGATCTCGACGCCGCCGGCCGCGCGCGCGCGTTCGACCGCGCCCGGGCGCTGCGCCAGCTCGAGGCCGCGCTCGACCCCGACGGCCTGTCGACCACCGCGCGCGCCGTGCTCGCCCGGATCACCGGCGAGCGCACCTGACCGGCGCCGGATCCGCTCGCGGGTTTCGGGTCGGGTAGCGGCTACTCGGCCTCGGCCTCGATCGCGGCCTCGCCCTCGCGGTACGACGGATAGCGCAGGGTGACGCCGAGCTCGGCCTTCATCCGCGCGTTGCGGATCTTGCGGTTGCGGTGGGCGACGCGCGGCGCGCCGGGCTCGAACATCTGGCGCGACGGTGGCATCGGCAGCCCCATGCGCGCGCTGAGCCAGCCCGCGTACTGGCCCTGGGTGGTCGGCTCGTCGTCGGCGACCAGGTAGCGCGCGCCGCGCTGGGCGCGGTCCTCGGCGGCGAACACCACGTTGATCACGTCGTCGACGTGGATCCGCGACGTCGCGTGCGAGCCGTCGTCGAGGATGCGGTAGTCGCCCTTGCGCAGCCGCGAGCGCAGGCCGCGCCCCGGGCCGTACACCGGCGCGAGCCGCAGGATCACCGTGCGCAGCCGCTCGTGCTGGCAGATCTCGACCTCGCGCTCGTCGGCCATCACGTTGGCCATCGGCGGATCGTCGTGGGCGATCGGCGAGTCCTCGTCGATCCAGGCGTCATCATCGGGCTGGGCGCCGTACAGCCCGCTCGAGCTGAAGTGGATGAAGCAGCCGGCGCCGGCGCCGTATGCGGCCTGCAGCCCCGCGCGGATGCCCTGACCGGGCGGCAGGCTGGTCACCGGTGGGATCGAGTAGATCACCGTCGCGCCGGCGAGCCCGCTCACCACCGGCGGTAGCTGCTTGGGCACCCCGGCGTCGAGGTACTTGACCTCGGCGCCGGCCGCGGTGAGCGCCGACAACCGGCCCGTCGAGCGGCCGCACACGCGGACGATCCGCCCGGCGGCCAGCGCGGTGCGCGCGAGCCGGGTCCCGATGTATCCGCAGCCGAGGATGATGAGCGGAGCCATCCGCCGAGTGTCCCACAGCCCGTGGGGCCGATGGCAGCACGAGGCGGACATCTCGCGCGCCCCCGGAGACCACGCGATCGGCCTCGTCGAGGTAGTCGATGCGAGGCTGGCGCGGCGCGGGGCGACACCTGCGACGAGATCGCGCCGGTGGCGTCCGGTGCGAGGTCGCGTGACGTGCGTGCTACGGTCGCGCCGTCGAGACACTCGTTCTCGCGAGGTTCGCCGATGAACAAGCGGATGATCATCAGTCTGGCCGTCGGGGCCGCGTGCTCGAGTAGCCCCAGGCCCGCGCCGGTCGCGCCGCCGCCCGCCGCAGTCGCCGAGCCCGCGGCGAGCCCAGCATCGGCGCCGCCCTCGCCGGCGCCGCCCTCGGACGTCGAGCTGCGCGGCCAGCAGCTCGATGCGGTGCTCGACGAGCACTGGGAGTACACGCTCAAGCGCTCGCCGGAGATGGCGAGCCGGCTCGGCGACCGGCGCTACAACGACCAGTGGACCGATCGCTCGTTCGAGGCGCTCGCCGCCGACCAGGCCGCCGAGCAGGGCTTCCTGACCCGGCTGCAGGCGATCCGCACCGAGGGCCTGCCGGAGCAGACCGTGCTCGGCCACCGGATCGTCGTGCGCCAGATCCAGCAGCGGCTCGAGAACGCGCGGTTCGAGAACTGGCTGATGCCGGTCGATCAGTTCGGCGGGCTCCAGATCCAGCTGCCGCAGCTGGTGTCGTCGCTGCCGTTCTCGACGGTCAAGGACTACGAGGACTACATCGCTCGGCTCACCAAGCTGCCGGTCGTGCTCGATCAGGCGATCGCGCTGATGAAGCGCGGCGTCGAGAAGCAGCTGGTGCCGCCGAAGATCTTGCTCGAGGAGTGCGTCAAGCAGACCCTGGCGATCGCGACCGCCGCGCCCGACGCCAGCCCGTTCGCCGGCCCGATCCACAAGTTCCCCGACGCGATCGCGGCGCCGGATCAGGCGCGGCTGCGCGCGGCGGTGCTCGCCGCGATCCACGACCAGGTGCTGCCGTCGTACACCGCGCTCGCCGGGTTCCTGCGCAACACGTACGTCGCCAAGGGCCGCAAGGATCCGGGGCTGTGGGCGCTGCCCGACGGGGCGGCGCGCTACGCGGCGCGGGTCAAGGAGATGACGACGACCGAGATGACGCCCGAGGAGATCCACGAGCTCGGCCTGCGCGAGGTCACCCGGATCGAGGGCGAGCAGGCGGCGATCGCCAAGCAGCTCGGGTTCCCATCGCTCGCGGCGTTCCGCAGCCACGTGCGCGGCGACCGGCAACTGCACGCCAAGAGCCAGGCCGACATCCTCGCGCACTACCAGAAGTACGTCGATCAGATGTACGACAAGCTGCCCGAGCTGTTCGGTCACCTGCCGAACGGCAAGATGTTGATCCGGCCGGTCGAGAGCTTCCGCGAGAAGCAGGCCGCCGCCGCCGACTACACCGCCGGCTCACCGGATGGCTCGCGCCCCGGCGCGGTCCAGGTCAACACGTATCACCCGACCGAGCGGCTCACGATCGACATGGAGTCGACCGCCTATCACGAGGGCGTGCCGGGGCATCACCTCCAGGTCACGATCCAGCAGGAGCTCGGCGCGCTGCCGCCGTTCCGCCGCCACACCCACTACGTCGCGTTCCAGGAAGGCTGGGCGCTGTACGCCGAGCGGCTCGGCAAGGAGGTCGGGTTCTACACCGATCCGTACAACGACTACGGCCGGCTGCAGGACGAGATGCTGCGCGCGATCCGGCTCGTGGTCGATACCGGCATTCACCACAAGAAGTGGTCGCGCGCGCAGGTCGTGAAGTTTTTTCACGACCACTCGACAACAGACGAGCCATCGGTTCAAGCGGAGACCGATCGCTACATTGCCAATCCCGGACAGGCGCTGGGTTACAAGATCGGACAGCTGACGATCTCGCGGCTGCGCCAGCACGCCAAGGACGAGCTCGGCGAGGCGTTCGATCTGCGCGCGTTCCACGACGAGGTGCTCGGTGCCGGCGCGCTGCCGCTCGATCTGCTCGAGGCCCGGATCGAGGCCTGGATCGCGGCGCGCAAGGCCGCACCGGCGAAGCGCTGAGTCGCGGAAGAAAGTCGCAGCATCGCTGCGACAATCTCCAGCTCCGCCGAGAATGTTCCAGTCGACCTAGCGATCGAACTTCTTCTTGATCCCGTAGGTCTGGATCTTGTGGACCAGGGTGCGCAGCGGCAGGCCGAGCGTGCGGGCGGCCTCGGTCTGGTTGCCGTTGTGCTTGTGGAGCGCGCGCAGGATCAGCTCGGACTCGTAGCGCCGGACGTGCTCCTTGTAGTCGCCGGGCCCAAGGCCGGCGTCGCCGTCGCGGAGCTCGGCGGGGTCGGCCGGGGCCGGCACCGCCGCGGCGGTGGCGCGCGAGCCGCGGACGCGATCGGTGAGATCCTCGGGCATGATCGCCGAGCCCTCGGCGAGCACGACGGCGCGCTCGATCACGTTGCGCAGCTCGCGGACATTGCCCGGCCAGCTGTAAGCCTCGAGCGCGGCGAGCGCCTGCGGATCGATGTCCTTGACGTCGCCGCCCGACTGCTTGCGCGCCTCCTTGAGGAACCGCTCGGCGAGCGGCCGGATCTCGTCGACCCGCTCGCGCAGCGGCGGGATCCGCAGGGTCATCGTGTTGAGCCGGTAGAGCAGATCCTGGCGGAACCGGCCGGCGTCGACCATGCCCTCGAGGTCGCGGTGGGTCGCGGCGATCACCCGGACGTCGACCGCGATCTCCTTCTCGCCGCCGACCCGCGTGACCTTCCGGGTCTCGAGCACGCGGAGCAGCGCGGCCTGCGCCGACGCCGCGAGCTCGCCGATCTCGTCGAGCAGCACGGTGCCGCCCTCGGCCTGCTCGAAGATCCCGCGCGCCTGCTTGTCGGCGCCGGTGTACGCGCCCTGTTCGTGGCCGAACAGCATGCTCTCGATCAGCGTGCCGGGGATCGCGGCGCAGTTGATGCTGCGCAGCGGTTGCTTGCGGCGCGGGCCGCTGTCGTGGATCGCGCGCGCGATGATCTCCTTGCCGGTGCCGGTCTCGCCGTTGACCAGCACGGTGATCGCCGACTGCGCGAGCCGCTTCACCGTGGCCATGACCTCCTTCATCGCCGGGTTCTTGACCACCACCGCGGCCGGATCGGCATCCTTGGCGGCGGCCTTGCCGGTCCGCGTGGCGCCCTGGGCCGCGGCGATCAGCTCGTCGACCGAGCTGCCGTCGGCGGGGAAGCTCACCGCGCCGCAGGTCAGCGGTGGATCGCCGCCGCCGAGCTGGACCGCGAGCGCGTATGCCGCCTCGGGCGTGGCCTCGGGCAGCGCGACCAGCACGGCCGCCGGGCCGTAGATCCCGACGCGATCGACCGGCCGCAGCAGCATGCGCAGCCGGCCCGCCCACCGGCTGACGTGGCCGGCCTGCACGCCGGCGCTCCGTACCATCAGCAGCGCGAGCGGGCGCTGGAACGTGCGCGCGCGGGTGATCTCGTCGGCGAGCGCGGCGACGAACCGGTCGTGGCCGTCGAACCCGCGCAGCTCCTCGTCGACCGACGAGATCACGTGGACCGAGACCATGACCGGGCCGATCGCGATCTCGTCGCCGGGCATGACCTGCGCGCGCGTGATCTTCGCGCCGTTCTTCTTGGTGCCGTTGGTGCTCTGCAGATCCTCGACCCAGATCCCGTGGTCGTCCCAGGTGAACCGCGCGTGCTGGCGCGACAGCCCGGGATCCGGGATCTCGATGTCCGCCGGCGCGGCGCGGCCGACCACGAGCGGGCGGGCCGACTCGAGCTGCGCGACCTTGGCGCCGTCCCGATGGTAGAACACGAGGGTCGTGCGGGCGTGCAGCACGGTCTCGCCGCCCTTGAGGGTGGTGCGATCCGAGGGTTTGCTCATGTCGCTTGCTCGATCACGCAAAAACTTGCGTGGCAGCATGGCTCAAGCGCAAGAAATTACAAGCGCTTACATCGTGGCCCGGTGGTTGCTCAAGCAACCAGCACACAACGTTTCAACCGGGAGCACTTCCAATGTTCGCAGGTCTCATCACCATCGCTGGCGGCATCCTCGCTGCATCTTCGCTCATCATCGCTCGCAAGCCCAACGCCAAGGACTTGATCGACAAGATCACGCCGTACCAGGGATGGCTCGGCATCGTGATGTTCTTCTGGGGCGTGTGGGGCACGCTGTCGTGCATCACGAATATCGGCATGCTCGGCCAGGCGCCGCTGCGCTGGACGTTCTGGACCGCGTCGAGCGTGGCCAACCTGGTCGTCGGCTTCTTGCTCGGGTTCGGCCTGATCACGAAGTACGCGCTGAGCCGGAACCCGGCGGCGATGGCGCGCGGCCAGCAGATCCGCGCATCGCTTGCGCCGCTGCAGGGCACGTTCGGGTTGCTCGCGATCGCCGTGGGCGCGCTCTGCACCCTGTGGATGACTGTGCTCTAAGCGACGCCGGACGTGCGCAGCTGATCAGTACTGCGAGCAGCATATTGCTACACATAGCTGCTCCTCATCGATTTGGTGTCTGAACACGGGCGCGAAAATGTCCTAGTTGGCGTCGCTCGGGCTAGAATCAGCTCGAGATGGCAAACGCCGACAAGAGGAAGCAGTCGCTGTACTTTCCCGAGGACATGCTCAAAGAGATTCAGCACGAGGCGCAGCGCCTCGATCGTTCGTTATCGTGGATCGTGCAGCAAGGCTGGAAGCTCGCGCGCGAGCGGCTGAAAGCATTCCCCGCGAGCAACGACGATCCTGACGTCCTGCCTGATCCGCGCGAGGAGTCGGTCTAGCGCCCCTGACATTCTCCGACCATTCTCGAAGGCCCGCGCGCCGTATCGCGGGCCCTTCGTCGTGCGCCGGCGGCAGCGCGCCGAGCTACGTCACCAGCGGAGCGGCTCGAGGTAGGCCATCAGCTCGGCGGAGCGGTGGCGGAACGGCGGCGGGACCTGGAAGCTGGTGCCGAGCTCGTCGAGCTTCTCGTCGACGGTCATCCCGCCGGGCTTGGACACCGTGGCCTCGAACAGCGCGCCCGCCGGCGTGCGAACATAGATCGAATCGAAGTAGCCGCGGTCCTTGCGCTCCGAGGTATCGGTGAACCCGAGGCCCTCGAGCCGGAACTTGACCTGATCCTGCGCCTCGAGGTCGTCGACCTGGAACGCGCAGTGATGGACCACGCCTTCGCCGTAGGTCCAGCTCGCCTGCGGCAGCTCGGGCTCGAGCATGAAGTCGACGATCTTTCCGGTGACCTGGCCGGCGACCTGGCCGGTCGGCGCGTCGCTCGTGGCGTCGCCGAACACGTAGCGCACGAACCGGCCGTCCTCGGCGATCCGCCGCCCGCTCCACGCGTGGTGCATGAACTCGCTCGAGGTCTCGTGCTCGCGGACGCTGACCACGATGCCGTGGGTGCCGCGGATCGCGAGCTCGGGCGGCACCTCGCCGTTGGAGTACGGCTTGCGAGCGTCGTCGGCGATCCCGACCAGCTCGTAGTCGAGGCCGCACGGGTGCTGGAACTGCAGCGCGCGCTCGCCGAACCGCGACGCCTCGCGGACCGCGAAGCCGTGCGCGGCGAGCCGCTGGGCCCAGAACCCGAGCGCCGACTCGGGGATCGACAGGCTCAAGGTCCGGATCTGGCCGGTGCCGCGCCGCGCCTTGCGGCCGGATTGCCGCATCGGGAACGTGGTGACCAGCGTGCTCTCCTCGCCGAGATCGTTGCCGTAATAGAAGTGATAGATCGGGACGTCGCCGTCGTAGAGCGCGGTCTTCTTCACGCTCTTGAGCGACAGTACCTTGGTGTGGAAGTCGTAATCCTCCTGCGCGCCGCCCGAGCACAACGTGATGTGATGGTGGCGTCGGATCTGCGCGGAATTCACCATGCGGCGATTCTACGCGCGGCCCAGCCGGCGATCGCGCGCGTGGTTTCCAACGGTGTTATGCGCGGGGGACATGATGTCGCGCTTGACGAGCGCCCGGATGGGGCGAATCGTCCGGTTCGAATGGCTGACGTAGGCGCACATGGGCTGGTATCCTCTGCCCGGTGCGCGAGGGAGACTCCATCGGCCCGTATCGCGTACTTCGCAAGCTCGGCGAAGGCGGCATGGGCGCGGTGTACCTCGGCGAGCACGCGCTGATCGGTCGCCACGCGGCGATCAAGGTCCTGCTGCCCGAGCTGTCGTCGAAGCGCGACAGCATCGATCGGTTCTTCAACGAGGCGCGCGCGACCACGGCCATCTCTGACCCCGGCATCGTGCAGGTGTTCGATTTCGGGTTCACGGACCAGACCGCCTACATCGTGATGGAGCTGCTCGAAGGCGAGCAGCTGCACCGGCGGCTGCATCGGCTCGGTGCGTTATCGCCGACGGATGCGCTCCGGATCACACGCCAGGTCGCCGGTTCGCTCGGCGCGGCGCACGCGGCCGGCATCATCCATCGCGACCTCAAGCCGGAGAACGTGTTCATCATCCGGGATCCGGAGGCGCCGGGCGGCGAACGGCCCAAGATCGTCGACTTCGGGATCGCCAAGCTCAGCGACGATCTGCCGGATCGGGTGCGGACCCAGACCGGCGCGGTGATGGGGACGCCGGTCTACATGTCGCCCGAGCAGTGCAACGGCGCCGCGAAGGTCGACCACCGCAGCGATATCTACTCGCTCGGCTGCGTGCTGTTTCACCTGCTGACCGGGCGGCCGCCGTTCGATCTCGAGGGCCTGGGCGCGATCATCTCGGCGCACCTGCGCGAGGAGCCGCCGCTGCCGAGCTCGCTGCGCGTGCTGCCGGCGGGGCTCGACGAGCTGGTGATGCGCTGCCTGGCCAAGTCGCCGCGCGATCGGTTCCCGACGATGCTCGAGGTCCAGCTGGCGTGCGATGCGATCCTCGCCCAGCTGCCGACGGTCTCGGCGCCCGCGGTGTCGGCGCAGCTCGCGGCGCAGGCCGGAATGTCGCAGCAGCTGGCGGCGCAGCTCGCGGGGCAGGCCGGGATGTCGCAGCAGCTGGCGGCGGCGCAGGTGGGGCCGCGCGGTCCGCACGAGTCGACGGTGCACGCGGTGGACGTGGTGGTGGCCGAGCCGACGTCCGGTCCGGGCTCGCGGCGGCGGCGGATCGCGACGTGGCTGGTGCTCGGCGCGCTCGCCGGTGGGGTTGGCTCGGCGGTGGCGCTGCTGACGTCGCGGCCCGAGGCGCGCGACGCGTCGGCCACGCTCGTGCCGGGGACGGCCGCGGATGCCCCGCACGCCGAGCTCCCGACGGCGTCCGTGGTCCCGGCGGCGGCGGTGCCTGCGGCGGCGGCGGTGCCGGCGCAGGTGATCGATGCCGCGGTCCCGGCGGCAGTGCCCACTGCAGAGGGCACCGCGGATGCGGCATCCGGCACGCTCGATGCGGGGAACGGTGCCCAGATCGGCGCGGGGACCAACGCACCTGGTGCACACTCGGTGGCGGCTCACAAGACGATCGCGAACAAGCCCGCGGCCAAGCCGAAGCCGGCGAAGCCCAAGACCCAAGATCTCTATGATGATCGCAACTAACCTGCGCATCGTCGCGGCGCTGGCGGCGCTGGCGGTCGCGATGGCGCAGGCGCCGAGCGCGCGGGCCCAGAGCGCCGAGGCCGAGACCTTGTTCCGCGAGGCCAAGCGGCTGCTGAAGAAGGGCCAGATCGCCGAGGCGTGCGACAAGCTCGAGGCCGCCGATCGCCTCGAACCGACCGCCGGGACCGAGCTCAACCTCGCCGACTGCCGCGAGAAGAACGGCCAGCTCGCGACCGCGTGGGCGGCGTGGGTCAAGGCCGCGGCGACCGCCAAGCACGCCGGCGACGCCGAGCGCGCGGCCGAGGCCCGGCGGCGCGCGGCGGCGCTCGAGCCCAAGCTGATCTACCTGACGATCGCGGTGCCGGCGGACAGCCGGGTCGACGGCCTGGTGATCAAGCGCAACGACACGGTGATCGATCCGGCGCTGTGGGATCAGCGCACGCCGGTCGATCCCGCCGAGTACGAGATCTCCGGCGAGGCGCCGGGCTACGAGCCATGGAGCACCAGCGTCGTGGTCAAGACCAAGGACAAGAAGGTCGAGGTCCCGGCGCTCGACAAGAAGCCGGAGCCCAAGCACAAGCGCGCCGACGATCGGCCGGCCCGGCGCACCGCGGACGCCGATGGCGCGGCCGAGCCGGGCGACGCACCCGCGGCGAGCACCGCCGCTGTCCGGGCCTCGGACACGCCGCACCGGTGGACCGGGACGCGCAAGCTGTCGCTGGTCCTGACCTTGGCCGGCGTGGCGGCGGCGGCGGGCGGCGGCGCGCTCGCGCTGCACGCCCGCAGCGTCGAGCACGACGCCGATGACCTCTGCCCGGGCACCGACTGCGCGGTGCCGACCGGGGTCTCGCTCAACAAGACCGCGCGGCGCGACGCGCTGTACGCCAACATCGGGTTCGCCGGCGGCGGCGCGCTGGTCGCGACCGCGATCGTGCTGTGGCTGGCCGGCGGGCCGAGCACGCCGGGCGCGGTGTCGCTGGTGCCGACCGCCGGCGGCGATCGCGCCGGGCTCGCCGTCATGGGTGGGTTCTGATGCGCGCCGCGGCCGTGCGCGCGATCAGCCTGGCCGGCGCGGCGGCGTGTGCCGCGTGCTCGATCCCCGAGAAGATCGACACGTTCCAGCCGCCGTTCGCGTGCAACAAAGCGCAGTTGCCGACCGAGGCCGACGATCCGGTCACGATCAGCGGCCACGTGATCGACGCGTTCTCCCAGCAGCCGGTGCCCGGCGCGACGGTCACTGGCTTCGTGATCGTCCCGGGCACCGATGATACGCCGGTGTTCAAGGTCACCACCGACGCGACCGGCCGGTTCGTGCAGGTTCAGTCCACGCTCGGCATCCCGCGCGCCATCATGCTGAGCGCGCACCTGGACGGCTACCTCGATACTCACTACTACCCGGCGGTGAAGCTCGCCCACGATCTCGATACCGACATCGATATATTGACGCCGGACAACCTGACCGGCCTCACGATGCTCGGCATGGTCACGGTCGACATGACCAAGGCGAACTTCTTCGTCACCGCGGTCGACTGCAACGACGACCCGGTCGGCGGTGTCCAGATCATGACCGACCAGCCGACCGCCACCACGCTGTACTTCGCCGGCGGCAACCCCGACAAGACCGCGGTCGCCACCGACGCCAAGACCGGCACGGCGCTGATCATCAACGTCCCGGTCGGCAGCACGACGTTCAGCGGCACCGTGCTCGACACCAACACCGCGATGCGCGCCAACACCATCGACGGCGCCGCCGGCGCGCTGATCCAGACCGAGATCCAACCGTAGCCGAGAGCTTCGATCGCCGGGACCGGCCGGTGCTGCCTGGCGCGCAGCGACGGAAATCGCAGCGGACGCCGCGAGCGTGCGTGGTACGGTTCTGCGATGGCAAGCGCGGCGGTACGGTCCCGGATGACAGCGGAGGAGTACCTCGCCTGGGAGCGCGTGCAGATCGTCCGCCACGAGTTCGATCACGGCGAGGTGTTCGCGATGGCGGGCGGCAGCATGCGTCACAACGCGCTGTGCGCGAGCCTCATCGAGGCGCTGCGCACCCAGCTGCGTGGTCGCTGCGTGGTCTTCACCTCGGACCAGCGCGTGGTCGCGGCGGACCGTGGCCGGTACGTCTACCCGGATATCACCGTGGTCTGCGGCGCGGTGGTGACCGAGCCGGGCACGACCGACGTGCTCGCGAATCCTTCGCTCATCATCGAGGTGCTCTCCGAATCGACCGAGAAGTACGATCGCGACCTCAAGTGGAAGACGTATCAGGATCTCCCGTCGCTGGCCGACTACGTGCTCGTGTCGCAGGCCGAGCCGAGGATCGAACACTTCCGGCGTAGCGGCCCGCAGACCTGGACGTACCAGGCGGCCGGGACCGGCGCGCGGCTGGTGCTCACCAACGAGGCGACGCTCGACGTCGACGCGATCTTCGCGGGCGTCCTCCAGCTGCCCGGCGATGCGCCGAGCGCGTTGCCCGAGCCCGAGCCGCGGCCGTAGCCCGGAGCATCGCGGTCAGTCCGCGTGCCGGTCAGGTGGTGTGGGCGCGGGCGATCGCGGCGACGCTGGCGGTGATGTCGGCGTCGTCGGTCGACCAGTTGGAGATCGAGATCCGCATCGCGGCGATGCCGCGCCACACCGTCGGGGTCGGGTAGCACACGCCGCTGTCGAGGGTCCGGCGGATCACGGCGTGGGTGTGCGCGTCGTGCGCGGCGGGGTCGCCGGCGGCGGCGCGCGGGTCGTGGAACCGGACGACGAGCTGGTTGAGCCGGACGTCGTTCATGACCTCGATCCCGGGGACGGCGGCGAGGCCGCGCGCGAAGCTCGTCGCGTGGGTGCAGCAGCGCTCGACCAGATCGGCGACCCCGGTGCGGCCGAGCTCGCGCAGCGCGGCCCACAGCGCGAAGCCGCGGGCGCGGCGCGACAGCTCGGGGGTGTGGTCGAACGGGTTGCGCACGGCGGACGCGGGCGGCAAGTAGGGCGCGGCGCCGTTGAACGCGCGGCGGTGCGCGTCGGCGTCGCGCGACAGCACGATGCCGCAGTCGAACGGCGTGTTGAGCCACTTGTGGGCGTCGGTCGACCACGAGTCGGCGGCCTCGGCGCCGGCGGCGAGCGCGCGGCGCGCCGGGGTGGCGCGGGCCCACAGGCCGAACGCGCCGTCGAGGTGGTACCAGATCGGCCGGTGCGCCCGGGCGCGCGCGACGTGCTCGGCGATCTCGGCCAGCGGATCGAAGCCGCCGCCGTTGACGTTGCCGGCCTGCGCGCACACGATCGCCGGACCATCGCCGCGCAGCGCCTCGGCGAACGCGTCGCCGCGCAGCTGGCCCTCGCGGTCGGTCTCGACCAGCCGGAGCTGGCGGGTGCCGAGCCCGAGCATGCGCAGCGCGCGGTCCACGGTGGCGTGGCGCTCGGCGCCGGCGATCACGGTGATCGGCGGTGCCCCGAGCAGCCCCTCGGCGTCGAAGTCCCAGCCGGCGCGCCGCAGCACCTCGTTGCGCGCGATGGCCAGCCCGACGAAGTTCGCCATCTGGCCGCCGGTGACCAGCGCGCCCGACGCCGCCGGCACGTCGAGCAGCTCGGCGACCCAGCGCGTCGTGACCTGCTCGATCGCCGCCGCCGCCGGGGTGCCATTGCCGCTGGTCACGTTCTGATCCCACGTCGAGGTCAACCAGTCCGCGGCGACCGCCGACGGCAGCCCGCCGCCGAGCACCCAGCCGAAGAACCGCCCGCTCTGCGAGCCGGTGATCCCGGGATCGCAGGTCCGCACCAGCTCGTCGAGCACCGCGCGCGGATCGCCGGGCGCCTCGGGCAGCGGCCGATCGAGCGCCGCCAGCATCGCCGCCGCACCCTGGCGCGGCGCCACCGGGCGCTCGGGCAAGCCTTCGAAGAAGGCCGTGGCGTGGCGACAAGCATCCTCGAGCAGCGGCTTCCAGTCAGGGCGTCTCATCCCTGTGATCGTGCCCGCGATCGTGCCGCGGCGCGCGGGGGGATGTCGCACAGAACCGCGGTCATCCAGGCGGATCAGCATCGCGATCGGTTGCGCGCGTCACCGCAGCGCGCGGTTAGCTCGGCAGTTCGTGCGAGATCGCCATGGCGCGCGATTGATCGGTCACATCGGAGGTCGAGCCCTCTCTTACTCGTTGGCTGTGCACAAACACAGTCAGCAACTCATCAGAGGGGGATTGCCATGAAGAAGTTGAAGCTGCAACGCGAGACGCTCCGGGTGCTGAACCACCTGGACCTCGGCCAGATCCACGGCGGCGCGGTCACCACGAGCATCATTCTGAAGCCGACGTTCGCCTGTCCGATCCAGACCGTGAACGGCTGCACGGGTGGGGCGTGCTTCGAGACCACGACGATCGGGGGCGGGACCTCGGTGATCAACCCCAGCGGCGGCTGATCGATCCGGGCGCCCGTTCCGGGCACTTGTTCCGGGCGCCCGTTCCAGGCGTCAGTTACAGGGCAGCGCGCCGGTCAGCACGCGGAAGTCGTCGAATTCGCCGTTGAAGAACGCGCCGCTCGGCGTCCATACCGCGTTCCTGCCGAGGTACGGCGGATAGGTCGACGTCAAGAGCGGCGCGGCGACCGGCAGCGTGCCCTTGCGCGCCCCGTCGAGGCAGAGGTAGACGCTGCCGCCGGTCTGGACCATGCGGATGAACGTCCACTGGTTCGCCGTGATGTCGGTCGTGGTGTCGAGGAAGGTGAGCGGCTCGGCGTTGGTGCACGTCGTGATGTCGAGCTTCTGGGCCGGGGTCAGCTGCGGGTTGGTGATCGCGAGCCCGAGCCCGCCGCCGCCGCCCTTGCCACCGACGTCGAGGTCGAGATCCGAGAACAGCCAGGCGTTCTCGATGTCGTCCTTGTCGAACCCGCGCCACTTGACCCAGAACTGGACGGTGAAGTCGGCGCGCGCGTCGATCGTCCCGCTGCCGGTGAAGTACGCATCGAGCCCCAGATCGGTGGCCTTGCCGAGCTCGGGGAACGGGGCGTCGCCGGCGACCGGCGGGGTGTCCTTGCCGCCGTCGAACAGGCTGTGGGTGAACGTGCCGTTGCACTGGTCCTCGACCGTGTTGCCGGTGACCGTGGCGGGCTCGAACGTCAGCGCGAACTGGCAGGCCGATGGGAACGTCGCGCCGGTCGGGGAGACGAAGATCTGGAGCGCGACGTCGGCCTGGCCGGCGGCGGTGGGCGCGACGGCGACCAGGAACCGATCGCCGGCGAGCGCGTCGAACGTGACC
>DATBBB010000013.1:0-12197 GCA_036271215.1 Kofleriaceae bacterium | reverse complement strand
CGCCTGCGCCCGCATGACCACCTGCGCCGGCCGATCCACCCGCGCCTGCTTGGCCGCCCGCGCCCGTGTGACCACCTGCGCCGGCCGATCCGCCCGCATGACCACCTGCGCCTGCTTGGCCGCCTGCGCCCGTGTGACCACCTGCGCCGGCCGATCCACCCGCGCCTGCTTGGCCGCCTGCACCAGCCGCTCCGCCTGCCCCTGCATGACCACCAGCACCTGCGCCCGCAGAACCGCTCGCGCCTGCGCCCGCAGAACCGCTCGCGCCCGCGCCCGCAGAACCGCTCGAACCCGCAGAGCCGCTCGCGCCTGCGCCCGCGGAGCCGCTCGCGCCCGACGACGAACCGGAGTCCGACGACGAGCTGCTGGAGTCCGACGACGAGCTGCTGGAATCCGACGACGAGCTACTGGAATCCGACGAGCTGCTCGAGCTCGACGACGAACTGGAGCTGCCCGAGCTCGACGACGAGCTGGGGCTACTCGAGCTCGACGGGCTGCTCGAGCTCGACGAGCTAGAGCTCGAGCCGCCGCCACCTGCGCCGCCACCGCCACCCGCAGCGCTCGAGTTACTGGGCTGGACCTGATCCTGCGGCTGCTCCTCGGCCACGCCGCCGAGCTCACCGGCACCCGAGCCGGAGACGCTCGTCGCCGCCGCATTCGAAACGTTGATCGTGGTGTTGCCGCCGCCGATCGTGATCCCGCTCGTCGCCTTGAGGCTGAACGTCTTCTGCGAGTGGGTCAGGAGCGACTGGCCCTTGCCGGTGATGCCCTCCGACGTGCCGATCTTCAGCGCGTTCGAGTGCATGATCACGTTGGCCTTCGCGATCACCTCGATGTCACCGTCGGACTCGATCTTGACGAGCTTGTTCGCCGAGTCGAAGATGATCTTGTTCTTCATCGTCTTGTCGACGATGGTGATCTTCTCCGCGCCCTGCTTGTCGTCGAAGACGATCCGGTGGCCGCTGCGCGACTTGATCAGCTTCGTGTTGTTCTTGCCGGTCTGGTTGGTCTCGACCGGCTGGTGCTTGTTGCTCCACACCGCGCCGATGATCACCGGCCGGTTGATGTCGCCGTGCTCGAACACCACGAGCAGCTGGTCGTCGATCTCCGGCAGCACGTACGTGCCGCGCTCGGGGCCGCTCATCGGCACCGCGATCCGCGCCCAGAACGACGACTCCTGGTCGTTCATCCACGGGAACTTGACCTTGACCCGGAACCCGGGGTTATCCCCGCCGTCCTTGTTATCGACGACGATCGCGAGCTGCACGCCTCGGATCTTTGCGCCACGAGTGGCGCGCGGCATGACGCGGTCGATGGGTAGGAAGGTCACGGGGTTACTCGCCGGTCACTCGATGTCGATCTTGGGGGCGTCGTAGTTGCTGTCGTTGCTCGACGTCAGCTTGGCCGCGCTCGTGCCTTCCATCTGGAAGTCGGTGCCGGCCTTGATGTCGATCGTCGTCTTCGCGTTGATCTTGATGTTCTGCTGGGCCTTGATCGACAGCTTCGTCTTGGCCGTGATCTCCATCTTGCCTTCCATCGTCGACACCGAGATCCCGCCGTCGCCGGACATCGGCGGCTTCCACACCGCGCAGACGTTGGGGCCCGCGCCGTCCTTGGCGAACTTGCCCATGCCGATCATGTTCTTGGCCGTCTTGTCGGCGATGTAGAACTTGGTGCCGCCCGGACTATCGTCGAACACCATGCGGTGCCCGGCCCGGCTGCGGAAGCCGCGGAAGTTGTTCTTGCCGTCCTCGTTGGTCTCCGGCGAGAAGTCGGGCGTGCTCCACACGCCGCCGAGCACGACCGGCTGGCTGCTGTCGCCGGCGATGAACGCGATCACGACGACGTCGCCGATGTCGGGCAGCGTGTACCAGCCGAACTTCGGGCCTTCCATCGGCGTGACCAGCTGGACCCAGTGCGACTGATCGGTCTCGCCGTCGTCGAGCCACGGGAACCGGACCTTGATGCGATCGAGGTTATCCGGGTCCTTGTTCTGGACCACGATCCCGTAATGCACTCCGTACTGGGAGGCATCGAGCGAGTCTGCACGTGGTCCGCCGGCGCGCATTACTTCTTGGCCGCGTCGCGGGCGAACCGCAGGATGGTCACGAAGCCGCCGTCCTTGGTCTTGGACGCGACGTGACGGTGGGTGAGGCCCATGATGTAGTACTTGCCGTTGAACGGGTCGGAGTCACCGACCGAGTTGGCGACGAGCGAGACCACCTTGCCGAGATCGAACTTGCTGTTGCCCCGGACCTCGGCCTCACCGGTCATGTAGCTCAGCGAGGCGTCCTGCAGCCGCGCCTTGGCGATCGCGCCGGCCTCCTCGGCGCTCCAGATCGGGTGATCGACGGTGAAGCTCTCCTCGTTGCCGAGATCGCCCGAGCCGGCGACCGAGGTCGACGAGCCGAGCTTGGAGCCCGACACCGTGGCCTCGCCGGTGATCAGCTCCTTGGTCTCCGGGTTCCAGCCCTTGACCGTGATCTTGTTGAGCACCGCCGACGAGTTCATCCGCGGCGAGAACGAGCGCAGCTCCGCGTCCGTGGCGTCGCCGTCGACCTTGAGCTCGGCGATCGGGCCGCTCTGCAGATCGGGCTGCTTGACGTAGACCGTCTTGTCGATGCACCACACGTGGCATCCCATGCGGGCGGCGCGCGTGCGCAGGAACTCCATATCGGTCTGGTTGTGCTGGTAGACGTGCTTGTAGGTGATCGACTTCTCGTGCTTCCACTCGAGCGTCAGGCCCGAGTCGCTGACGACCTGCTGGAGGATCTGCTGATCGGTCTTGTCGGTGTACGTGACCGACTTGCGCTTGCGGAGCAGCTTGTGGAAGCCGTTCATCGCGCGGATCAGGATCTTGGCCTTGTCACCGCCCTTGTAGACCGGCTCGAGCCCGATGATCTCACCTTTGTAGATGCTCACCGCCGGGTTGCCGACCTTGATCTCGACCGGCTCGCCGACCGCCTTCTGCGAATAGACGTCGTTCTGGTTGGCGAGCACGATCGACGCCATGTCCGGCTGGTACATGTCGCGATCGACGGTGTACGACAGGAAGTGGTTGTCGCTGACCTTGTTGCCGGCGACGTTGATCTCGACGTAGGGTGCGCCTGCGGTGGTGGCCATGGTTGCCTACTGCCCCGGGCTGCCGGGCGGCGGGGTCGCACCCGCGGCGGAATCGGTGGCCTTCGACACCACGTCGGCCTCCTTGAGCTTGACGGTGCAGGTCGCGCGCAGCGGCACGCCGGCATCGGAGAACATGGTGTACTTGGTCGACAGCGACTCGATCACGCACCGGAAGTTATCGACGGTGCTGCCCCACGAGCACACGCAGAGGTGCGGCCGGCGCAGGTTCTCGTCCGTCGAGTCGGGCTGGATCACCGACGCCATCTGGTTCAGGTAGTCGACCGACCCGGCGACGCTCGCCTTCTGCTCGTAGCCGTCGAACAGCAGCTCGACGCTCATCGTGCGGCCGTCGGCGCCGGTGAACTCGAGCTGCAAGCCCGTGGCGTTGGTCTGGTTGGCCTGGTTCTTCTTGGACCACGGGACGTTCTTGTCGACCTGCAGCTCCTTGGGGTTGTACTGGGCCTGGACCGTGATCTCCGGCTTGTCGATGCTGCCGATGTAGATCGTGCCGTAGTTCGGCTGGGCCGCGCCTGTGGTGGTTGGGCCGGCGGCCGTTTTGGGATGCTTGAAGTCACTCATAGATAAGGCTCCCCGTTGCGAGCACGTGCGGCGTCCATCATGACCAGGATCTGACGATAGATTTCGTTGGCGAGCTTCTCAACATCGATCTGCGCCCCAGCCGCTTGCCCGCTGCCGGGCGACGCGCCACCGGGCGACGGTGGGGCGGAGCTCGGAGCCGAGCGCGACGACGCCGCGATCTGGCTCGCGGGTGCGGCGTTGACCAGGGTCAGCTCGGCGAGCGAGATGCCGTCGGTGCTGTCGGTCTTGTCGGTGAACATCTTGCGCGCGGCGGCCTCGAACCACTGCGGGATCTCGACCTCGCCGCCGCCGTAGCGACCCGCCGAGCGGCCGGTCTGGACGTACTCCTGCGCTGCGGTCGGGGCGCGCATCACCGCGCCGACGCTGTTGACGTGGCTCGGCTCGCGGGCCGGTGCGGACGGCGCGGCGACCGGCGCGACGTAGGCGCCGAGCGCGTTGCCGGCGCGCGCCGACAGGCCGCTGAGCCCCGGGCTCACCGAGACGAACGGTGCGTCGAACTCGTCGGCACCGGCGAGCTCGCGCGATCCGGGGCCCGCACCGCGGCTGGCACCGGCACCGGCGCGGCGGCCGGCACGCTCGACCGCGCCCTGCGCAGACCACGAACCGACACCGCTCGCAGCACCGCTCGCGCCGCCGGCGGTCATGCCCGGCGCCACGTAGCTCGACATCGCCGCGGCAGCCGCGGACGCCGAGGTCTCGAGATCGCCGTCGCTGCCGTACGCGCCGGCACCGGCACCGGCACCGGCACCGGCACCGGCGCCACCCGCGGCAACCGCGACGCCTTCGCTCGGATACACGACCGGCAGGACATCCCAGGCGGTGGCGGCACGCTCGCGCGCGGTGACCACGGTGTCGTCGCCGCGGCCGGCGAGCGCGAGGGCGCGGGCAGCACGCGCGGCCGGTGACCAGGCACGGCCGGCGGGCGTCTGGCTGAGCGCGACGTAGAGCGCGTCGAACCGGGCGCGGCGCGCGGCGGGGATGAGGGCGGCAGCCGCACCGAGCACGTCGGCCTCGGGAGGCTCGGCACCCGGCGCCGCGGACGGGCGGCCGGTGAGCAGCGCACCCGGCATCGCCGCGGCGAGCTGGGCGGCACGCGCCGACGCGGTGGCCGGCTCGCCACCGGCGGCGGCGGCGAACGTGCCCGGCTGGGCGGATGCGGCGGCGGACGTCGAGGCGTACGAAGCCGAGGACGAAGCCGAAGCCGAAGCCGAAGCCGAAGCGACCGCCGCGATCTCGTCGGGCGCGGCTTCCCCGGCGAGGATCCGCGCGCCGGTGTCGGCCTCGGACAGCGCGGCGTACGTGCCGACCTCGGCGACGACCTGCGCGGCGAGGAGCTCGAGCGCGGCGACCGACATCGACAGCTGACCGTCGGAGCCCGCGGCGTTCATGCCGAGCGCGGCGACGGTGGCCTGCGGCCACAGGAACGCGCCGCGCGGCGGGCGGCGATCGACGCCGAACGAAGCGCCGAACGAAGCGCCCGATCCGGACGATCCAGGCGAGCCGAACGCGGCGTCCGGGGCCTGCGCCGGGGCGCGGGTTGTCGGACCGATCACCGCGGCGATGTCGCCATCGGTGGTCGGGAACGCGGTCGCGATCGCGGCGCGCTCGGCCGTCGCGATGGTGCCGGCCGCGCCGGGGCCGGACATCGGCTCGCCGGTCCACGGCGACAGCGGCGCCACCGTGGACGTTGCCGGCCGGGCGCTCGGGGCCACGAGCTCGCGCGGCGCGCTGGTGATGACGTCGTCGCCGGCGAGCGCCGACGACAGCGCGGTGCGCACGCGGCGACCATCGCTGGTGCGGGTGTCGCGCACGATCGCCATCGCGTCGACGAACGTACGGTCGACCGCGCTCGCCATCGCGCCGAGCTGGCCGGGGCCGGCGATCGCGAGCCGTGCGGCCTGCGCCGCCTCGGCGGGCCCCAGGCCGTAGACCCGCGCCGCGAGCACGAGCTCGGGGGTCACGAAGTCGAGCGCGAGATCCGACGACGACCGCTCCTGCGCGACCGACCAGCTGTGCGCGCGATCGGCGACCATGCCGGGCGCCGACCACGCGGGCGCCGGCTCGGCATCGACGTCGCCGAGCATCGGCAAGGCCATCGCGTCGAGCATGGTGCGCGCGGCGCCGGTCGACTGCAGGGCACCCCGCGACGGCGAGGTCACGAACGAGGTCGGGACGAGCTGCGGTACACCGGCCTGGATCGTCGGACCCTGGCTGGACTGCACGACGGCGTCCTCGGAGATCGTGAGGCCCCACGACAGCAGCGCGCTGCGCAGCGTGGTCAGCGGGACGCTCGCGCCGCGATCGGCGTACGCGGCGACGGCCGCGGCCGTGGCAAACGATCCATCCGCCGCGCCATGAGCAGCCGCACCACCGGCGATCGCTGCCGCGTCGTTCGCACCACCGGCCGCGCTACCGGCCGCACTACCGACCGAGCCGGCGAGCTCGCCGGACGTCGCGGCCAGCAGCGCTGCAGCCTCGGGGCCGAGCGCATGGGCCGCGGCGGCATCGCCCGCGCGGAACATCGGCGCGGAACCGACGGACCCAGCGGAACCAGTGAGCTCGGCGTGCTGGCTCACCTGGGCCTCGAGCGCGGCGCGCGCCTCCGGGGTCAGGGAGCCATCGGCGGCGGTCACGTAGGCGGCGTCGAAGCCGGGCACCACGCGATCGATCCGGTCGTCCGGATCGTCGAGCGCGCCGGTGCGGCCGGACCGTTGCCCGAGCTGGCCGAGCTGCCCGAGCTGCCCGAGCTGAGTGAGCGGCGCTGCGTCCCACGACGCCCAGACCGGTGCCTTCTGCATGCCGATCTCGAGCGCGTGCGGCGCCGCGCCGACCAGGCCGGCGAGGTAGGTCGCGCCGAGGCCAGCGCCGAACAGCGAGCGAACATCGAAGCTCGCCGCCGACGGCAGCGGCAGGACGTGGCGCAGCGCGGGGGCAAACGGCGACGACGCGAGCTGCGCCGATAGCCCGGCACCGGGGGCGCTGGGGGCGGCGTGCGCGACGACGTCGGCATGGGTCTGGCGATCCGCGGCCACGATCAGCGACGCGGGCTGGGCGGCGAACGCGGCTTGCGCGGCGACCTGGGCCTGCGCGAGCTGGGTCGCCTGTGCGGCGATCGAGCCCGGCGAGCCGGCGCGGGGTGCACGGCCACGCGACGCGGCCGCGGAGATCGCCGCGAACACGTCGTCGGGCGTCTCCTCGGCGTCGTCGAACCGGCGGATCGGAGCGCTCGGCGGCGGGTTGATCAGCCGCATGCCCGGGACGCCTGCGGCGGCCGCGCTGGGTGCCGAGTCGGCGGCGCTGGCCGATGCAGCGCTGGCCGATGCAGCGCTGGCCGATGCGGCCGCGGCGGCCTGGGCCTGCGCGACGCGCGACAGCTCGGCGGCGGTTCCGGCGGTGATGTGCGCCGGGTCGATCCCGGCCTGGATGAGCGCGGTCGCGCGGTTCTGCGCGTCGGACTGCGCCTGCTGGACCGCGACGATGCGCGACGAGCGAGCGGCGCTCTCGGGCGTCAGCTCACCGCGCAGGAAGTCGGGCGCGACGAACACGGCGCCGGGCGCGGCGCTGGCGAGCGCCTGCATGCGCATCTCGGGTGCGGCACCGGCCGAGGCCGTGATCAGCGCGAGCGACTGCGGCGCCGCGCCGGCGAACCGGGCGAGCCAGCGATCCGCCCACGCGACGTGGGTCAGCGCGGCGGGCGCGGCGCTGGTGGTGGCGCCGAGCGCGGTGACCGGGGCGAGCGCCTGCGTACGCGGCGCGGTGAGCCACGGCAGCGACGGGACGCGACCGGCAGACAGCCGGAGCTGCGCGAGCTGTGCGGCCTGTGCGGCGGCCGAGCCCGGCGCGGTGGTCTCCGCCGGCGGCGCGACGAACTGCGACAGCGGCGCCAGCGCGCGCGGGCCCCCGAGCATCGGGCGCGACGACATCGACTGCGCGCGATCGACGGCGCTGGCCAGGCCACCGAGGCCGGCCGGCATCATCATGCGCGGACCGCGGGTCACCTCGAAGGCGGTGCCGCTGGCCGAGCTGCGCGCGAGCAACTCGGCCGCGCGCAGGGTCTCCTGCAGCTCGCCGATCGCCTGGATCGCCCGCTCGGGGCGCTGGCCGACGGCGGAGCCGAGGATCGCCGCGAGCTCGGGCGGCAGACCGGCGATCGCGGCCGTGACCTCGGCGGGCGGCTGGTACGCGGCCGGCGGTGCGCCGGCGAACGACGCGGGGCCCCGGCTCGGCGCGGTCGCCGCGCGGGCGTGGGCCGCGGCCTCGGCGCGCGCTTGCTCGTGCAGGCGCTGGGCGGTCGACTGGGTAACGGTCTGCTGCGCGACGCGCTGGGCGATGCGGTCCTCGAGCCGCGCGCGCTCGGCAGTGCTCACGGCATCGGCTTGGCGCTGGGCCTCGGCGCGCGCGCCTGCAGCGGTGCGCACGATCTCGGCCTGGGCTTGGGCCTGGCGTTGCCCCTCGACGGCACGCTGGGCCTCACTGCGCGTGGCGCCGGCGGCCTGGGTCTCGGCCTGGCGCTGCGCTTCGCTGCGTGCGGCGCCGGCCTGGGTCTCGGCCTGGCGCTGCGCTTCGCTGCGTGCGGCGCCGTCGGCCTGGGCCTGACGCTGGGCCTCGCTGCGTGCGGCGCCGTCGGCCTGGGCCTCGGCCTGGCGTTGGCCCTCGGCGGCACGCGCCGCGGCGGTGCTCGCCGATTCGGCCCGGCGCTGGGCATCGCTCGTGCGCGCCTCGCCGGTGCGCTGGCGAAGCTCGACCTCGGCGCGCTCGGCAGCCGCGCGAACCTCGGCGGTCTCCGTAGCCTGGGTGTCCTGGGTGGCCTGGGTGGCCTGGGCGCCCTGCGACGCCTGCGCTTGCTGGATCGCCTGCGACCGGGCCGCCGCTTGTGCGGTCTGCGCCGCCTGGGCCTGAACGGCCTGTGCAACGGCGGCCGCGCGAGCCTCCGCGCCCGCCCGGCTGGTCGACGCCTGGGCCGCTTGATTCGATGCTTCCTCTGCCTGCGACCGCGCGGTTGCCTCGGCGCGCGCCGTCAGCTCGCGCTGCGCCGACTGCTGGGTGATCCGCTGCAGCTCGAGCACCTGCGTGCGCTGCGCGGCGTACTGCTCGGCGACCTGCGCCGCGGACGCGGCGGCCGCGAGCGCTGCCGGCGACGAAGCGCTGGACGAAGCGCCTGCGCTGGAACCAGCGGACGGCGACGCGGCCAGCGCCTGCGACCCGAGCTCGCTCGGCGGCTGCGGCGCGCGCGGCGACGGTGGGGTCACCAGCTCGGGCGCCGACAGCGAGATCCGCGTGGCCGGTTGATCGCCGGCGCGCGGTGCGGCGGCGCGCTCGAGGATCGACGTCAGCACCGTGCGCAGCCCCGGCGTCATCGCCGTGGTGGCACCCGCGCCGCGGCGCGCGACCGCGAGCGGCGCGACCGTTCGCGACATCAGCTCGGCGGCCTGCACCGCGGCGAGCGAGATCAGCGGCGAGTACGCCTCGCGGCCGTGCGACAGCGTCTCGCCACCGAACCCGACGCCGGCAGCCTGCGGCCGGCCCGGTGCCGCGATCGACAGCGCCGGCGCGACGTACTCGTACAGCGCCGACGGCATGACGACCGACGGTCCCGACGCCGACGCCGACGGCGCGATGTACGTCCCGCGCGTGGTCAGCATGGTCGGCGCGGCCTGGCGCGACGCCATGGCGGCCATCTGGGCCTGCGCGGTCGACTGGCGAGCCGCCGCCATCCAGTCGAGCTCGTCCTGGTACCACGGCCGCGGGAACACCCACGACACCGCGCCCGGCTCGCGCTCGCTCAGCCCCGATCGCGCGTACTGGTTGAACAGCCGCATCGACGCCGAGCGCTGCGCGGTCTCCATCCACGGCGCGACCAGCCGATCGACGAACCCGAGCGACCGCATCGAGCGGACCCGGCCGGCGGTCTGCTCCGGCGCCCAGCGCTCGACGTGGCGGTTGGCCGCGTGCATCGCGACGGTGTTGCCACGGGTGACGAACGCGGGCGCCGACAGCGCCGCACCAAGTGCGCGTGGTTCCGATTCGTTCGTCATCGTCATTCCTCGGTAGCTACTAGCCCAGCTTCTTGAACGTCAGGCCGTTGTGGCAGATCTCGAGCGACTCGATCGCCAGCTCGTTCTTGCTCGCGTCGAACTCGGCCATCTCCCACTTCGAGGGCCAGCCGCCGACGAAGTCCCACTGCGCCATCTGCTTCATCGCGGTGTCGAGCTGGATGATCGAACCGTCGACCCGCGTCATCGCCGAGCCGTCGATCCAGCCCTGGCGCCAGGTCAGGAGCTTCGATCCGCTGACGAAGCCCTGCTTGAGCACCAGCGGCGACCACTTGGTCGCGCCGACCAGGTTGAACGTGGTGTCGTTGACGCCACCGGCCCGGACGGGGACGACCTCGGTCTCGTAGCGCAGCCCGCTGACGCTCTTGAAGAACGCCTTGTCGTTGTCCGTGGTGATCTTGGGGATCGACACGTAGAAGCAGAAGACCGGCAGCGGATCTTTGCGAACCGCGCTCTTGTTGGGGGGTGTGTTGGCCATCGCGTCCGTCTCCTCAGGAGCCAGGGGCAGTCATGGTTTGGGTCAGTGAAATCATAATGAACTCGGCTGGATGTACAGGCGCCACGCCGATTTCACAGATCAGCATCCCACTGTCTACCTGCTCCGCTGGATTGGTTTCTGCATCACATCTTACGTAGAACGCTTCTTCGAGATTCCCTCCGGCCAGCATCCCCCTGGCGTGCAGCTGCGACAAGAAGGACGTGACCTCCTTGCGAACAAACTCCCAGGTTTCCGGATTGTTAGGCTCGAAGGAGATCCACGCGAAGCCGGCTTCCAGGGACCGGCGTAACATGATGAAAAGACGTCGGATCGGCACGTAGCGCCACTCGGGATCGGACGACGCGGTCCGGGCCCCCCACGGCCGGACGCCGCGCTGGATCCGGAAGGTGTTGACCGCCTCGGCGTTCAAGATCCCGATGTGATCTTCCGTCACACGCAGCGCCAGGTCCTGGACGCCCTCGATCTCCAGGTTGGCCGGGGCGTGGTGGACGCCTTCGAGATCGCGCCGAGCGTAACAGCCCGCGAGATACCCGGACGGCGGCACGACGCGCTGCTTGTCGTCCTGCGAGATCGCGCGCAGCCACGGCCAGTAGTACGCGCAGTACGAGGAGTCGGTGCGCCGGCGCCACCGGCGGACCCACTCGATGTCCTTGCTCTGCGGGATGTCGAGGATCGCGAACCGATCCTTCTGGTTCTCGCAGATCGAGATCATCTGGTCTTGCAGGCGCTGCGCCTTGAGCTCGCCGGCCGGGCCGGGCTCGCGGTCGTAGAACCGCATCGCGTCGGGGATGCTGAGGATCGCGACCTCCTCGTTGGCCGCGAGCGCGAGCAGGCCCGTGCGCTCGCCGGGGCCCAGGTCGTGGCCGAGGAAGTCCTCGGGGGTGACGTGCTCGATGCCATCGCGCCCACCGGTCAGCCGCGTCATCGGCAGCACGCCCGGCATGTTGTGCGGCACCGGCGACTTGGAGCGCAGATCCTCGAGCCGGACCAGCCGCGAGCGCTGCGACACCAGGCGCGGTGCGTAGTTCTTCGACGACGGGTGCATCTGCAGGCCCTTGAACACCTCGCGGCGATCGCGCATCGCGACGTGGAGCTCGAAGGTCAGGACCTCGAGGTGGGTCGGCGCCGCGGCGCGGTGGCGGCGGTTGACCGGGGTCTCGGTCGACCACCGGATCAGCTTGTCGCCGACCTCGGTGATCACGATGTAGTCGCTGTTCTCGCGATCGTAGATCCGGATCGCGGAGCCGACCTCGAACCCGCGCGTCGAGTTGACGTAGGCCTCGCCGGAGCCGATGTCGAGATCGCGGGTCAGGAGGGCCTGCGCCGCCGGGACGTGAACGCAGCGGACCCAGATCGCGTTGCCCCAGTTGCCCTCGTTGAGCGCGCAGATCTTGAGCGCGGGCTTGTTCCAGTCGTCGATCTGGACGTGCTCGGCGCTCGCCGCCTGCTCGATCGTGGCGAGCTCGCCGGGCGCCGGGTTATGCGCGACGCGCACGACCCAGCAATCGGTGCCGCCGTTCTTGAAGAACCCGTACACGCTGTCGGACGTGTACGAGTCCTGGGTGTAGCCGAACGTCTCGAAGAATTCGTCCCAGTTGCCGAGCCGGGTCGGCTCGTTCATCGGACCCTTCTGGGTGATGCCGACGAACCCGGTGATTCGCGTGTTCGCGATCGAAAGTGGTGGTGGCGCTACCGAGTCGAAGCTCTGGTAGATGCCAGGTGCCCTCGGATCAGCGGACGGTCGCATGCGCATGCCAGCCATCTAGGTATTCCTCACCGCCTACGCGCTTCGTTGATCTCGCGGTTGATGCGAGCGATCTCGCGAAGCCAAACGTGGCGTTCTTCGTGTTCCATATCGAGGATGTCGTCGATGGACCAATGGAAGTGATACGCGATGTAGCTCACTTCTTGGTACAGCTGTT
>DATBBB010000012.1:0-4369 GCA_036271215.1 Kofleriaceae bacterium | reverse complement strand
GAGGGCGTGGCCCCAGTCGAGGGTCTCGGCGACGCCGGGCAGCTTGAACAGGTCGGTGGCGCGCAGCCGGTGGACGAAGGCGACGATCTGGGCGGCGAGCTTGGCCGGGACCTCGGGCGCGCGGGCGGTGAGGATGGCGAGCTCGCGGGCAGCGTCGGGGTAGTCGATCCAGTGGTAGAGGCAGCGCCGCTTGAGCGCGTCGTGGATCTCGCGGGTGCGATTCGAGGTCAAGAGCACGATCGGCGGCGCGGGGGCGCGCACGGTGCCGAGCTCGGGGATCGAGACCTGGAAGTCCGAGAGGATCTCGAGCAGGAACGCCTCGAACGGCTCGTCGGTGCGGTCGAGCTCGTCGATCAGGAGGACCGGCGGACCGGCCGGATCGGCGGTCAGGGCGTCGAGCAGCGGGCGGCGGAGCAGGAAGCGCTCGCTGTAGAGCGTGGTCGCGAGCGCCGCGCGCTCGACGGGACCCGCGGCCTCGGCGAGCCTGATCTCGAGCATCTGGCGCGCGAAGTCCCACTCGTAGAGCGCCGAGCTGACGTCGAGGCCCTCGTAGCACTGGAGCCGGATCAGGCGGCGGCCGAGCGCCGCCGCGAGGACCTTGGCGACCTCGGTCTTGCCGACGCCGGCCTCGCCCTCGAGCAGCACCGGCTTGCCGAGCCGCAGCGCCAGGAACAGCACGGTGCCGAGGCTGGCGTCGGCGAGGTAGCGATGCTCGGCGAGCCGCGCGAGCAGCTCGTCGACCGAGGCTGCCGGAGACGCCTCCGGAGCGGTCGCTACCACGGACCTCGAGCCTGGTTCCGCCACGGCGACGAGTCTACTGCCGAAGCCGGCGAGCGGGCGGTTTGGCGCCGCCGATGTCGGCCCCGGCGGGCGCGGCCGACGTTTATGCCAGGGCCTGGACCGCGCGGCGCGCCATGACGCCGATCAGGTGGGCGCGATACTCGGCGCTCGCCTCGGCGTCGCCGTTGAGCTCGGCCGCCGGGACGCCGAGGCCGTCGAGCGCGGCGGGCGCCAGCTGCTTGCCGAGCGCGGCCTCGAACGCCGTGGCGCGGAACACCTGGGTCGCCGCGCCGGTGACCGCGACCCGCACACCGCCCGCGGACTCGGCGATGAACACGCCGACCAGCGCGTACTTCGAGGCGCGATGGGCGAACTTGACGTACGCCGAGCGCCTGGGGATCGGGAACGCGACCGCCGTGATCAGCTCGCCGTGCTCGAGCGCGGTGGCGAACAGCCCGGTGAAGAAGTCCGTGGCCGCGATCGAGCGCCGGTCGGTGATCACGGTGGCGCCGAGCCCGACCAGCGCGGCGGGGTAGTCGGCCGCCGGATCGGCGTGCGCGACCGAGCCGCCGAGCGTGCCGCGGTTGCGGACCTGGGCGTCGCCGATCCCGCCGGCGAGCGCGGCGAGCCCGGGGATCGCCTTGGCGACCTGGGGCGAGCGATGGACCTCGTCGTGCGTGACCAGCGCGCCGATCAACAGCTTGTCGCCGTCGACCCGGATCTCGCGCAGCTCCTTGAGCTGGCCGAGCGAGACCACATCGCTGGGCTCGGCGAGCTCGAGCTTGAGCACCGGCAGCAAGCTCTGGCCGCCGGCGAGGAACTTGGCGCCCTCATGGCCGCGCACCAGGGCGACCGCGTCCTTGATCGTCGTCGGGCGATGGAACTGGAAGTCCTTCATGTCAGGCGCCTTTCTGCAACGCTTTGGCCGCCTGGATCGCGCGCCAGATCTTCTCCGGCGTCGCGGGCATCGAGATGTCGGTGACGCCGAGCGGCGCCAGCGCGTCGAGCACGGCGTTGATCACCGCCGGCGGCACGCCGATCGCGCCGACCTCGCCGACGCCCTTGACCCCGATCGGGTTGTGGGTGCACGCGGTGACGTGGTTGCCGACCTTGAAGTTCGGCAGGTCCGCCGCGCGCGGCATGCAGTAGTCCATGAACGAGCCGTTGGTGAGCTGGCCATCGGCGTCGTAGCGAACCTCCTCGTACAGCGCCTGGCCGATGCCCTGCGCCAGCCCGCCGTGGGCCTGGCCGTCGACGATCATCGGGTTGATGATCACGCCGACGTCGTCGGAGATCGCGACGTCGACGACCTCGCACACCCCGGTGTCCGGATCGATCTCGACCTCGACGAGGTGGGTGCCGCCCGGGTACGTGAAGTTCTTCGGATCGTAGTACGCCGACTCCTCGAGCCCGGGCTCGACGGTCTCGATCGGGTAGTTGTGCGGCACGTACGCGGTGAACGCGATCTCGCCGAACGCCTTGACCCGATCGGTGCCGACCACGCGGAAGTTGCCGTCCTTGAACTCGATGTCAGAGGCGCTGGCCTCGAGCAGGTGCGCCGCGATCTTCTTGCCCTTGTCGATCACCTTGTCGAGCGCCTTGACGATCGCCGAGCCGCCGACCGCGGCCGACCGCGAGCCATAGGTCCCCATGCCGAACGAGATCCGGTCGGTGTCGCCGTGCACGACGTCGACGTTCTCGATCGCCACGCCGAGCTTCTCGGCCACGAGCTGCGCGAACGTGGTCTCGTGGCCCTGGCCGTGCGAGTGGGTGCCGGTGAACACCGTCACCGAACCGGTCGGGTGGACGCGCACCGTGCCGGCCTCGTAGAGCCCCGCGCGCGCGCCGAGCGCGCCGGCGACCGCCGACGGCGCGATGCCGCACGCCTCGATGTACGTCGAGATCCCGAACCCGCGCAGCTTGCCGCGCGCCGCGCTCTCCGCCTTGCGCTTTGCATAGTTGGGGTAGTCATTGGCCTGGAGCGCGAGGTCGAGCGTGGCCTGGTAATCGCCGATGTCGTACTGCAGCGCGACCTGGGTCTGGTACGGGAACTGATCGGTGCGGATCATGTTCTTGCGCCGCAGCTCGATCCGGTCGATGCCGAGATCGCGCGCCGCCTTGTCGACCAGCCGCTCGAGCAGGTACGCCGCCTCGGGCCGGCCGGCGCCGCGGTAGGCGTCGATCGGGACCGTGTTGGTGAACAGCGACTTGACCTCGGCGTAGATCGCCGGGAAGTCGTACGGCCCCGACAGCAGGGTCGCGTACAGGTAGGTCGGCACCGCCGAGCTGAACGTCGAGAGGTACGCGCCGAGGTTGGCGAGCGTCTTGACCCGCAGGCCGAGGAACTTGCCCGACGCATCGAGCGCGAGCTCGGCGTGGCTGATGTGATCGCGGCCGTGCGCGTCGCTCACGAACGCCTCGCTGCGATCCGAGGTCCACTTGACCGGCCGGCCGATCTTCTTCGACGCCCAGGTGACCAGCAGCTCCTCGGCGTAGTGGAAGATCTTCGAGCCGAACCCGCCGCCGACGTCGGGCGCGACGATCCGCAGCTTGTGCTCGGGGACGTGCAGGGTGAACGCGGCCATCAACAGCCGGATCAGGTGCGGGTTCTGCGATGTGGTGTACAGCGTGTAATGATCGCTGGCCGCCTCGTAGTGGCCGATCGCGGACCGCGGCTCCATCGGGTTGGGCGCGACCCGGTTGTTGGTGAGGTCGATCGCGACGACGTGCGCCGCCTTGTGAAACGCGGCCTCGGTCAGCGCCGGATCGCCGATGTGCCAGTCGTAGCAAGCGTTGCCGGGCGCCTCGTCCCACACCAGCGGGGCACCGGGCCTGGCCGCATCGGCGAGCAGGCCCACGGCCGGCAGCGGATCGTAGCTGACCTCGACCAGCCCGGCGGCGGTGCGCGCCGCGGCCTTCGACGTGGCGATCACCATGACGACCGGATCGCCGACGTGGCGGACCTTGCCGTGAGCGAGCGCGGGGTGCGGCGGCTCGACCATGTTCGAGCCATCCTTGTTCTTGATCAGCCAGCCGCACGGCAGGCCACCGAGCCCGTCGGCCGCGACGTCCTCGCCGGTCAGGATGCCGACCACGCCGGGCGCCGCGCGCGCCGCCGTGGTGTCGATCGCGGTGAGCTTGGCGTGCGCGTACATCGAGCGCACGAGCACGGCGTAGGTCTGCTGAGGCAGCACCATGTCGTCGACGTAGTTGCCCTTGCCGAGCAAGAACCGGCGGTCTTCCTTGCGCTTGACCGATGCGCCGATGCCCTGGTTGGTCATCACTTGCCTCCGCGCATGCCGGCGGCGCCCGCGCGCACGGCCTTGACGATGTTGTGGTAGCCGGTGCAGCGGCACAGGTTGCCCTCGAGCCAGTGCCGGACCTCGTGCTCGCTGGGATCGGGCGTGCGGCGGCACAGGTCGGTCGCGCTCATGATCATGCCGGGCGTGCAGAACCCGCATTGCAGACCGTGGTGCTCCTGGAAGGCGGCCTGCATCGGGTGCAGCTCGCCGCCGCTGGCCAGGCCTTCGATCGTCGTGATCTCGGCGCCCTCGGCCTCGGCCGCGAGCATGGTGCACGACTTGACCGA
>DATBBB010000011.1:0-8543 GCA_036271215.1 Kofleriaceae bacterium | reverse complement strand
AGACCGCGGAGCCGGTGGCGCCGAGCGCGTGTGCCGCGACTGGCCAGTAACGATATGAACAATCTCGAGCGCAGTAGTGCAGCCGCACACTTGCGGACCGCGGCGCGACCTGGTGATGATCCCCGCGCCGCCGGGCCACCGCGCATGCCTCCCCTCAAACGCAGCATCCCGCTCGGAATCTACATCGGCTTTCTGGTGATTCCGATCTACTGGCTGATGGTGATGTCGCTGAAGACCAACGACGAGATCCTCGGCGGCCTGACGATCTACCCGCACCATCCCACCCTCGATAACTACCGCACGATCCTCACCGATCGGTCGTGGTACATGGGCTACGTCAACTCGCTCGAGTACGTGGTGATGAATACCGTGCTGTCGCTGATCGTGGCGCTGCCGGCGGCCTACGCGTTCTCGCGCTTCGAGTTCATCGGCGACAAGCACCTGTTCTTCTGGCTGCTGTCCAATCGGATGTCGCCGCCGGCGGTGTTCCTGCTGCCGTTCTTTCAGCTCTATTCGAGTGTAGGTTTATTCGATACCCATATCGCGGTCGCACTTGCACATACCTTGTTCAATGTGCCGCTCGCGGTGTGGATCCTCGAGGGCTTCATGTCCGCGGTACCCCGCGAGATCGATGAGCTTGCCTACATGGACGGCTATCGCTTTCCGCACTTCTTCGTGCGGATCTTCTTGCCGCTGATCCGCGCCGGCGTGGGCATGGCGGCGTTCTTCTGCTTCATGTTCAGCTGGGTCGAGCTATTACTCGCACGCACACTGACCTCCACCAACGCCAAGCCGATCTCCGCCATCATGACCCGCACGGTCAGCGCGGCCGGCATGGACTGGGGCGTGCTCGCGGCGGCCGGCGTGCTGACCTTGATCCCCGGCGCGCTCGCGATCTGGTTCGTGCGCAATCACATCGCCAAGGGCTTCGCCCTGGGGAGGGTGTGATGCACTGGATGGCGTGGACCGCGCCGACCGCGGTGTTCTTCGTGCTGATCATCAGCTCGCTCGTCGGGATGTGGCTATGGGAGCTGCGCTCGCCCACGGTGGCGCGCCGCGGCTTCCTGCCGATGCCGACCACGCGCGGCGACCGGTTCTTCATCGGCCTTCTGACCACGGCGTTCATCCACATGGCGTGGCTCGGCCTGACCCAGGTGTCGCCGTGGGGGGCGCTCGCGGTCTCGGCCGTCGCGATGGCGGGGATCGGGCGCTGGGGATGACGCTCGTGCTCGAGCACGTCACCAAGACCGTCGCCGGCGAGCCGCACCTGGTCGACGTCGATCTCCGGCTCGAGCCGGGCACGATCAACGTGGTGCTCGGCCACACCGGCGCCGGCAAGACCAGCCTGCTCCGCGTGCTCGCCGGGCTCGATCGGCCGACCGCGGGCACCGTGCGGCACCACGGCGCCGACATCACGCGGCGCACCGCCCGCGAGCGCTCGGTCGCGCTGGTCTACCAGCAGTTCATCAACTATCCGTCGCTCACCGTGCGCGAGAACATCGCGTCGCCGCTCCGGCTGCGCCGGGCGTCGGGGGGCCCGGAGGGCAAGGGGAGCCCGGGGAATATCGGAGTCGACGACCGGGTCGGCGAGCTGGCGCGGCTGCTCCGGATCGAGGCGCTGCTCGATCGCCTGCCGGGTGCGCTGTCCGGCGGCCCGCAGCAGCGCGTCGCGATCGCCCGCGCGCTCGCCAAGGGCGCCGAGCTCGTGCTGTTCGACGAGCCGCTGGTCAACCTCGACTACAAGCTGCGCGAGGATCTGCGCGACGAGCTGCGCGCGCTGTTCGGCTCGCCGCGCGCCGGGGTGGCGGCGGCGACCGTGGTCTACGCGACCACCGATCCGGCGGAGGCGCTCGCGCTCGGCGGCAGGACGATCGTGATGCACCACGGCCGCGTGCTGCAGCACGCGCCGACGCTCGACGTCTACCACCGGCCGGCCCAGGTCACCGCGGCGCGGGTGTTCAGCGATCCGCCGATGAACCTGCTCGACGGCACGGTGCGCGGCGGTGCGATCGAGCTCGCCGGCGAGATCCGGATCGCGCTGCCGAGCGCCGCGGATGCCGCTGCGGCCGCGCCGGGCGCGCACCTGGCCGGCCTGCCCGACGGCGAGTACTGCTTCGGCATCCGCGCCAGCGACTGCCGGCTCGCGCCGGTCGCCGGCCACGCCGCGGTGCCGGCGCGGGTCGAGCTCAGCGAGATCAGCGGCTCGGAGACGTTCGTGTACCTGCGCGGCGCGCGCGATCCGGTGCAGCTGGTGGTCCAGCAGGCCGGCGTGTTCCACCACCAGCTCGACGACGAATGTACGTGCTACCTCGACCCCGATCGCCTGCTCGCGTTCCACCGCGCCGGCGATCAGGCGCTGGTGGCGTCGTATCGCCGGGACCAGGACGCCTGACATGGCCGAGATCTTCCTCGACGCGATCTCGCACCGCTACGACGGCTCGGCGCCGTGGGCGCTGCGCGACGTCGAGCTGCGCTGGCGCGACGGCGGCGCCTACGCGCTGCTGGGCCCGAGCGGCTGCGGCAAGACCACGCTGCTCGGCATCATCTCGGGCTTGATCCAGCCCACGCGCGGCCGCGTGCACTACGCCGGCAAGGACGTCACCCAGCTGGCGAGCCGCGAGCGCAACATCGCCCAGGTGTTCCAGTTCCCTGTGGTCTACGACACGATGACGGTGCGCCAGAACCTCGCGTTCCCGCTGCGCAACCGCGGGCTGCCGGCGGCCGAGATCGCGCGCCGGGTCGATCGGATCGCCGAGGCGCTCGAGCTGACCGAGCAGCTGCCGGCGCGCGCGACCCGGCTGACCGCCGATCAGAAGCAGATCCTCGCGCTCGGCCGGGGCCTGGTCCGCGAGGACGTCGCGGCGATCCTGTTCGACGAGCCGCTGACCGTGATCGATCCGCACCGCAAGTGGCGGCTGCGCCGCAAGCTCAAGGAGATCCACAAGCAGTTTCGCCACACGCTGATCTACGTCACCCACGACCAGACCGAGGCGCTGACGTTCGCCGACGAGGTCGTGGTGATGCAGGACGGCGAGATCCTGCAGCGCGGCACGCCGGAGCAGCTGTTCCGCCGGCCGGCGCACACCTACGTCGGCTACTTCATCGGCTCGCCCGGCATGAACGTCCTGCCGTGCGAGCTCGTGCGCGAGGCCGGCGGGCTGCACGCGCGGGTCGCCGGCCACCGGGTCGAGATCGCGGGCGGCGACGGCGTGCCGGCCATGCTCGACGGCGCGCTCGAGCTCGGGATCCGCCCCGAGCACGTGACGATCGCGGGCGCGGGCGCGGGCGCGCCGGGCGACGCCGGGGACGGCCTGCCGGTCGCGGTCACCGCGGTCGAAGATCACGGCCGGTTCCGGGTCGTGACCGGCGTGCTCGCCGACCACCGGCTCAAGCTCCGGATCGGCGACGACCCCGGCGCGCCGCCGGCCCCCGCGGTCGGCGCGACCGTGCACGTCCGGTTCCCGCCCGAGCACATCTGCCTGTATCGCGATCACCGCATCGTGTTGCCGCCGGAGCCCGCGCCATGATCGAGAAGACTCGCAGCAACCGGGCGTGGCTGCTCGTCCTGCCGATGACCCTCCTGGTCGCGTTCAGCGCGATCGTGCCGCTGATGACGGTGGTCAACTACTCGGTGCAGGACATCCTGGGCCCGACCACCAAGGTCTATGTCGGCTTCGAGTGGTTCCGCAAGGCGCTGCGCGACCCCGAGCTCCACGCCGCGTTCCTGCGCCAGCTGCTGTTCTCGTTCTCGGTGCTCGCGATCGAGCTGCCGCTCGGGCTCGGCGTCAGCCTGATCATGCCGCGCCGCGGCTGGACGGTCTCGGCGGCGCTGGTCGTGCTCGCGCTGCCGCTGTTGATCCCGTGGAACGTGGTCGGGACGATCTGGCAGATCTTCGCCCGCACCGACATCGGCATGGGCGGCGCCACGCTGGTCGACCTCGGCCTGCGCTACAACTACACCGCCGATCGAGTCGACGCCTGGCTCACCGTGCTGGTGATGGACGTCTGGCACTGGACGCCGCTGGTCGCGCTGCTGTGCTACTCCGGACTGCGCGCGATCCCGAATGCGTATTACCAGGCGGCCGCGATCGACGGCGCGTCGGCGTGGTCGGTGTTCCGCTACATCCAGCTGCCCAAGCTGAAGAACGTGCTGGTGATCGCGGTCCTGCTCCGGTTCATGGACAGCTTCATGATCTACACCGAGCCGTTCGTGGTCACCGGCGGCGGTCCCGGCAACAGCACCACGTTCCTCAGCCAGTTCTTGACCCGGCTCGCGGTCGGCCAGTTCGACCTCGGGCCGGCGGCGGCGTTCTCGCTGATCTACTTCATCTTCATCTTGTTCTTCTGCTACGTGCTCTACACCGTGATGAACCGCGTCGGAGGGTGAATAATATATGCAATCAAGAATCTGGTTTTCGAGCGCTGCAGTCTGCGCGCTCGCAGCGGCGGTCCTGGCGGCCGGCGGCTGCGACAAGAAGAAGCCCGCCGACGCCGGCAAGTCCGGGTCGGCCGCCGAGCCCAAGGCCGCGCCGGTCGATCGCAGCGCCGCGATCGACAAGGCGATGAAGGAGCTGCAGCCGACGACCTTGAGCCACGACCAGCAGCTCGCCGAGCTCAAGTTCTTCCAGGACGCGGCCAAGCCGTTCGCCGGCATGGAGATCAAGGTCGTGTCCGAGACGCTCGACGTCCACTCCTACGAGTCCAAGACCCTGGCGCCGCTGTTCACCGAGCTGACCGGCATCAAGGTCACCCAGGACATCATCCAGGAAGGCGACCTGATCGAGAAGCTGCAGACCCAGATGCAGTCGGGCGAGCCGGTCTATGACATGTACGTCAACGACACCGACCTGATCGGCACCCACTATCGCTACGGCGACGCGATCGCGCTCAGCGACTTCATGACCGGCGAGGGTAAAGACGTCACGTTGCCGACGCTCGACGTCGACGACTTCATCGGCAAGAGTTTCGGGACCGGGCTCGACGGCAAGCTGTACCAGCTGCCCGATCAGCAGTTCGCCAACCTGTACTGGTTCCGCTACGACTGGTTCAGCCGCGACGACCTCAAGCAGAAGTTCAAGGCCAAGTACGGCTACGAGCTCGGCGTGCCGATCAACTGGTCGGCCTACGAGGACATCGCCGAGTTCTTCACCAACGACGTCAAGGAGATCGACGGCAAGAAGGTCTATGGCCACATGGACTATGGCAAGAAGGACCCGTCGCTCGGCTGGCGGTTCACCGACGCCTGGCTGTCGATGGCCGGGGTCGGCAGCAAGGGCCTGCCCAACGGCGTGCCGGTCGACGAGTGGGGCATCCGGGTCGAGAATTGCCACCCGGTCGGCTCGTCGGTCAGCCGCGGCGGCGAGGCCAATAGCCCGGCCGCGGTGTACTCGCTGGTCAAGTACATCGACTGGCTCAAGAAGTACGCGCCGCCCGAGGCCTCGGGCATGACGTTCAACGAGGCCGGTCCGGTCCCCGGACAGGGCAACATCGCGCAGCAGATCTTCTGGTACTCGGCGTTCACCGCGCCGCTGACCAAGCCCGGCCTGCCGGTGGTCAACGACGACGGCACGCCCAAGTGGCGGATGGCGCCGTCGCCGCACGGCCCGTACTGGGAGCCGGGCATGAAGCTCGGCTACCAGGACGCCGGCGCGTGGACGATGCTCGCCAGCGTGGCGCTCGAGCGCCGCAAGGCGGCGTGGCTGTACGCCCAGTTCACGATCTCGAAGTCGGCCACGCTCAAGAAGTTCTTCGTCGGCCTGACCCCGATCCGCAAGTCGGACATCTACTCCGAGCCGGTCACCAAGGCCGCGCCCAAGTACGGCGGGCTGATCGAGTTCTATCGCAGCTCGGCGCGCGAGCTGTGGACGCCGACCGGCAACAACGTGCCCGATTATCCCAAGCTCGCGCAGCTGTGGTGGCCCAACGTCAGCGAGGCGGTCACCGGGTCGCTGACGCCGCAGGCCGCGATGGACAAGCTCGCCAAGGAGATGGATGACGTGATGGGCCGGCTCGAGCGCGCCGGCATGAAGAACTGCGCGCCGAAGCTCAACCCGGAGAAGCCGGACAGCGAGTGGATCGGCAAGCCCGGCGGCCCGAAGGCCAAGCTCGCCAACGAGAAGCCCAAGGGCGAGACGATGCCGTACGAGCAGCTGCTCGCGTCCTGGAAGTAGCCGGGCCCCCAGGCCCGAGGTAGATCACCGTAGATCGCTGACTCAGTCCTCGTCGAGCGAGTCGTTGTACTCGTGCTCGCAGGCCTCGCGGCCGCCGTCGACGAAGTCGTCGACGATCTCGGCGGCCGGGCGGACCTTGCGGACCGCCTTGATGCTGACCGAGCCGGCCGGCATGTCCATCTCGTTCAGGCTGCCCTGGGTATCGCGGGTCGGGACGATCGCGCTGTGCTTGGGCATCGTGTACGGCGCGTTCCAGACGCCGGGGAACATCACGGTCGTGCCGATCGTATCGGGCGTGGTCGCGATCGGGTTCGAGGTTCCGAGGTTGCGCAGCACGCGCTGCTGCTGGCCCGGCCACTCCGGCCCGAACACTGTGGTGAACTGTGTGTCATCCGGGCCGTGGGCGGCGATCAAGCGCGCCTTGTAGGCGTCGCTGGCATAGGACTCCTCGGCCGCGACGAACACGGTGCCGGCCCATCCACCATCCGCGCCGGCACGGATCGCGCGGACCAGGCTGCGTCCGTCAGCCACGCCTCCCGCTGCCAGGATGAGGATTCGCGCCGGCAGCACTCGGCGCATCTCGTGCACGACGCGCCAGGTCGCGAGCGTCGAGTTCTTGTTGTGGCCGCCGGCCGACCGGCCCTGGGCGACGACGCCATCGACGCCGAGCGCGACCGCGCGCTGCGCAACATTGATGTCGCCGGTCTGGACCCAGACCTTGCTGCCGGCGGCGTGGAGCTGCTGGACCCACGCGCGCGTGGGAACGTCCCAGTGGAACACCACGATCGGAACACCAGCACTCGCTGCAATATCGATATGATCCTGCGTGGTGATTGGCCCCATCGGGGAGGTGCCGACGATGAAGTCGATGCCGAACGGACCGCTGGTCTGGTCCTGGATCGCCTCGAGCCGGGCCTGGACCACCGGTGGTGGCTCCACGCCCACACCGTAGACGCCGAGCGCACCGGCGTTGGTCACAGCCGACGTGAGGTCGGTCAGCCCGACGAATGCCATGCCGGCACTCGCCAGCGGCGTGCGCAGGCCGTACTCACGCGAGAACCGGGTCTCGAGCTCGCTCGACCGACGGTGGGCGGATACCCGCGACGCCCGCGACACCAGTGCAGCACCAGCGGCGGCGCCTGCAAGCTTCAGTACGGCTCTGCGACTCAGTTTCCTGGTCTCATCAGTTGCCATGCGAATAACCCTCCCACTTAAACACTAGGGTGTTGCGTGTAGAAATGCATTAGGGAAAAGCGGCAACAACGGTGTTCGTGTCGTAATCAGGTTCTTAGGTGTACGGGTCCATACGCGTCGAGGCTGGGTTATGTGTCGGGTACCCGACGGTGGGGCAGAGCGTGGACGGCGTTGTAAAACTGCACAGGAAATTACTATCTGATTCGAATGTGGGTGTACGCACGGGGCGCCCGCTCGGTCAGTCACAATGTCATTGCACAACACAAAATGAATGCTGGTCGTGCATGCCCGGACATCTGAAGTTGCGTCGGAGCGCACGGCGCAAACGCCGGAGTTGCCGCGATCCGTCGCGGTGCGTGTGGTCGATGTACGCCCAGGTCGGCGCGCGCGACCGGACCGTGCGCTGGAATACCGCGTGTCGACGTGCGGTTACGGGTGGGAAGCGACGAGCGCGAGCGCGTGGCTGCGCGCGGCCTCGATGTGGCCGGCGATCTGCGCGACGCCGGTGCCGGCGGTGACCTGCGCGAACACCGTCGGGCCGGCGCCGCGCATGCGCTCGGCGTCACGCGCCATGACCTCGAGGCTGGCGCCGACCAGCGGCGCGAGGTCGATCTTGTTGATCACCAGTAGATCGGACTGCGTGATCCCCGGTCCGCCCTTGCGCGGGACCTTGTCGCCGCCGGCGACGTCGACCACATAGATCGTGTAGTCGGCGAGCTCGCGGCTGTACTGCGCGGCGAGGTTGTCGCCGCCGCTCTCGACGATCAGCAGCTCGGGCGCGACGCTGTGCATCAGCTCGTCGAGCGCGAGCAGGTTGGGCGTGATGTCCTCGCGGATCGCGGCGTGCGGGCAGCCGCCGGTCTCGACCGCGCGGATCCGCTCGAGCGGGAGCGCCTGGTGGCGGGCCAGGAACTCCGCGTCTTCGCGGGTGAAGATGTCGTTGGTGACGACCCCGAGCGAGCGCCGGTCGCGCAGCTGGCGGCACAGCGCGAGCACCAGGGCGGTCTTGCCGCTGCCGACCGGGCCGCCGATGCCCACGGTGAACGCGCGGTGCGCGAAGTCGCGCCGCAGCGGGGGCGCCCGGCCGGCGAACTCGCCGGGATGGTCCAGCGCGTCGTGGTGGTGGCCGTGGTGGTCGTGGCCGCCGGCGTGGTTGCGGCCGGCGCTGTGGTCGCCGTC
>DATBBB010000010.1:0-12284 GCA_036271215.1 Kofleriaceae bacterium | reverse complement strand
GCACGGTCTCGCCGTGGACGTACTCCATCGTGAAGAAGTACGAGTCGCCGAGCATGCCGATGTCGTAGACCGAGGCGATGTTGGGGTGCTGGAGCTGGGCGGCGAGCCGCGCCTCATCGACGAACATCCGGACGAACTGCTCGTCGGTCGAGCGCTCGCGCAGGATCCGCTTGAGCACGCAATAGCGCTCGACGCCGGCCACGCTCGCGCCACGCGCCAGGAAGATCTCGGCCATGCCGCCGACTGCCAGCTTGGCGAAAATCTGGTAACGGTTCGCGGTCGAACCGACCTCGGCCGCTACCTTCGGCACAATGCCAATTGTCGGCTCGCCCGACCTCGGGTGTCAAACCCTTGGGTCTTTGATAGTTCCCAGAGATCCTGGGAGCCGTTGTCGTCGAGAACGTGAGACCCCGTGGGCGCCGCATTTGGTGGCACCTGGCGCGTCGGGGAATCGCCAGGTGAACGCGGCTAGTTCGCATGTACGTTCAGGTGTTGCGGTACGATGCGCCCCATGTCGGACGGCCCGGGACTGGCGCCAGCAAGCGCACGAGATCCTGTGCGTTCGCTCGAAGCCGCGCTGCAGCGCGAGCAGAAGAAGCTCGCGCTCGTCCAGGAGGTCAGCCGCGCGCTGTCGGAGACCGGCGACCTCGACACCCTGCTGATCCTGATCATGACCAAGGTCACCGAGCTGATGGAGGCCGACCGGTCGACCCTGTTCGTCGTGACCGAGGACGGCCGCCAGCTGTGGTCGCGGGTCTCGCAGGGCGGCGAGCGGGTCGAGATCCGGCTCGCGGTCGGCGAGGGCGTCGCCGGCTGGGTCGCGGAGACCCGCGAGATCGTCAACATCCCCGACGCCTACGCCGATCAGCGGTTCCAGCCGGCGGTCGATCTCAAGAGCGGCTATCGCACGCGGGCGATCCTGTCGGTGCCGATGCTCGGCGCGCTCGGCGGCCTGGTCGGCGTGCTGCAGGTGCTCAACAAGCAGGACGGGCCGTTCACCCAGGCCGACGAGGAGCTCCTGCTCGCGCTCGCGAGCCAGGCGGCGATCGCGATCGAGAACACCCGGCTGTACCACTCGGTGGTCGAGCAGAACCAGGAGCTGTCGCGCGCGCGGCGCGACCTCGAGCGCCGGACCCGCGAGCTCAACGCGCTCTACGAGGTCGAGAAGGAGCTGTCCGCGGCGCTCGATCTCGATGACCTGCTGTCGCGGATCCTGGCCCAGGCGATCACCGTGCTCGGCGGCGGCGCCGGATCGATCGCGCTGGTCGAGCCCGACGGCTCGCTGCGGTTCCGCACCGTGCAGGGCCCGGCCGCGCCGCGGCTGATCGAGCGCACGCTACCGTACGGCACGGGCCTGCTCGGCTGGGCGATCAAGCACCGCACGCCGCTCGTGGTCGACGATCCGGGTCGCGATCCGCGCCACGCGACCGAGGTCGCGACCGAGCTCGGCGTGGTGCCGCAGCACCTGATCGTCGCGCCGCTGATCGAGGGCGAAGATGTCATCGGCGGGATCGAGATCGTCGATCAGCGCCGGGCGGCGCGCGACGGCGACGGGCCGTGGAGCAAGGACGATCTCAAGCTGCTGGTGCTGATCGCGGCGCAGGCGGCGAGCGCGATCGGCCTGGCGCGCCGGCGCAGCGAGCAGAGCAAGAGCGACCGGCTGGCGTCGATCGGCCGGATGCTCGCGGGCCTGCTCCACGACCTCAAGACGCCGATGACGATCATCTCGGGCTACGCCCAGCTGATGGCGGCGATGGACGACGCGGGCCAGCGCGACAAGTACGTCGAGCAGATCCAGCGCCAGTTCGATCTGATGGCCGGCATGACGCGCGAGGTCCTGGCGTTCGCGCGCGGCGACACCGATCTCGTGATCCGCAAGGTCTACGTCAACCGGTTCGCCGAGGAGCTGTCGACCCAGCTCGGCGCGGCGGTCCAGGGCCGCGGCATCGAGCTCGTGGTCGAGGCGCGCTACGACGGCGTGGCGTACTTCGACGAGCAGAAGCTGATGCGCGTGTTCCACAACCTCGCGAGCAACGCGATCGAGGCGATGGCCGACGGCGGCGTGCTGCGGGTCGTGATCGATCGCGACGGCGACGATCTGGTGTGGACGGTCGCGGACACCGGGCAGGGCATCTCGCCGCAGATCAGCGGCCGGCTGTTCGAGCTGTTCGCGACCGGGCGCAAGGGCGGCACCGGCCTGGGGCTCGCGATCGTCAAGCGGATCATCGACGACCATCGCGGCACGATCCGTCCGGAATCCGGACCTTCGGGCACGACGTTCGTGATCCGCATGCCGATGTCGCGCCCGACCGACGGAGACTGAGTGTGCTCGCGCTGCGCGGGGTGAGCCGATCGTTCGGCGGCGGATCCGGCCGCCGGCGCGCGGTCGACCGGGTGTCGCTCGAGGTCGCGGCCGGCGAGGCGGTGCTGCTGGTCGGCCGCAACGGCGCCGGCAAGACCACGCTGCTCCGGCTGGCGACCGGGTTCCTGGATCCCGACGACGATCCGGGTGGCGGCGCGGGAGGCGGCGGCGGCGGTGGCGGCGCGGGTGGCGACGCCGGGGGCGGCGCCGGGGTCTGGATCGACGGGATCGCGATGGCGCGCGACCGCGGCCGAGCGCAGGCCCGGCTCGGCTACCTGCCGGAGCACGCGCCGGCGCCGGGCGAGCTGACGGTGCACGCCCACCTCGCGCTGCGGGCGCGCCTGAAGCGGGTCGCGGCGGCCGGGCTCGCGCGCGCGATCGAGCTCGCCGGGCTCGGCGATACCGTGCGCCAGCGGATCGCGACCCTGTCGAAGGGGTACCGCCAGCGGGTCGGGCTGGCCGATGCGCTGCTCGGCGAGCCTCCGCTGCTCGTGCTCGACGAGCCGACCAGCGGGATGGACCCGATCCAGATCCAGCAGCTGCGCGCCCACCTGACCGCTGCCGCGCGCGACCGCGCGATCCTGGTCTCGAGCCACGCGGTCGCCGATCTCGAGCCGCTCGCGACCCGGGTCGCGGTGCTGCGCGCCGGCGCGCTGGTCGCGATCGACACCCCGGCCGCGCTGTGCCGGCAGACCGGCGCCGATCGCCTCGAGGCCGCGGTGGTGGCGCTGCTCGGCGAGCAGGCGGCCGCGTGATCCGGACGTACTGGGTGTGGCGGCGCGAGCTCGCGGTGATGCTGCGCGCGCCGATCCTCTACCTGGTCGGCGGCCTGTTCCTCGTGGTCCAGGGCGTCGCGTTCGCCGGGCTGGTCGGCGCGCTGTCGGACCCGCGGCGGCCGGCGCCGCTCGGCGCGTTGCTCGAGGGCCAGCTCGCGGGGACCCTGTTGACCTGGGTGCTCGAGCTGGTGGTCCTGACCCTGCTCGGGATGCGGACGATCGCCGACGACAAGCGCGACGGCGCCTGGGAGCTGCTGTTGACCGCCGGGGTCGGCGAGGGCGCCGCGGTCACCGGCAAGTGGCTCGCCGCGGTGACGATCTACGCGGCGGTCTGGCTGCCGACCGTGGCGTACCTGGCGCTGATCGCGATCTACCGCGGCGACGCCGGCGGCTGGGACGTTCCGGCGATCGCCGTCGGCTACGCCGGCGCGATCGGCCTGGGGGCGGCGCTCCTGGCGTGGTCGGTCGCGGCGAGCGCGGCCACGGCGTCGGCGCTCGCGGCCGGGGCGCTCGGGTTCGCGTGGCTGATCGGGCTGTTCCTGGTCGGCGAGCTGCCCGCGCTGTGGCCCGAGCTCGCGGTCGACCACCCGGCGCTCGCCGGCGTGCTCGACGCGGTCTCGCTGCGCGCGATCGCCACCGACTTCGCGCGCGGCCACGTCGCGCTGCGCGCGCTGGTGGTGCTCGCCGGGGTGACCGCCGTGGGGCTGGCGCTCGCGATCGCGCTCGGCTGCGCGGGCCGGCGGCGGCGCGGCGAGCTGCGGATCCGCGCGCTGGGCACCGCGGTGGTCGCGGCGATCGCGATCCTCGCGGGCGTGCTGGCCGCGCGCCACCCCGCCGGGCTCGATCTCAGCGCCGCGCACCGCAGCTCGCTCGACCCCGACACCCGCGCGGTGCTCGCCGAGCTGCCGGGCCCCGCGCGCCTGACGATCGTCGAGCCGACCTACGGCGCGCTCGAGCCGATCTACGACGAGGTCGCGCGGGTCGCCGGCCAGATGGCGGACGCGGCGCCGGGGCTGACCGTGCGGCGGGTCGATCCGGCGATGGCGCCGGGCGGGCTGGCGGCGATCGCGCACGCGGCCGGGCTGGTGCCGGCCAACTTCGCGGCGGGCGGCTCGATCGTGGTCGAGCTCGGCGGCAAGCAGCAGGTCGTCGACCTGCTGGCGTTCGCGGCAATCGACAGCGGCCCCGACGGGGCGCCGATCGTCGAGCAGCTGGCGATCGAGCAGGCGCTCGCCGGGGCGCTCGCGGCGCTGTCGGCGGTGCGCCCGGTCACCGTGTGCGCGACCCGCGGCCATGGCGAGCTGCCGCTGGCGGCCACGCCGTCGAACCGCGACTGGTCGGCGGTCGCCCAGCGGCTGCGCGGCGCGGGCATGACGACCCGCGAGCTCGAGCTGACCGCGGCGGTGCCGGCGGACTGCGCGGTGGTGATCGTCGCCGGGCCGGCGGCGCCGTTCACCGCCGGCGAGGCGCTCGCGATCCAGCGCTTCGTGCGCGGCGGCGGCGGCCTCGTGGTCGCCGCGGAGGTCAACCCGCTGACCTCCGCGCTGCCGCCGACCGGGCTCGAGGCTGTGCTCGGCGCCGAGGGCCTCGGGCTGCCGGCGGCGATCGCGATCGACCCGAGCCTGGCGCCCCGCGAGGTGCCAGGCGCGCTCTACATCACCAGCGGCTACGCCGATCACCCGATCAACCGCGGGTTCGCGGGCGCGCGGCCGAGCCTGTGGTTCCAGCCGCGCGTGGTCGTCGCGACCGGTGGTGCGCGGCCGCTGATCTCGGCCACCCCGGCGAGCTGGGGCGAGCGCAACTTCCGCGATCCGCCGGCCAGGGACGCCGACGATCTCGCCGGCCCGGTCGCGGTCGCGGCGATCGGCAGCTCGCACCGCGTGATCGCGATCGGCTCGGCCGAGTCGCTGACCACCGAGCTCCTGACCGCGAGCCCATCGGCGATCGAGCTCTGGCTCACGCGCGCGATCCGGTTCGCGTCGGGCGCCCCGGAGCCGACGGTCGCCATCGCCCGCCGGGCGCCGGATCAGGTGCGGCTGATCATGACCCCGGGACAGCGCCGCGCGGTGATCGCGCTGTCGGTCGCCGGCATCCCGCTGGCGTGGATCCTGCTCGGCGGTGCCGTCGTGTGGTGGCGGCGGAGGCGGGCGCGATGATCGCGACCCGGCGCGGGCTGGCGATCGCGGTGGGCGTCGCGGTGCTGCTCGCGATCGCGCTGGGGATCGATCTGGGGCGCGGGCGGACCGGCGGCGCGCCCGATCGCAGCCTGGTCCCCGGCCTCGATCCCGACCGCGTCACCGAGCTGATCTGGGACCGCGCGGGCCAGCCACCGCTCCGGGTGACCCGCGCCGGCGGCGGCTGGACGCTGCAGGAGGCGGCGACCGGTGACTCGCCGGCGATCCCGGGTGGCCGATCGCGCGGCGGTGGCTCCGGGGTAGGTGTGGCCGCGGACGCCGCGACGATCGGTGAGGTGCTGGCCGCGCTGCGCGGCGGGCGCTGGCATCGCCGGGGCGATCCGGCGCCGGTGCAGGCCACGCTGACCGTGATCGCCGGGGCAGAGCGCCATGTGCTCGGGCTCGGCGCGCCGGTCGATCGACTGCCCGGCTCACCGCCCGGCTCGCCGCCCAGCTCACCGCCCGGCCTGCCGCCCAGCTCACCGCCCGGCCTGCCGCCCGGCGAGCAGGTGTGGCTCACCGCCGACGGGCGCGGCGTGCTGGTCGACAGCTGGATCGCGCGCGCGCTCGATCGCGATCGGCTCGCGCTGCGGATCAAGGCTCCGCTCGCCGAGGTTCGCCGCGCGCAGACGATCGCGATCGGTCCGCCGGGCGGTCCGCCGGTGCTCCGGCTGGCAGGCTGGCCGCGGCGGCTGCTCGCACCGAGCTCGCTGGTGATCGCGGCGAGCCTCGCCGACGAGCTCGAGCGCGCGCTCGCCGAGCTGACGATCGTCCAGCTACCGGCCAGCCACGGCGCCGCGGCGGACCTGGTGATCACCGCGACCGACGCGGCGCCCGAAGGCGAAGGCAATGGCGATCGGGCGAGCGGCGCGCGCGCGCGGGAGATCGCGGTCGCGATCGGCGGCCCATGCGCCGGGGACGCGGCGCGGGTCGAGGTGACCGGCAGCGCGGGCGATGGCTGCGTCGAGGCGTCCGCGGCCGACGCGGTCCGGCGCGCGATCGCGGCGCTGCGGCAACCGCCGGCGGCGATCCTCGAGCCCCGGCCGGTGCCGTTCGAGCCGGCGCGCGTGGTGCTCGCCGACGGCGCCGCGGTCGACGTGATCCACGCGCGGATCGGCGACGCCGCGGCGGAGCCGGCGCGGATCGCCGAGCTGCTCGCCGCGCTCGCCGCGCCCGCCGCGCCGGTGGCGCTGCCCGCCGCGCCGGCGGCCCAGCACCTGGTCGTCACCGGCCGCGATGGCGCCGCGATCACGCTCGAGCTGTTCGCCGATCGGCTCGTCGCCCGGTCCGGCGAGCCGCTCGCGCTGCGTCCGCCGCCGGGCGCGTGGCGGCTCCTGACCCGCCCGTCGCGCGAGCTGCGCGATCCGGCGCTGTGGCTCGAGGAGCCGACGACGATCACAGCGATCCAGATCGACGCGATCCGCTACCAGCGCGGCGCCGTGATCGGAACCTGGACCCGCGCGCCGGTCAGCGATCTGCCGGGGAGCTCGGCGCCCGCTCCGGGGAGCTCGGCGCCCGCTCCGGGGAACCCGGCGACCGCTCCGGGGAGCTCGGCGCCCGCTCCGGCGGGCTCGGCGACCGCTCCGGGGAGCTCGGCGACCGCTCCGGCGGGATTGGCGGCGAAGCCGATCGCGCAGCCCGCCGCGATCGAAGCGCTGGCCACCGCGCTCGCGGCCCCGCGCGCGCTCGGGTTCTCCGACGAGCCGGTCACCGCTGCGCACCGCGTGACGCTCGTGGTCACGCCGCCGACCGGTGCGGCCACGGCGCATGTCCTGGTGCTCGGTGCGCCGCGCACCACCGGCTGCCCGGCCACGCTCGATCGCGACACCGTGATCTTGCCGTCGGTCCTGTGCGCGCAGGTCGCGGCGCTGGCGCGATAGACGAGGTCAGAGGCCGCGCGCGGCGAGCACGGCCTGGGCGCGCTCGGCGACTTCCTTGCCCTTGGCGATCCGCTGCAGCAGCTCGACCGCGCGCGGCGACGCGACCTCGGCGAAGCTGTCGAGCAGCTGGGGGTGCATGCCGCGGAACCGCGGGAACACCTCGATCATCCGCTCGAGCACCGGTTCGCCGCCGAGGAACACCATGCGCGAGTCGACCGACACCCGCTGGCGCGCGGCCTCGCACACGAACGCCGGGTCGTTGGTGATGTGGACCAGGTCCGCGGGCTCGAGCATGTCCTCGTCGCGCTCGCCGCTGCGCTCGACCCCGGCGCGGCCGTTGAGCACCAGATCGAGCGCGCGGAGCAGCGAGCCGCGCTCGCCCTTGCGCGGGCCGAGCTCCTTGGTCGGCAGCGCCTTGACCCGGCGATCGAAGATCGCGGCGAGCCGGCCGCGCAGCTTGTCGGCGAGGCTCGCCGGCAGCCGGAGCAGCAGGAACCCGGTGTGGCGCAGCGCCTGGGCGCGGTCGTGGTCCTGGTGGTTCCACACGTTGTTGCTCGACTTCTCGAGCGCGTCGACGATCGAGCTCGCGATCAGCTCGGGGCCCATGAACGCCTCGAACAGCCGCACCAGATCCTGGAGGTCCTCGTAGGAGCTGGTATCGGAGAACATCGACTTGAGGGTCAGCCCGACCTCTTCGGCGGTCAGCGGCGTGCCGTTCTTGAGCGCCTTCTTGCCGGCGGTGTCGAGCTCGGTCGCGCCCTGCGGCGTGCGCTTGAAACCCTTGCTCGCGGTGATCCGGCACCACCGGATCGCGACGTTGCGCGGCCAGCCGATCCGGTAGCCGCGGCGCTCGTAGGCGATCATCTCGGCGCGCGCGTCGTCGGGATGATCGTCGACGATGTACTCGAGGTGCGGGAACCCGAGCGCGAACGCGAGGTCGCCGGCCTTGGTGGTCGCGAACCCGGGCTTGACCAGCTTGGCGCCCGACGCCGCGGTGCCGTGCTCGAGCGCGGCGGTGGTGCGCGTGGGGCCGGCTCCGGAGCCGGCGGGCCGCGCGGGAGCCGGCCTGGCCGGTGCGGGCTCGCTCGCTTCGATCCTGGCCGCGGCGGGCGCCCGCGCGGGCGGCTCGACCGGCGACTCCGGATCCGGCAGCGGCTCCGGCTCCGGCTCCGCGACCTCGCTCGGCACGGTCTCGTCGTCGCCGGGGCCGTCGGGCTGGGGCACCGCGGCCTTGGCAGACGCCGGCTTCTTCTTGGAGGCCATCGCCGCGGATTATCCACGCAAACCCGCGGTACCCGCAATGACCGGCCGCCGGGGTCGGTCATTGCCGCAAGCCGCGGCACCGTCGCAGATTCAGGCGATCCCGGTCTGACTCGAGAACTGCCAAACCTTCGTCGCTGCTCTTGTCGATCGGCGTGCCGGCATGCTGCCGGCTGCCCTTGTACGGATTGTACGAAAAGGATCGTCGGCTCGAGGACTCGCGACGCAAGAGCCGGCGAACCTACGTTCGCCGCTCTTGTCGATCGGCGTGCCGGCATGCTGCCGGCCGCCCGTGTACGGATTGTAAGGGAAAGATCGTCGGCTCGAGGACTCGCTACTCAGCCGCTCTTGGCGTGGTTGACCGCGTCCTGCGGCGACGGCTTGGCGGGGCCGCCACCCGGCGCCGGCGCGCCCGGCTTGGGCTCGATCACCGGCGACTCCCAGTTCTGGGTCACGTTCTTCATCTTCTTGTAGACCAGCAGGCCATCCGAGTTGCGCTCGCTGTGCGGCGACGACAGCTTCCACGTCCCGGTGATCTCGATCTGGTCGCCGACCTTGTACGGCGGGCACACCGTCTTCTTCGGATCGCCCTTGGGATCGCAGCGATCGGGCGGCGGGTTGCGCAGCTCGTCCTTGGGCGCGCGCTCGAGCTCGAGCTTGTTGTACGGCCGCGGCACGTCGACGACCCACAGGCTCTTCTCGGGCGGCGTATCGCCCGAGTCCCCGAGGTAGAACTTCGGCCGCTCGCACTTGGTCGGATCCTCGTCGATCATCTTCTGGAGATCTTTGTCCGACATCCCGGGCTGGCGGACCGCGGTCGGGCAATCGTACGCCCAGGTGATCACGCCCTTGACGGTGATCTCGGTTTCGAGGAGCTTCTTGCCCTTGACGCGCAGCTCCTTCACGGTGTGCGAGCCGTCGCTCGGCGACGGCGGGAGCTCGAACCCGGGGACCGCGGGCAGCGAGAGCTTGACGTCGCTCTTGTGCACCTCGGCGGCCGGGCCCTTGAGCGTGTCCTTCTCGCACCCTCCCAGGACGACGAGCGTGCCGAGGATAGCGGTGCGGAGGCCGTGATGGTGCGGCATGCTGGCGGTGATAACATGGTGGGCACAGCCTCTCAAGTTGCGGTGCTCGGCGCGGTCCTCACGCTGGCGTGGACCGGCGCGGGCACCGGCTGCGAGTCGCCGGCGCGGGTCAAGCCGTGGCGCCACGCGCCGGATCCGACGATCGAGGCCGCGAGCGCGCCCGGCTCACCGGCGCTCGCCGAGGCGTCCGGCGAGCAGGATGTCCACGCCGCGCGCGCTCATACCCTGCGCGTCCACGTCGACGCCGAGCCCGGCCGGCTGACCCCGCTGGTGTCGCCCACGATGTGGGCGCGCCGGATCACGCTCGGCACGATCTTCGAGCCGCTGCTGCGCTACGTGCCGCCCGACGGCCAGGGCCCGGGCAGCTACGCGCCGCGGCTGGCGCAGTCGTGGCGCGTGATGCCATCCGGGCTCGAGATCCGGATCGAGCTCACCCCCAACGTGACGTTCCACGACGGCCACCCGCTGACGACCTCGGACGTCCAGTTCACGCTCGACGCGATCCGCGATCCGCACAAGGCGATCGACCACCTGCGGCCGATGCTCGAGGACGTCGAGGCGATCGAGCTGATCACGGCGCACGAGATCCGGCTGCGGCTCAAGCGGCCGAGCGGCTGGGTGCTGCGCGCGCTGGCCGAGATCCCGATCCTGCCGATGCACATCTACGACGGCAGCCTGGTCGCCGGCGGCGCGCTGGTCGGCACCGGGCCGTGGAAGTTCGGGTCGAACAAGGCCGGCGTGGTCCACCTGACGCGCTACGATCGCTACTGGGCGGGCAAGCCCGCGATCGCCGACCTCGAGTTCGTCTACGAGCCCGACGCCGCGGTCGCGTTGCGCGAGGCCAAGCGCGGCGACCTCGACCTGATCCCGGCGCTGATCCCGGCGCACTGGCCCGAGCAGGCCAACGCGCCCGGCATCGTCGCGGCGTTCCGGCCGCTCGAGCTCGGCACGCCGCGGCTGCGCTACCTGGCGTTCAACCCCGCGCGCGCGCCGCTCGACGATCCGCGGGTCCGCCACGCCCTGGCGCTGCTGATCGATCGCCGGACGATCGCCAAGCGCGTGTTCGCCGGCCTGGTCCGCCCGGCGCTGTGGCCGATCTGGCCCGGCGGGCCGATCAGCGGCCCCGAGCCCGCGGTCCCCGACTTCGACCCCGCCGCGGCGGCCAAGCTGCTCGACGCCGCCGGCTGGACCGACAGCGAGCCCAAGGACGGGATCCGCGATCAGGGCGGCAAGCAGCTGCGGCTGACCATGCTCGGCGGCGAGAAGCCGGCGCCCAAGGACGCCTCGGGGCCGCCGCAGAAGCTCGACCGCGACTACTTCATCGAGGCGGCGCGCCGGGTCGGCGTGGTGATCGACGTCAAGACCGGCGGCGAGGCCTGGATCGAGAAGAAGCTCGCCGACGGCAACTACGACCTCGCCGAGCTGTCGTGGAGCGGCATGGTCGACGCCGATCCCTCGAGCCTGATCGCCCACGCCTCGCCGCAGATCGATCGCGGGCTCGACGCCCTGGCCGCGGCCTGGGATCCCGCCGAGCGCGCCAGGCTCACCCCCGAGCTCGCCGCCGGGTTCGCCGAGACCTGGCCGCTCGCCGGCATCGTCGCCGACGCGCCCCACGGCCTGATCGCCAAGCGAGTCAAGGGCGCCCGGGTGTGGGACGGCTGGATCGACTTCTCGCAGCTGACGCTGGAGTAGGGATGCACACACTTCAACCGACTCGCAGCCTGCGCGCGGTGCTCGATGCGACGCTCGCGGCGCTGCCGGCGCAGCTGAGCGAGCCGGGGCGGGGCAGCGCGGCGTGCCGGGCGATCGCCGAGGTCTACGACCGCGAGATCGCCGAGCAGTTCGTCGCGGCGGTGGCGGATGCCGGGCAGGGGCCGCCGCGCCCGCTCGCACTGGTCGCGACCGGCGGCTGGGCGCGCCGCGAGCTCGCGCCGTACTCCGATATCGACTTCATCGTGCTGCACGATCGCAACGAGGCGCTCGCCAAGCAGGTGTGTGATCGGCTGCTGTACCCGCTGTGGGACCAGAAGCTCGCGATCGGTCACGCGGTGCGCGAGCCGCGCGCGGTGGCCCGGCTGGCGCGCGACGATCTGTCGACCGCGACCGCGCTGCTCGACGCGCGCCACATCGCCGGCGATCGGCTGCTGACCGCCGAGCTGACCCGGCAGACGCTCGCGGCGCTCGCGCCGAGCGGCAACCCGAACCAGCTGATCGGCGCGCTCGCCGCCGAGCAAGCGGCGCGGCACTCGCGGTTCGGTGCGTCGGTCTACCTGCTCGAGCCCAACCTCAAGCAGGGCATCGGCGCGCTGCGCGATCTGTCGACCGCGCTGTGGTGCATGCAGATCCGCTGGCACCCGCCGCGGCCGCTGGCGGCCGAGCCGGATCCGGGTGACGCCGGCGCCGGCGCTGGCGATGGAGCCGGGGATGCGGTCGGCGCGTTGCTCGCCCGGCTGGTCGCCGCCGGCCACGTCACGCCGCGCCAGGCCCAGGTGCTCGCCGGGGCGCGCGACTTCTTGCTGCGGATCCGCGCGCTGGTCCAGCTCACCGCGAAGCGCCGGTTCGATCAGCTGACGTTCGAGATCCAGGAGGCGATCGCGCCGTCGATCGATCTGGCCGCCCGGCTGGCCGGCGGGCTGGCCGGCGGGCTGGCCGGCGGCCCGCACGCCCGGCCGCACGACGGCGACGCGCGGCCCGCGGTGGCGCCCGCGGTCGAGGCGCTGATGCGCGACTACTACCTGCACGCGCGC
>DATBBB010000009.1:0-16944 GCA_036271215.1 Kofleriaceae bacterium | reverse complement strand
TCGAGCGCGGGCCCGGGGCTGCCGGATACAGCGGTGGTGCGTGGGGGAGCGGAGGCCGGTCGCCGGTCGCAGGACGGCTCGAGCGCGGGGCTGCGGCTGCCGGATGCAGCGGCGGAGCGAGGCGGAATGGAGGGCGGTCGCCGGCCGCAAGGCGATTCGAGCGCAGGGCTGCGGTTGCGGGATGCAGTTGTGGAGCAGGGCGGAATGGAGGGCGGTCGCCGGTCGCAAGGCGATTCGAGCGCAGGGCTGCGGCTGCGGGATGCAGGCGTGGAGCGAGGAGGCGGAGCGGAGGGCGGTCGCCGGCCGCTGGACGGCTCGAGCGCAGGGCTGCGGCTGCGGGATGCAGGCGTGGAGCGTGGGGGAGCGGAGGGCGGTCGCCGGCCGCAGGACGGACCGAGCGCGGGGCTGCGGCTGCGGGATGCAGGTGTGGAGCGAGGCGGAGCGAAGGCCGGTCGCCGGTCGCAAGACGACTCGAGCGCAGGGCTGCGGCTCGACGCGGAGGTAGCTCGGGGCTCGGTCCCGGGGGTGCATCCGGCGCCGGAGCTGGCTAGTGTGGACCCACGCGCCGCCAGCGCGGCGCATCCGTCACGCCAGGACGCGATGTCGCATCCGTCACGCCAGGGCGCGGCGCGCGGGGCTGGGCCTGCCGGGCATCACGACGAGCTCGACCTCGCGCTGCCGCAATCACCGGAGACCGAGGTGCGACAGGTCGGCTCGAGCGCGTCGCTGCGCCTACCGCTCGATGCGCAACCGGCACAACCGGCACGCACGGCGACCCCGGCGCGGGGCGCCAGCTCGCTCGGCTCGGACCCGGGGCTGCACCGTCCGCTCGACGAGCCCGGTGCGCCGGATCCGGTGATCTTGCGCGTCCCATCGGCGCGTCCGGCCCCCCGCGCGCGCCAGGTGGCCAGCAGCGATTCGCCGCAGTCGCACGACGTCAAGGCGCTGATCGCCCAGCGCCTCAAGCTGCTCGATCAGGGCGCCGATCACTTCCAGCTGCTCGGCATCGCGCAGGACGCCGCGCCCGACGCCCTGCGCAAGGCGTACTTCGCCCTCGCGCGCCAGCTCCACCCCGATCGGCTCGCCGCGCTCGGCATCTCCGACGACGGCCGCCACGCCCAGCGGCTGTTCGCCCAGATCAACACCGGGTTCGCCGTGCTCAGCGACCCGCCGCGCCGCGAGCACTACGTCAGCGTCCTGCGCCGCGGCGGCGAGGCGCAAGTCCGCGCCGAGGAGTCTCGCGCCGAGGAGCTCGCGCGCCGGATTCTCGAGGCCGAAGAAGCCTTCCGCCGCGGCGAGCTGGCGCTGCGCCGCGATCAACCCCAGGCCGCGGTCTCCGAGCTCACCCTCGCGGTCCAGCTCAACCCCGACGAGGCCGACTATCACGCGCTGCTCGCCTGGGCCCAGTTCTGCGTCGCCCCCGACAAGGCCGTGGTCGCCGCGGCGACCCGCACCCAGCTCACCCACGCGATCCAGCGCTCCCCGCACGCCGTGACCGGCCGGTTCTACCTCGGCCGGGTCGAGCGCATGCTCGGCCGCGACCAGGACGCACTCCGCCACTTCCGCGACGTGTTGTCCGCCGCGCCGGGCCACACCGAGGCCGCGGCCGAGCTCCGCGTGATCGAGTCTCGCCTGGGCGGCGGCGACAAGGGCGGCGGCCTGTTCGGCCGCAAGCGGTAGCCCGATCAGCCAGCACTGCGGATCGGAAGCTCGTTCCGGGTCTACTCGATCGGGGTGAGCGTCCAGGGGAAGGAGTCGACGACCATCGCCACCAGTTCGTCGAGCTGGGCGCGGAACGGCGTGGGCTGCCATCGGCCGGTGTGTGAGTGCGAGCGGTGCGAGCGGTGCGGGGTGCGAGCGGTGCGAGCGGTGCGAGCGGTGTGGGAGCGAGCGGTGCGGGAGCGAGCGGTGCGGGAGCGAGCGGTGCGGGAGCGAGCGGTGCGGGGTGCGGTGCGAGCGGTGTGAGTGCGAGCGGTGCGAGCGGTGCGGGGTGCGAGCGGTGCGAGCGGTGTGGGTGCGAGCGGTGCGGGTGCCAGCGGTGTCGGGCAAGGGTCGCGCGGCGAGCGGATCAGGGGCTGGTAGGGTCGTCGGGGCTGGTAGGGTCGTCGGGGCTGGTGGGGGCGTCGGGGCCGGTAGGGCCGAGCTCGGCCCGCCAGGCTGCGAGGGTGTCGGCCAGGGCGAGGGCGTCGGGGCCGCGCAAGGTGAGGGCGGCGTGCCGCTTCCAGGCGTCGCGGACCCGTTGTAGGCGGATCAGGGCCAGCTTGGCCGGCTTCCAGGTGCCGTCCGAGCCGAGCTCCTGGTAGGTGATGGCGATCGTCGCCCAGGCGCCGCGGGTCCAGACCCGGCGGTGGAGCGTGCGGCGGACCTCGACGCCATCGACCTCGAGATCGTAGGTGACGTCGTCCAGCTCGGCGACCTGCATCGGTTACTCGCCGGCACCCGCCGGCCGCGGCGCCGGCCGCGGCGCCGAGCGGTCCGAGATCTCCAGCTCGGTCACCTGCGCGTCGGCCGGTCCGACGTGGCCGCGCACCCGGGCCGTCGCCTCCGAGACGCTCCCGGCGTGCTCGATCCGCACGCTGAGCTCCTCGCCGACCTCGAACAGGAACGCCGACCGCGCCCGGATCACGTTGCCGTCCTCCCCGATCACGTCGAACACGTCGGCCCCCTCGGCCTTGCCGTCGTCCATCACCAGGACGCGCGGCGACGCGTGGCTGTTCAGCGCGGGCCGGCCGGACACCCTGTGTCGGTACCACGGCCTCGGATCCCGCCTCAAGCGGTGGCTGCGGTGGCACCTGTCAATCCAAGACGATGCGCTCCCGGGGCCTTCTAACACCGCGCGCGCTGGGTTAACCTCGCCGCCAGCGGATGCTCAAACCGGTGGAGAAGCAACGCGTCGCCGAGGAGATCGCCGAGCAGTTGCGCTCGCTGATCCTCAATGGACAGTACCCGCCGGGCTCGAAGCTGCCGCCGGAGCGCGAGCTGTCGAAGCGGCTGCGCGTCAACCGCGCCTCGCTGCGCGAGGCGCTCAAGAAGCTCGAGCACCTCGGCCTGGTCCGGATCCGCCAGGGCGACGGCACCCGGGTCCAGAACTTCATGGAGACCGGCGGCATCGAGCTGGTCCAGCACCTGCTGCCGCTCGCCGGCGGCAAGCCCGAGCTGATCCGCGACCTGCTCGAGTTTCGCCGGATCTTCGGCCGCGAGCTCGCCCGGCTCGCCGCCGCCCGCGCGATCCAGGACAAGGTCGGCCTCGGCAAGCTGCGGGCGCTCGCCGACCGCGCCGACCAGGTCACCAGCGCGCTCGAGCTGTTCGACGTCGACTTCGACTTCTACGTCGCGGTCGCCCAGCTGTCGGGCAACCAGGTCATGCTGCTCCTGATCAACACCGTGCGCGACGGCGTGCGCGGCTTCATGCCGCTGCTCGCCAACCTCGCCGCCCCCGGCGAGAGCGTGCGCAAGCACCACCGCGACCTGATCGGCGCGCTCGAGAAGGGCGACGTCCACGACGCCGGCCGGATCGCCGACGATTACCTGCGGCTCGGCGCCGAGCTCGCCGGCCGGCTCGGCGGCAAGCCCGAGCTCCTGCCGCAGCCGCTGCCCGAGACCCCGTGAGGAGCCGAGCGGGCCGATGGCGGCGCTGACCCGCAAGGAGGTCGAGGACATCGCGCAGCTCGCGCGGCTGCACCTCGAGCCCGACGAGCTCGCGCGGATGGAGCACGAGCTGGGCGCGATCCTGGCGCACTTCGAGGCCCTCGCCGCGGTCGATACCGCCGGCGTGCCGGCGATGACCCACGCCGTGCCGATGGACCTCCGGCTCCGCGCCGACGTCGCGCTGCCGTCGCTCGCCGCCGCGGACGCGCTCGCCGCCGCGCCGCGCCGCGAGGGCGACCTGATCGTCGTGCCCGCGAGCATCCCGTCGGGGCGGACGGACGGCTCGTGACCACCGCGTACTGGTCGGTCGCCGACACCACGCGGCGGATCGCCGCCGGCGAGATCACCGCGGTCGCCGTGGTCGAACAGACCCTGGCCCGGATCGCCGCCCGCGATGGTGCGATCGGCGCCTACCTCGCGGTCGATGGCCCCGGCGCGCTCGCCGCGGCGGCCGCGATCGACCACCAGCGCACCGCCAACGTCCCGCTCGGGCCGCTCGCCGGCGTGCCGCTCGCGCTCAAGGACGTGCTGGTGACCCGCGGCCTTGCCACCACCGCCGGCTCGAAGATCCTCGACGGCTGGGTCCCGCCGTACGACGCCCACGTGGTCGACCGGCTCAGGTCCGCCGGCGCGATCGTGATCGGCAAGGTCAACTGCGACGAGTTCGCGATGGGCAGCTCGACCGAGAACAGCGCCTACCAGCCGACCCGCAACCCGTGGGACTCAACCCGCGTGCCGGGCGGCAGCTCGGGCGGCTCGTCGGCCGCGGTCGCCGCCGGCCTGTGCGCGGCCTCGCTCGGCACCGACACCGGCGGCTCGATCCGCCAGCCCGCCGCGTTCTGCGGCGTGGTCGGGCTCAAGCCGACCTACGGCCGGGTGTCGCGCTGGGGCGTGGTCGCGTTCGCGTCGTCGCTCGATCAGGTCGGCCCGCTGACCCGCACGGTCGCCGACGCCGCGCTGGTCCTGCAGTCGATCGCCGGGTTCGACCCCCGCGACTCGACGTCGCTCGACGTCCCGGTGCCGATGTTCACCGACGCGCTGACCGGCGAGGTCCGCGGCCTGCGGATCGGCCTGCCCCAGGAGTACTTCGAGGCGATGGATGACGACGTCCGCGCCGCGATCGCCCGCACCGTCGCGGCGCTGGTCGAGCGCGGCGCCGAGATCGTCGACCTGTCGCTGCCGCACACCAAGCTCGCGCTGCCGGCGTACTACCTGGTCGCCCCCGCCGAGGCGTCGTCCAACCTCGCGCGGTTCGACGGCGTGCGCTACGGCGCGCGCGCCCCTGCCGGCGACCTGCTCGAGATGTACGCGCGGACCCGCGGCGCCGGGTTCGGCCCCGAGGTCAAGCGCCGGATCATGCTCGGCACCTACGCGCTGCGCTCGGGCTACTACGACGCGTTCTACAAGAAGGCGCAGCAGGTCCGGACGCTGATCAAGCGCGACTTCGACCGCGCGTTTCACTACTGCGACGTGATCTTGACCCCGACCACGCCGACCGCGGCGTTCGCGTTCGGCGCCAAGGCGTCGCCGGTCGACATGTACCTCGCCGACGTGTTCACGCTGTCGTGCAACCTCGCCGGGCTGCCGGGGATCAGCGTGCCGTGCGGCCTGACCGCCGACGGCCTGCCGATCGGCGCCCAGCTGCTCGGCAAGCCGCTCGACGAGGCGACCCTGCTGCGCGCCGGCCAGGTGATCGAGGCCGCGGTCGGGCTCGGCGATCGCCGGCCGCCCGAGCCCGGGGCCGGGATCGGGACCAACGCCGGCGCTGCGGTGACCGGAGCCGCGCCGTGACCGCCGCCGAGCCGCGCGATCCGTCGCTACCGGTCGAGGACTGGGAGCCGGTGATCGGCCTCGAGGTCCACGTCCAGCTCGCCACCGCGTCGAAGATCTTCTCGCCGTCCGGGGTCGAGTTCGGCGCGCCGCCCAACTCGCTGACCGATCCGCTCGTGCTCGGCCTGCCGGGCACGCTGCCGGTGTTCAACCAGCGGGCGCTCGCGCTCGCGCTCGTGCTCGGCGTCGCGACCTCGTCGCAGATCCGCGCCCGGTCGCGGTTCGCCCGCAAGCACTACTTCTACCCCGACCTGCCCAAGGGCTATCAGATCACGCAGTTCGACGAGCCGCTGTGCGAGAACGGCCACCTCGACGTCATCATCGGCGGCAGCCTCAAGCGCGTGAAGCTGGCGCGGATCCACCTCGAGGAGGACGCCGGCAAGACCACGCACGTCGGCGCGGCGTCGCACGTCGACCTGAACCGCGCCGGGATCCCGCTGGTCGAGGTCGTGACCGCGCCCGAGCTCGGCTCGTCGGCCGAGGCCGGCGAGTTCATGCGCTCGCTGCACCGCCTGGTCCGCTGGCTCGAGATCTCCGAGGGCGACATGGAGAAGGGCCACCTGCGGTGCGACGCGAATGTCTCGATTCGCCGGCGCGGCGAGGACCGGCTCGGCACCCGCACCGAGCTCAAGAACATCAACTCGTTCCGGTTCGTCGAGAACGCGATCGAGCACGAGATCGCGCGCCAGATCCGCGTGATCGAGTCCGGCGGCAAGATCACGCGCGAGACCCGGCTGTGGGACGCCGAGCGCGGCCAGTCCGCGGCGATGCGCAGCAAGGAAGCCGCCGACGACTACCGCTACTTCCCCGACCCCGATCTGCCGCCGCTCGTGGTCGACGGCGCGATCATGGGGTCGATCCTGCGCGGCCTGCCCGAGCTGCCGGGCCGGCGGTTCGAGCGCTACCAGCGGGTCCACGGGATCTCGGCCGACGACGCGCGCACCCTGGTCAGCGACCGCGCGCTGGCCGAGTTCTTCGACGCGGCGGTCGCGGTCCACCCCACCGAGCGCGGCGGCAAGCTGATCGCGAACTGGATGCTCACCGAGCTGCTCGGCGCGCTCCACAACCGCGGGATCCCGGTCGCGCGGTCGCCGATGGCGCCGGCGACCCTGTCGGCGCTGGTCGCGCTGGTCGAGAACAGCACGATCAGCGGCAAGATCGGCAAGGATGTCTTCGAGGAGAGCTTCCGCACCGGCGACGCGCCCGACACGATCATCGAGCGCCGCGGGCTGCGCCAGATCTCGGATGTCGCCACGCTCTGGGAGGTCATCAACCGCGTGGTCGGGGCCAACCCGAAGCAGGCCGAGGCCTACACCGTGGGCGGCAAGGACGGACTTTTCGGGTTCTTCGTCGGTCAAGTGATGAAGGAAACCCAAGGCCGGGCGAACCCGGTGATCACCTCGGATCTATTGCACAAACGGCTCGGCCGCTGACCTCGTGCCCCGATCCACTCCGGACCATGCACGCCGCCAGCCCTTGACGATTGCCACGCGATCAGTAAAGTCCGCGATTCCGAAAGCCTTTTTGCGGAGATTGTCATGTACGCCGTGATCCAGACGGGTGGAAAACAATATCGAGTCGAGCCCGGCAAGACCGTCGTGGTCGAGAAGCTCGCGGGTGACGCGGGCGCGCCGGTCGTGTTCGACAACGTGCTGCTCGTGTCGTCGGGAGACGGCGGCAGCGTCACGATCGGCCAGCCGAACGTCGCGGGCGCCAAGGTCACCGGCTCGATCGTCGAGCAGGGCCGCGGGCCGAAGCTGGTCGTGTTCAAGTTCCGTCGGCGGAAGAACTACGTCCGTCGCAACGGTCATCGTCAGGACTACACCGCGGTGAAGATCGCGGCGATCGAGGCATGAGGTAACGCGTCATGGCACACAAAAAAGGACAAGGCTCGACCCGTAACGGCCGCGACTCGCTGCCGAAGATGCGCGGCGTCAAGCGATTCGCGGGCGAGCTCGTCACCGCCGGCTCGATCCTCGTACGCCAGGTCGGGACCCGGTTTCACGCGGGCTCGAACGTCGGCATCGGGCGCGACTTCACGCTGTTCTCGAAGGTGCACGGCGTCGTCAAGTTCGAGCGCGATGGCCGGTTTCGGACGCGCATCGCGGTCTACCCGGCCGCGGACGCAGCTGCCGCGCCTGCTGCGGCTTCCTGATCGCACCCGCATCCTCGCTGCTGGTTTGATTTGAGGCAAAGCCGCCCAGCTGTTCGCTGGAGCGGCTTTCGCTGTCCTCGCTGCTGCTTGTGGCGCTGGTGAGAACGCGGAGGTCTCTCGCTGCTGCTTGCGTGGCGCTGGTGAGAACGCAGAGGTCTCGCTGTCTCTCGCTGCTGCTTGCGCGGCGCTGGTGGAGAACGCGCACACGCTTGGCTTCGCGAATCGCGAGTCTGGGTCCCCTCGCTCGGATCGCCGACCTCCCGGATCGCCCGGGGACGCCGACGTATCCTCCACCCGGAGTGCCAGCACGAAACTGGGTGGTAGCTACTCGCTCGGGTGACCCAGCTCGCGTTCGCTGCGCCGCGCGTTGACGTTCTGACCGAATGCAACCAGCTCCTCGACAGTCTCGCCACTGGCGGCGGTGAGACCCTGGGTGGGCGAGATGCCCCGAGTGCTGAGCGTCTGGTGCGCACCATCCTGCACCCGAGCGTGTCGCGCACCCCTGCAAATCGAGCGTGTTGCACCATCCTGCGCCCGAGCGTGTCGCGCACCCCTGCAAATCGAGCGTGTCGCGCACCATTCTGCGCCCGAGCGTGTCGCGCACCCTGCAAATCGAGCGTATCGCGCACCCCTGCAATCGAGCGTGTCGCGCGCCCATCAGTCAAGGCGAGAATGCCCGGCTGAGGCTCAGCCGGATCTATTCATGGGAACGGAGTTGCCCGTAGGGCACGGTCGAGGCCATACCTGTCATCGACCAGCCCCATGCAGTTCATCGACGAGGCAGTGATTCATGTGAAAGCCGGGGATGGCGGGAATGGCTCCGCTGCGTTTCGTCGTGAGGACGGCGTGCCGCACGGTGGACCGTCGGGCGGGGATGGCGGGGATGGCGGCAGCATCATCCTGGTGGCGGATCCGCAGCTGTCGTCGCTGCTCGACTACAAGTACCGGCGGCACTACACCGCCGAGCGCGGGGAGCACGGTCGCAACAAGGACCAGTACGGTGCCGCCGGAGAAGATCTGGTGCTGCGAGTGCCGGTCGGGACCGTGGCGATCATTCACGATCCGGATGCGCCGCGCCGTGGCCGGAAGATCGGCCGCGCCGGTCGCCCGGGTCGTGTGGTCGATGAGCACGCTGCCCCTGCTCGCGCTGGCGCTGCCCCTGCCGCTGATGCGGGGGATGATGCCGCTGGCACTGATGCGGGCGATGCGGGCGATGAGCACGAAGCCTCTGCTCGCGCTGGCGCTGATGCGGGCGATGCGGTCGATGAGCACGCTGCCCCTGCTGGCGCTGGCGCTGGCGCTGGCGCTGGCGCTGGCGCTGATGCGGGCGATGAGCACGAAGCCTCTGCTGGCGCTGGCGCTGATGCGGGTGCTGGCGCTGATGCGGGCGATGAGCACGAAGCCTCTGCTCGAACTGGCGCTGCCGAGGATGCGGATGCGGACGAGGACGCTGATGCGGGGAATGGTGCGGATGCCGCTGATGCGGGCGCTGCCGAGGATGCGGACGAGGGTGCGGATGCGGGGGATGCGGATGCGGGGGATGCGGATGCCGAGGATGCGGGTGCGGACGGGGGGGCCGAGCGGACGGAGGTGTTGCTGGCGGATCTGGCGGAGGCCGGGGCGCGGTTCGTGCTGGCGAAGGGCGGCGTCGGCGGGAGAGGCAATATTCACTTCAAGACGCCGTGGAACCAGGCGCCGCGAACCGCCGAGCCGGGGACGCTGGGCGAGGAGCGGACGGTCCGGCTGGAGCTGAAGCTGCTGGCGGACGTCGGGTTGCTCGGGTACCCGAACGTGGGGAAGTCGACGTTCATCAGCCGGGTGTCGCGAGCGCGGCCGAAGGTCGCGGACTACCCGTTCACCACGCTGGTGCCGAACCTGGGGGTGGTGCAGCTGAGCGATGAGCGGAACTTCGTGATCGCGGATATCCCGGGCTTGATCGAGGGAGCTTCGGAGGGCGTGGGGCTGGGGCACCAGTTCCTGCGGCACGTGGAGCGGTGCCGTGTCCTACTTCACATCGTCGAGGCAACTTTCACCACTGGGCCCGAGCGCACACCACTGGCGGACTTCGACGTGATCAACAGGGAGCTGGGGCGGTATGCACCGGCACTGGCAGACAAGCCGCAGGTCGTCGTGTTGAACAAGATCGACGCCACGGCATCTGAAGATATCGACGTGTATCGCCGGACGTTTTCTGAGCGCGGTGTCGAGTTGCTCACGATCTCGGCAGCGACGGGAGCTGGGATTACCGCTGTGCTCGAACAATTATGGTCTCATCTACACCCGAGCCCACAGAGACGAAGCAGGGAGAAGTAAGATGAGCAAACCCGAGACTCGTCTGCTTGAGAACCCTCAGGTGGGGTGTTACAACGGCAACATTCCACAGGAAAACCGCCGGGTCGCGTCCGGCGCCAAGCGCGGGCGAAGGTCGCCGGCAAGAGCCGGCTGGAGATTGCGCATGCGAGCTACTTCCACGGTCGTCGTGTTCTCCTCGTTGCTCGTCGCGGCCAGCGTCGCGGCCGGACCTGCGGACAAGAGCACCACCAAGAAGACGCCCGCAGCGACGGGCTCGGCGGCCGCCAAGGCGAATGCGGGCTCGGGCGCTACAGCAGGGTCTGCGTCCGCGACGGGCTCGACAGGCGCGACAGGCACGGGCGTCGCCGCGACGGGGACGACGCCGGCGGGTGCGGGGGGTACGGCCTCGTCGCCGCCCGAGCCGCCGGTCGATCTGGCGACGGTCAGGCCCGAGGACATGCCGACCGCCGTGCGGATGCGGCGGCTCGAGCAGAAGACCCAGGCGCTGAAGGAGCGCGCGTGGCAGCTCAAGGCGCGCGTGCAGATGCTGAAGGAGCAGGTGCTCGGCGGCGGTGCCGGTGCACAGGCGGTGATCGAGCACGTCAGCGATATGGGCGCGTCGTTCCGGCTGATCAAGCTGATCTACACGCTCGACGGCACGCAGGTGTTCGCGCGCACGGATGACACCGCCGAGAGCCTGTACAAGACCAAGAGCTTCAGCGTGTTCTCGGGCCCGATCTCGCCGGGGAACCACACGCTGGCGGCGGTCGCGACGTACCGCGGCCACGGCTACGGCGTGTTCGAGTACCTCTCGAAGTTCACGTTCACCGCGCGCGGCAGCCAGGCGTTCCTCGCCGGTGAAGGCAAGATCTCCAAGGTCGACTGCAAGGGTCTGGAGAAGGGCGGCCCGACGACACCGCTCGAGAAGCGCCCGGCGATCGAGTGCAAGATCACGCAGGTCCAGCCCGAGCGGGCGTCGGATACCGGTAGTGCGGCGCCGTCGGGTGCGGCGAGCACGTCGGGCGCGGCGAGCGCGCCGGCTGGAGGCTCTGCTGGGGTCTCTGGCGGAGCCTCGGTCGGCGTCTCTGCCGGGGTCTCCGGGGGGGTCTCGGCAGGTACCACCGCCACGAGCCCGCGGCCGGGCACGACCAGCAAGGCGCCGGCCTCGGCGCCGACCAGCATCGCGCCGAGCACGAGTGCGGCGCCGTCGCCGTCGAGCTCCACGCCGCCGCCCAGCACCACCAAGCCGGGGAAATGAGCCATGGCGGCCGCTTCTGCCACAGGGCCCATCGGGCCTGCCGGGCTTGCCGGGCCTGCCGGGTCGATCCGGACGACGGGCCGGACGACGGGCCGGGCTGCAGATCGAGTTGCGGGCCGGGCTGCGGATAGGATCGTCGATCGGGTTCCTGCGGCGCTCGTGCCGGGGCCCCGGACGGCCAGGCGGGCCATGTTCGCCGCGGTGCTGTTCGCCGCGGCGGTCGCCGGTCACACGGCCGCGCGGGCGGATGACGCCGGCGCCAGGCTCACCGCCTACGAGGCCGAGGCGCGCCAGCTCGCGGCCGATCTGCCCAGGCCCGGTCAGCCGACCGGTGCGATCGGCCCGCGCCGGCTGACCGACGCCGAGGTCGCCTACTCGCTCGGCGACTACGATGCCGCGGCGCTGGCGCTGTTCGATCTCGCCGGCCGGCCGGGCCCCGATCAGGAGCCGGCGCGGTTCTACCTCGCCGAGTCGCTGTACCAGAAGGGCGACCGCGGCGCGGCGCGCGGTTACTACGAGCAGGTCGTCGCGGGCGGCGGGGTCGCGAGCCGCTACTACCAGCCCGCGCTCGAGCGGCTGCTCGAGATCGCGATCGTCCAGAAGGACGCCGCCAGCACCGGCGAGACCGTCGCCGCGCTCGACCGGATCGCGCCCGGGCTGCGCCTGGCGTCGGTGCCGTACGTCCGCGGCAAGCTCGCCTATGCGCAGGGCAAGTACGATGACGCGATCGCGTACTTCCAGGACGTGGCGAAGGGCTCGGATCAGGAGCTCGCGGCCGCGTACTACCTGGCGACGACATACGTCGCGAAGAAGGACGTCGAGCGCGCGACCAACCTGTTCGGCGATCTCGCGGCCAGGAAGCCGCGCACGGCCAATGACCGCCGGGTGATCGAGCTGTCGCAGCTCGCGCTCGGCCGGCTGTACTACGAGCGCGATCAGGCGTCGAAGTCGATCGACAGCTACCTGATGGTCGACCGCCACAGCGACCTGTTCCCGGACGCGCTGTACGAGGTCGCGTGGGTCTACGTCAAGAGCAAGCAGTACGACAAGGCGCTGCGCGCGCTCGAGCTGTTGTCGCAGTCCGACCCGCAATCGACCAAGACCCCGACGGTGCGGATCCTCGAGGGCAACCTGCGGATCCGCAAGGCGCAGATGATCCGCGGTGCACAGGTCGCCGGCACGCTCGACACCCGCGACGGCGATGACCCGGCGACCGAGTACGACAAGGCAGTCCAGGTGTTCACTGAGACCCACGACACGTACCTGCCGTCGTACGCGGCGCTCGCCCAGATGGTCGACGACAAGGCGGATCCGGCGCAGTACCTGGCGCAGATCGCCGGCCGCTCCGAGCACGTGTTCCAGGCCGCGGCGCCGGTCCCCGAGGCCGCGATCCAGTACCTGCGCGACGAGCCGGCGGTCCAGCGCGTGGTCGCCGTCGAGGGCGATCTCGGCGAGATCAGCGCCGACATCTCCGAGACCGAGGCGATGATCGCCCGGCTCGAGGGCGTGCTCGCCGCCAAGGACCGCACCGCGGTGTACCCGGCGCTCGCCAGCCGGCGGGCGCGGATCGGCGCGATCGAGGACGATCTGATCAAGCTGCGCGGCGAGCTGGCGGAGCAGGCGCTCAAGCTGATCGACGGCGCCACGGCGGCGCAGCTGTCGGCGGCGCGCCGCCAGCAGGTCGCGGCGTACGCGGCGGCGCCCAGCGCCGAGCGCGCGGCGGCGGATCACCTGGCCGCCAACCTCACGCAGTACGACGCCGCCGAGCAATCGGCCGGCGAGGTCGAGGCCGCGATCGGCCAGGCCCAGGCGATGGCGGTCGCGCTGCGCAAGTACATGATCGACGCACCCGACGCGCCGGCCGATCAGCGGTCCCAGGTGGCGGCCGCGATCGGTGACGCCGGCCGCGAGGCCGAGGCGATCGAGGCCGAGCTCGACCAGGTCCACAGGGAGCTGCAGATCGGCCGCGACCTCGCCGGGGTCGGTGACGAGGCGACCGCGGCCGCCCACGCGGCGCGCGAGCAGCTCAAGGTCACCGAGGACGCCGAGCAGCGCGCGCTCGCCGGCATGGTCGGCCAGAGCCGCGACCGCGGCCGGGCGCAGGACCTGGCGCAGCTCGCCGAGCGCGCGACCCGGCTCGCCGATTCGCTCGATCAGACCGAGCGCGAGATCGACGCGGTCGTCGACCAGGGCATGCAGGACACCCGGACCGCGCTCGCCGAGGCCCAGGCGACGCTCGCGGCGTACCGCGCCGAGCTCCGCGACAACGAGGCCGAGACCCGCGCGCTCGGGGGCGAGGTGCTCGGCGCGAGCTTCGCCGACGTCAAGGCGAAGTTCTACGACATCGTGATCCGGACCGACGTCGGCAACGTCGACGTCAGCTGGTCGCAGAAGTCGGACACCGACGACGATCTCAAGCGGCTCAACCTGTCGCGCCAGCGCGAGCTGAAGCAGCTCAAGGACGAGTTCAAGGACATCCTCGACGCCGGAACGCCCAGGCCGTCGGCGCCGGTCAAGAAGTCCGAGCTGCCGCGGCCGGAGGCCAACCTGCCGAGCGGCAGCCCCGATCAGGGCGCGGCCGATCAGCGGATCGCGCCGGGCTCCAGCCAACCGCCGGCGCCGGCGACCCCCAAGGTCGCGCCGGGCGACGACACCAAGGCCAAGGCGCCGAAGAAGCCGGCCGGCAAGGCCGCGGGCAAGGCGGCGCCGTCCAAGGCAGCACCAGCCGCGACGCAGCCAGCCGCGACGCAGCCGGCCGCGACGCAGCCGCAAGGAGGCGCCCAGTGACGTACGCAGGCTTCGTCTCGTGGTCGCTGGTGGCGAGCCTGGTGCTCGGCACGGTCGCCCAGGCGCAATCGACCACGCCGGTGCCGACCAGCACGACGCCGGCGGCCACTCCCGCGGCGCCGCCGAGCAACGCCACGCCGGCGCCGGGCTCGTCGACGCGACCAGTGCCGCCCAACCCGGTGACGCCATCCTCCGTTGGCGGTCGCGGTGGTCCGTACGGCGAGCCGGTCGCTCCGTCGTCTCCGTCGTCTCCGTCGTCCGGTGGCCCGTACGGCGTGCCGGTCGCGCCGCCCAACGGTCCGGGGCTCGGACAGCCGGCCGGTCAGCCGAACGGGCAACCCGGCCAATCCCCCGGCCAGCCCGGCGTGCCGAGCCGCGGCCCGCGGCCCGTCGCGGTCAACACCAGCCCGATCCAGCTCTCGCCGCAGGAAAAAGATCAGCTCAAGGACATCGAGGCCGAGTACGACCGGTTCGTCGCGGCGGCCAACACCCACGATCAGCGGATGCGCGCGATCGCCAGGGGCGAGTACGACACCCGCACCGCCGAGCTGCAGAAGCGCTACGGCGACCGGATCGCCAAGACCGAGGCCGATCGCGGCCACCGCCACACCGACACCGTGGCGCTGCTCGAGAAGTTCCTCAAGAACCACCCCGACCACGAGCAGTTCACGCCCGACGCGATGTTCCGGCTCGCCGATCTCTACATCGATCAGGCCGACGAGGACGTCGAGAACCGGCTCGCCGCGCAGGAGGCCGCCGGGCCCAACGCCGCCGCGCCCGACGCCGCGGCGATCACCGCCGATTACTCGAAGTCGACCGCGCTGTGGCAATCGATCCTGACCCGGTTCCCGAGCTACCGGCAGACCCCATCGACGCTCTACCTGCTCGCGTACTACGGCAAGTCGAGCGGCAAGCCCGACGCCGAGCGCACCTCGCTCCAGGTGTTCCTCGCGCTGGCGTGCGCCAACAAGTACAAGTGGAACGATCCGCCGACCAAGCCGCCGACCCGCGACGAGGCGCTCAAGCGGATCGAGCGCAAGGATCTGCGCGATCCGTATGCCGACTGCACCGCCTATCCCAGCTCCGAGACCGAGCTGATCCGCCACGCCTGGGTCCGCGGCATCGCCGACTACCACTTCACGATCGCCGGCGAGCTCGATGAAGCGATCGCCGCGTACCTCAAGGTCGCCAACGGCGGCAACGAGTCCAAGCTGTACGCCGAGTCGCTCTACAAGCTGGCGTGGAGCTACTACAAGCGCGACCGGCTCGCCGACTCGATCCGCCGGTTCGACGAGAGCGTGAAGCTGTACGACGCGATCGTCGCCGCGGGCGGCCAGCCGCCGCTCGAGCTGCGCGACGAGTCGATCCAGTACATCTCGGTCGCGTTCACCGATCCGTGGGACGGCGAGACCGAGTCGAACCCGACCAAGGCGTTCGAGCGCGCCCAGGCGTTCTACAAGGGCCGCGAGAACGAGCCCCACGTCCGCGACGTCTGGGTCGCGATGGGCAAGGCGTTCACCGAGCTGCAGGCCTGGGACCAGGCGATCGACGCCTACCGGATCGCGATCGGCCCACCGTGGGAGCTGAACCCCGCCAACCCGGTGGTCCACCAGGAGATCGTCAACGTGTTCGAGACCAAGGGCGACAAGTTCGCGGCCGACGCCGCGGCCGCCGAGCTCGCGACCAAGTACGCGCCGGGCACCGCGTGGTACGCCGCCAACGAGTCCGACCGCGAGGCGATGGACAACCAGCGCCGGATCGCCGAGCGCGCGCTGTACGCCGCGACCCGCAACACCCACGCCGCGGCGACCGCGATGCGCAAGGACTACGAGGCCGCGGGCAAGAAGGATCCGCAGGGCCGCCAGGACTACCTCGCGATGTACGGCAAGGCGGTCGAGCTGTACCGCACGTTCATCGCGACCTACGCCGAGTCCGACTACGTCTACGAGTTCAGCTTCCTCGAGGGCGAGGCGCTGTACTGGAGCGAGCGCTACCCCGAGGCGATCGCGCAGTACAAGTGGATCCGCGATCACCGCGACCTCGGCACCACGTACTACCTCGACGCCGCGCGCAGCGTGGTCCAGTCGTACGAGGCCGAGGCCCAGCGCGAGGTCGACGCCGGCACGCTGCAGCCGCTCAAGGTCCCGACCGTCGCCGAGCTCAAGGCGCTGCCGCAACCGTGGCCGGCCCAGGCGATCCCCGAGATCTACCTGCAGCTGCAGGGCGAGTACGACAACTACCAGAACATCGTCGCCGACCCCAAGGCCGCGCCGCAGCAGGGCATCAACGCCGCGCTGATCAGCCTCGCGTACCTCCACGTCGACGACGCGATCGGCCGGTTCCAGAAGGTGATGGACAAGTTCTGCGGCTCGCCCGAGGCTGCCAAGTCCAAGGACGGGATCCTCGCGATCTACGAGGCCCAGGCCAACTTCGACCTGATCGAGGCGACCAACAAGCGGTTCATCGCGTCCAAGTGCGGCGACGAGAAGTCGATCCAGCTCGCGATGTCGCAGAACCGGTCGCTGAACTTCTCGCGCGCCGACGAGCGCTACAAGAAGGGCGACTACGCCGCCGCCGCCGAGGCGTTCTACCGGTTCTACAAGACCGCGGCCGACACCGACCCGGATCTGCCGGTCGCGCTGTTCAACGCCGCGGTCGCCTACAAGCTCGCCGACAAGCCCAAGACCGCGATCGCGCTGTTCAAGGAGTTCACCGAGAAGAAGGCCAAGGCGTTCCAGGAGAGCCCGTACTTCCTGAAGGCGATGGGCCTGCAGGCGGCGAGCTACCAGGCCGCGTTCGACTACGACAACGCGATCAAGACCTACCTGGCGCTGTACGACACCACCAAGAAGGCCAAGCGGCTCGGCATCAAGCCGCCCGAGCCGCTGCCCGGCGAGAAGCCGCAGACCCTCGATCAGATCGGGCTCGACGCGATGTACAACGCCGCGCTCGCCGCCGAGCTCAACCGCGACTT
>DATBBB010000008.1:0-55708 GCA_036271215.1 Kofleriaceae bacterium | reverse complement strand
AGGCGCGAAGCGGAGCGGTTCAGCTCGTGGCGGCCACACTGGGTCACTCGAGCTCGGCGATCACGGACGCGGCCTGCATCGACCGCGCTGCGAGCGTGAAACGAAGGACCATGCTCCGCGTGCTCGAAGCCGGCCGGCGCTGACCTCGGGCTCCGGAAACGTTTCGAGGCGTTCGAGTTTCCGGCCCCCGAAACAATTTCAGCCCCTCGTGCAAGGGGCTGAAGTTGCTCGTGCGAATGGGGGGACTCGAACCCCCACGGTGTTACCCACTGGTACCTGAAACCAGCGCGTCTACCAATTCCGCCACATTCGCGTACGCGTAGCCGAGCCAGCGCTCGGAGGACCGTACTGATGCCACAGCTCGTGGAGGATCACAAGCGCCAGCGGCGGGAGTGCGCACGGCTGGGCGTTTTTTCCTTGTCAAGGCAAGGAGTTGATGACGATGGTGGCTTTACTCGCGAGGCCCGGCCGGTCTAACATTCCGTAGAGCGGTACTCGAGTCTGCGATGGCAAAGCTGATCGTTATCTCCGGGGACGAGCGGCAGGAGTTCGAGCTCGCTGCCTTCAATACGATCGGCCGGCATCCGGACAACACGATCCAGATCCTGGATCGGATCATCTCGAAGGAGCACGCGCAGATCCAGCGCGCCGCCGACGGCCGGTACCTGCTGCGCGATCTGCGGTCGCTCAACGGCACGTTCATGCGCGGCGAGCGGGTCGCCGACCATTACCTGAGCGACGGCGACGAGTTCACGATGGGCTCGACGCGGATCGTGTTCGTCGACAAGCCGAAGACCGATGACGTGCTGAACCGGGTGACGATCGCCCCGGGGCTGACCGAGAGCCACATCCGCGGCCGGATCCAGGCCAACACCGGCGACTTCATGCCGGAGCGCCAGATCGCGGATGAAAAGAACCTGCGCCGCGACTACGAGCGGCTCCGGATCGGCCACGAGCTGGCGCGCGCGGTCGGCAGCGAGCTCGATCTCGACAAGCTGCTGCCGAAGATCCTCGACAAGGCGTTCGAGCTGGTCGGCGCCGACCGCGGCGTGATCCTGCTGATGGACGGCAAGGGCGAGCTGTCGCCGCGGTTCGTCAAGACCCGGAGCGGCAAGAGCGACCCGAACATCGTGCTGTCGAAGACGGTGATGGCCGAGGTCACGACCAACCGCGCCGCGGTGCTGTCGTCGGACGCGACGATGGACGCGCGGTTCTCGGGCGCGCACTCGATCATCATGCAGGGCATCCGGTCGACGATGACCTTGCCGCTGCTGCACGCCGGCGACCTGCTCGGTATCATGCACCTCGACTCGCTGTTCACGTCGAACGCGTTCACCGAGAAGGACCTGCAGATCTGCACCGGCATGGCGGCGCAGGCGGCGATCTCGATCCAGAACGCGCGGCTCGCGACGCGGATCGAGAAGGAAGCCCAGACCCGCGCGCAGATCTCGCGGCTGATCCCGCCGTCGGTCGTCGAGCAGGTGCTCAAGGGCGAGCTGACGATCGAGAAGGGCGGCCGCCAGCAGGAAGTCACGATGCTGTTCTCGGACATCCGTGGCTTCACGACGATGTCGGACGGCCGGCCACCGCAGGAGATCGTCAACACGCTCAACGAGTACTTCGAGGTGATGGTCGACATCCTGTTCAAGTACTCGGGCACGCTCGACAAGTTCGTCGGCGACGAGATCATCGGGCTGTTCGGGGCGCCGATCGCGATCGACGACGCGCCGTTCAAGGCCGTGGCGTGTGCGCTGGCGATGCTGCAGGCGCTGGAAGAATTCAATCGCACGCGGGCCGCCGAGAACCAGGCGGCGATCCGGATCGGGATCGGGATCAACACCGGCAACGTGATCACCGGGTCGATCGGCTCGACCCGCGCGCTGCAGTACACCGCGATCGGCGACGCGATGAACGTGGCGTCGCGGCTGGTCAATGTCGCCAGCTCGGGCGAGATCATCATCTCCGAGGACACCTACCGCCACGTCGCCGGCCGCGTCGAGGCGACCGCGCTGCCGCCGGTCAAGGTGAAGGGCAAGGCGGAGGAGCTGAAGGTCTTCCGGATCACCGGGCTGCGCAACGTGGCGACCCATGTCCCGACGGAGTGGTCGGGGCCGACCAACGGCTGAGCCGGCGCCGCCGCGGCGCGGTCGCAGGGGCGGCTGCGCCATCGCGGGCTGCCACGCATTGCCAGGCTTGCCGAGACAATGAGTTTCATCTTCGCCGGGGGACGCGCGCATCATCAGAGCATGACGCACACTCGCATCGGGTTCGCTCTCTGCCTGGCCACCGCATGCGCGACCGCCGCGTGTGCCGCAACGACCGCGACGACCGCAACGACCACGACGGTGCGAGATATCGACGGCAAGCCGCTGCCGTCGTACGCGCTGAACGACACCGCCACCGCGCCGGTCAAGGTCGACTGCAACGACGGCCGCAGCTACATGATCGTGACCGACCTGCCGGCGGACCTGTACGCCCCGTCGCTCACCTCGACGTACCGGTTCCAACAGCCGGGCGTGTCGAGCGTGTGCGGCCGGATCGCGGTCCTGCACTAGCCAGCGATGGTCAGGCCCATCTGGGCGCGGACCGTAAAGAACTCCTCGGAGATCGAGTAGAGCACGAGCTCCTTGATCTTGTCCTTCACCTGCGGGCCGCCGACCACGACCGGCTCGGCCGAGACCATGCGGGCCGCGACCTCGAGATCGCCGCACACCACGAAGCCAGCACGGTGCGACGTGGCGTCGACCGAGTGGCCCCACTTGGCGAGGTTGATCTCGGGCGCCGCCTGGATGAACCGCGCGACCACCGCGCCGAGCTGCTCGAGCACCTGCGGCGGCGTCCGCTTCTGCATCTCCGGCAGGTACTGCTGGACGAGCTGCACCATGTCGGGCGGCACCGGGAACCGGGGCTGCACCATCACGATCGCCGACAGCACCACGACCTTGAGCTCGGTGTTGGTCGGCAGCAGCATCTTCAGGTAGTACTCCGGCCGCATGAAGGTCAGCCGGCGGGCCGAGAGGAACGCGATCTCGCGCTCCGACTTGCCCTGGAGCAGGTGCGGCCGGACCACGAACGACGGGCACAGCTCGGTCTTCTCGATCGCGTTGGCGAGCTGGATGTCGGCGGGCTTGTTGTCCTCGACGAGGAACACCTCCGGCGGCGGCACGTTGAGGATCTGGGTGACGTAGTAGAACAGCTTCGAGAACATCAGCGGATCGCCCTGCAGCTGGCGCCGCTCCTTGCGCTTGATGCCGAACTCCTTGTGCGGCGCCGCCTTCATCGCAGCGACGCCCTGCCAGCACGCCCCGAAGATCGAGCTGATGTAGCGGTTCTCGTCGGGATGGATCAGCTTGGCCCAGGTGTCCGGGGTCATCACGTTCTTGGCCTTGACCAGCCCGCGCGGCTTGTACTGCTCGTAGAACTGCAGCTCGTCGGGGTCGGCCTTCTTCAGGAACGCCAGGGTGTTACACACGCACCAGGTCTTGTCGTACTGGTGGGCGTCCATGTAGATCCGGCGCAGCGCCTTGTACGAGTCGTACTTGAACGGCTCGTTGCGCAGCATCCGCATGTGCTGCTCGATCGCCTTGTCGGTGTACTCCGGGCCGGACACCAGGTAGAGCTCGGCGAGGATCTCGGCGCGGTCGGTGCCGTCCGGCCGCATCTCGTTGCGCGGATCGAGCTGCTGCGCGATCTCGAACGCCTGGGTCGCCGACTGGTAGTGCTTGAGCCGCGAGCGATAGATCTCGCCGAGGCCATCGAACAGCCCGACCTGGATCTTGTGGAACGTCGGCGTGCCCTGCTTGGGCATCCGCTTGATCATGTCGCGGTAGGTGCGCTCCTGCGCCTTCCAGTCGCGCTTGGTGGTCAGCACCTTGTCGATCGCCTCGAACGACTTGAGCGCGCGCGGGATCATGCCCTCGGGCAGCCGCTCCGGGTTCTCGAAGAAGCTGTCGAGCGCCTTGTTGTAGTAGTCGACCGCCTCGTCGAGCGACTTGAGCTCGTCGCGGCACACCGTGGCCGCGGCGTGGTAGTACGCGCCGCGCCGCACCGAGTCCGGCTCGAGCGCGATGAACCGCTCGATCGTCTCGACCGCCTTCTTCCACTGCTTGGTCTCGGTGTAGAGGTCGAGCACCTTCTGGAGCAGCTGGTGATCCTCGGGCGCGGTCTCGAGCGCCTCGAGGAACGCCGCGGTCGCCTTCTGCGGGTTCTGCAGCTTGTCGTGGTAGATCCCGCCGATATCGTCGAGCAGCTGGGTCTTCTCGCGGCTCGATGACGAGAACATCAGGCTGCGCATCGCGTGGACCACCGCCTCCCAGTCGCCCTGCTCGCGCTGCAGATCGATCACCGCCTCGAGGGTATCGCGGTGGTGCGGATCGATCTCGAGCGCCTTCTCGAACATGTTGAGCGCCTTCTTGCGCTCCCCCAGGGCCTGGCGAACCATGCCGAGCCGGTTGTAGATCCGGACCACGTCGGCCTCGCCCTGCCCGTCGCGGTGCTGGACCAGGATCGTCTGGTAGATCTTCCCGGCCGAGTCGTAGTCCGCCATCTTGAACATCAGGTCGGCGCGGCCGATCAGGGTCGGCAGGTACGTCGAGTCGATGTCGTAGGCAGCCTTGTAGTAGCCCAGCGCCTTCTGGTGATCGCCCAGCTCGTCGGCGGTCCGCGCGGCGCGGTAGTACAGCTCGTTGAGCTCGCGCGGGTCGGCGTGGAGCTGGCCGACCTTGCGGCACAGCATGTCGATCACCGGTGACAGCTCGGACCACTGCTGGGCCTCGAAGTACAGGTCGGCGAGCGGCCGGCCGGCCTCGACGTGCTCGGGGTCGAGCGCGATCACCGCCGCGTACAGCTGCTTGGCGGCGTCGTCCTGGCGCAGCTTGTCCTGGTAGATCCGCGCCGCTTCGAACAGCAGGCGGACCTTGTCGATCGCGACCGCCGTGTAGCTCTCGGCGCGCACCATCATCTGGGCCGCCTTGAGCCAGTCACCGCGATCCGAGTACTGCTTGGTCAGCGCCTCCATCGTCGGGACGTGGCCCGGATCGATCGCGAGGCCGCGCAACAGGTTCGACTCCGAGGCATCGGCGTCGCCGAGCTGGGTGTACTGGATCCGGCCCATCCGCCAGTACAGGTCGACCTGCTTGCGGGCATCGCCCGACAGCTGGGTCAGGTGCGCCATCATGTCGACCGCGCGGTCCCACTCGCTGATCTTCTCGTACAGCCGGCCGAGCGCATCGAGCGCGCGCTGCTCGTCGGGATCGAACTGCAGGACGTCGCCGTAGGCCTCGATCGACCGATCGATGTCGTTGAGGTTCTGGTCGTACGTGATGCCCATCGCGACGTAGAGATCGACCCGGGTCGCCGAATCGGTCGTCGCCATGATGTGGTTGCGGTAGGTCTCGACCAGCGCTTCCCACTTGGCCGCCTGCTGGTACAGCCGCGCGAGCTCGCGGTAGGCGTTGTAGTTGCGGTTGTCGAGCGCGACGATCTTCTCGAGCGATTCAGCCGCGCGGTCGAGCTTGCCAAACCGCTCCTCCCACGCGGCCGCCATGCGCTCGTACAGCGAGATCTGCTCGGAGTCCGACGGCGAAGCATCGAGCTGAGCCTCGAGGACCTCGAGGTACTTCTCCGACTGGTTGGTCTTCTCGTACAGCTGCTCGAGGGCGCGCAGCGCGGTGAGGTTGGTGTGCTCGACCTGCAGCACCGCCTGGTAGGCGTTGATCGCCTGGCCGGCGTCGTACAGCCGGAGGTCCCAGATCTGGCCGATCTCGAGCCGGAGCTTGACGATGTTGGCCTCGTCGCTGTCGAGCTCGGCGCGCCGGGTCAGGACGTCGATCAGCGGCTCCCACTGCTCGGTGCGGCGGTACAGCCGATCGAGCGCGGTCAGCGCGCTCTTGGACGCCGCGTCGTAGTTCAGCGCCTGCTGGTAGGCGTGGATCGCGCCGCCCAGATCCTGCATCTGGCGCTCGAGCAGCTCGGCGAGCTGGATGTACAGCTCGGTCTTCTTCTCGGGCGCCTGCTCGACCGCCGCGTGGCGCTGCAGGGTCTCGATCAGCTCGCTCCACGAGCCGCGCTTGCGCTGCAGCTCCGCCATGCCGCCGAGCGCACCGGTGTGGCTCGGATCGATGCGCAGCGCCTGCTGCACCGAGTGGATCGCGTACTCGAGGTGCGACAGGTGCTCGGCGTACCACCGGCCGATCTTGACCCACAGGTCGGCGGCCGAGCCGCGGTCCTCGGCCTCGAGCTCGTTGACCCGGTTGGTGTACTCGTCGAGCAGCTCCTGCCAGCGGTTGGTCGCCGAGGCGAGCCGCTCGAGCTCGTTGGCGGTCTGGTCGTGAGCGTAGTCGCGCTTGAACGCGGCCTGCAGCACGTAGAACGCCGACTCCTGATCGCCGATCTCCGATTCGTAGATCCGGGCGACCCGGTTCAGGATCTGGATCTGCTCCTCGACCGAGGGCCGCAGCTCGCTGCGCTCGAGCAGGACCTCGACCAGCTCGGCCCACTTGTACTGCTGGGTATAGATCGCATCGAGCCGGTCGCTCGCGGTGGTGTTCGACGGGTCCGACGCGCGAACCCGCTCGTAGACCTCGGCCGCGCGGGTCAGATCTTCGACTTTCTCCTCCCAGGTCGACGCCGCCTGGAGCAGCGTATCGCGGCGCTGCAGCTCGTCGTCGAGCACGAGCGCGCGCTTCTCGAGCACGTCGATCGCCTCTTCCCAGCGGCCCTCGCGGGTGAACAGGGTCTCGAGCGCGGCGAGCGCGCGGAAGTCGCTCGGATCGATCGCGATCACGCGGCGCCAGGCCTCGACCGCATCGTCGACCCGGCCGAGTACCTCGCCCTCGAGCTGGCCGAGCTGCGCGTACAGCTCGATCGTCTCGTTCTCGTCGATCGCGTCGGTGACCTGGCCGACCTCGATGATCCGGCGCAGGGTCTGCGACAGCTCGTCCCACGACTGGGTCGAGCGGTACAGCCGCGCCAGCGAGCGCAGGGTCTCGAGATCCTGGCCATCGAGCCGGTCGGCAGCGAGCCACGCATCGAGCGCGTTGCGCTCGCGCGATAGCTTGTCCTCCCACACCCGGCCGAGCTGCTTGTACAGCTTGATCTGGTCCTGCTCGCCCTGGGTCGCAGCGATCTGGCGCTCGATGATCTCGACCAGCTCCTCCCAGCGCTCGCGCCGGGTGCACAGCTCGCCGAGCGCCTGCAGCGCCTGGACGTCCTCGCCGCGGATATCGAGCACGCGGTTCCACAGCTCGATCGCCTTGTCCTCGCCGAACCCGGCGGTCAGCAAGGCCTCCGACGAGATCCGCGCCATCCGGGCGTAGATCGACGCCATCTCCTCGTCGCCATCGGCGACGTCGATCAGCTTCTCGTAGGTCTCGTACAGCTTGGGCCACACCTGGCGCCGGAAGTGGATCGCCTCGATCGACTCGAGCGCGCGGCGGTTGCGGCTCTCCTGATCGAGCACGGCCACGTAGCACGCGAGCGCCTGATCGAGATCGCCGAGCGCATCGGCGAAGATCTCGCCGCGCCGGAAGTACAGCTCGACCTGCTCGTCGGTACCCTGGATGACCTCGATCCGGCGGCGCAGGATCTCGGCGAGATCGTCGTACATCCCGGCGCCGAGGTAGAGCCGATCGAGCGCGGCGAGCGCATCGCCGTCCTTGGCCTCGAGCTCGAGTACCCGCAGGTGAGTCTCGACCGCGCGCGCCGCGTCGTGCAGCTCGAACTCGTGGACCCGCGCCATGCGCAGCAGGGTCTGGCGCTGGATGTCCTTGTCCCGGGTGCGCTCGAGCGCGCGGGCGTACGCCGCGACCATCTCGTCCCACGCCGCGGTCGAGCCGGCGAGCCGCTCGCTCTCCTCGAGCGCGTGGTCCCACCGCGGATCCTCGACCAGCGCCTCGCTCCACCAGTGGAACGCCTTGGGCTGATCGTAGAGCTTGCCCTCGGCGAGCTCGGCGAGCCGCTGGTACATCGCGGCGCGGTCGGCGCCCGACAGCTTGCCGAGCATGACCTCGTGGATGCCGTGCAGCTTGTGGTACTCGCCGGCAGCCTCGTAGAGCGGCTCGACCACCTGGCCGATCTCCACCTGGAGGTGGCCGGCGTGGAACATCGTCTCGAGCGCCTCGAGCGTGGCAACGTGCTGCGGCTGGCCGCCCAGGATCTCGCGGTAGACCTCGACGGCGCCCTTGCGGTCGCCGAGCTGGGTCTCGAGGGTCTGGCCGAGCCGGAACTGCAGCGCGGCGATCTCGGCGTCGTGCTCGGCGAGCTGGATCTCGCGGCGCAGGATCTCGGTGAGCTGCGGCCACGCAGCGGTCGCGGTGTACAGCCGATCGAGCGCGAGCACCGCAGGCTTGTTGTCGAACTCGACGTCGAGGATCTTGCGGTAGGTCGCGATCGCCTTGTCGACGTCGCCGAGCTCCTGCTCGTGGACCCGCGCGAGCCGCGATAGCAGATCGACCTGGCGCGGGACGTCGAGCGACGGCTCCGCGAGGCCCTCGTACAGCCTGGCCAGCTGGTCGAAGCTGTTGTTGATCTCGGCGAGCCGCTCGATGTGGCCCAGCGTGAGCTGGTTGCCCGAGTCGTCGCGCAGCGCGCGCGCGTGGGCATCGAACGCCGCGTTCGAGTTGCCGATCATCTGCTCGTGCAGCGTGGCGATCCGGTGCAGCAGCTCGACCCGCGCGAGCGGATCTTCGTTGTGCGCGACCATGACCTCGAGCACGTCGACGAGCTTGGGGAACTCGCCCGTGGTCTCGTAGATCGGCTCGAGCACCCGGGCCGCCATCACCGGCTCGGTCTTGCCGTGGACCAGGCCGTCGAGCGCGTGCAGGGTCTCGGCGTGCTGCGGATCGAGGTCGAGCGCCTCGCGGTAGCTCTCGATCGCGCGCGCGACGTCGCCCAGCCGGATCTGCCACAGGTGGCCGATCCGGTACTTGAGCGCGACGGTCTCGCCGGTCGCCTCGGCCAGCTCGACCTGGCGCTCGAGGTTGCCGAGCAGGTCGTACCAGCGCTCGGCCTGGCCGAACAACCGGTCGAGCGACTGGATCGCCGGCAGCTCGTCGGCGTCGAGGTCGAGGATGCCCTGGTAGGTCTCGATCGCCTTGGCAACATCGCCGAGCTCGCGGTCGTAGACCTGGGCGAGCACGTAGAGCATCCGCTTCTTGTCGTTGGGATCCTCGGCGAGATCAGCCTTCTTGGCGTAGACGTCCTTGAGCGGCTCCCAGCGGGCGAGCCGGACGTAGAGCCGCTCGAGCGCGTCCATCGCGGTCATGTCGATGTCGTCGATCGACAGCACCTGGCGGAACGTCGCGATCGCGGCATCGGCGTCGCCGAGCACTTCTTCTTCGATCTGCGCCGAGCGATAGAGCAGCGCCTTGCGCTCGTCGACCTCGGGGATGATCTCGGACTTGCGCTTGAGCGCGTCGACCAGCTTGGGCCAGTCCGCGGTGCGCTCGTGGATCGTCTGGATCGCGGTGACCGCCTCGATCGTCTGCGGCACCAGCGCGAGGATCCGCTCGTAGGTCTCGACCGCAGCCTTGTCGTCGCGGAGCTCGTGCTCCTGGATCTGGGCCCGGCGGAACAGCAGGGCGACCTTGAGGTCCTCCTCCTGCGCGTCGCTGGCAACCTGATCGTAGAGCGCGGCGGTGTCGGCCCACTTGCCCAGGCCCCGGGCGAGCCGGTCGAGCTGGCGGTGGGTGACCTCGTTGCGCGGATCTTCACGCATCGCGCGCGCGAAGGTCTGGAACGCAGCGTCGGAGTCATCGCCGCCGATCTCGTGGAGCTCGGAGATCTTGTGGAGCAGCTCGATCTTGCGCGCCGGATCGAACGCGTGGCGCGCCATGATCTCGTAAACACCGATCTGCTTGTTCCACTCGCCGCGCGCCTTGTAGATCGGCTCGAGGAGATTGGCGATCGTCAGCTCGTGCTCGCCGTTGGATGCAACGATCAGCCGCTCGAGCGCCGCGACCGCGTCGCGGTTCTGATCCTCGAGCTGGAGGACCTGGTGGTAGGTCTCGACCGCCGCGCCGGTCTCACCGAGGTAGGTCTCGCGCAGCTGCGCGAGCCGGACCAGCAGCGCGACCTGATCGTGCGGGCTGTCGACCAGGGTCAGCTGGCGGCTGATGTTGTCGCCGAGATCGCGCCACGAACCGCGCGCGACGTACAGCCGATCGAGCGCGCGCAGCGCCTTCATGTCGTCGGGCGCCTGGCCGAGGATCTCGATGTAGGTCGCGATCGCCTCGTCCTGGCTGCTCAGCATCTCCTCGTGGAGCGCCGCGATCCGGAACAGGAACGCGAGCCGCTCGTCGGGCTCGTTGGCGATGTCGACCCGCCGGCGGTAGACATCGAGCAGGTCGGGGAACTTCTCGTCGCGGGTGAAGATCGACTCGAGCGCGGCGAGCGCGGCGAGGTCGTCGGGCTCGATCGCCAGCGCCCGCTTGTAGAACTCGACCGCCTTGTCGCTGTTGCCGAGCCGATCCTCGTACGACCGCGCGACCTTGGTCGCGAGCTCGTGGGCGAGCACCGGATCGAGGTCATCGCGCGCGCCGGCCCCGCCGGGCACGAGCGCACCTTCGAACAGCTTGACCAGCCGGGCCCAGCCGTCCTCGAGCAGCGCGGCGAGCGCCTCGAGCTGGCTCTTGGCCGCCTCGACCGACGGATCCTCGCGGAACGCGCGCGCGTAGGCCTCGAACGCGTGCTCGGCGTCCATCAGCTTGGTGCGCTGGAGCTCGCCGATCCGCAACAGCAACTGGGTCCGGCGCAGCGAGTCCTTCTCGGCCGCGAGCTGGATCTCGTGGACCCCGATCAGCGGCGCCCACTCGCCGAGCTGCTCGTAGACCGGCTCGAGGATGGCCGCAACGGTGAGCTTGTGCCCGGGATCGGTCGTCGACCCACCCGGCACGCCCGGCGCGAGGTACTTCTCGAGCGCGGTGCGCGCGCGCTCGTGCGCGGGCATCAGGTCGAGGATGTCGCGGTAGGCATCGATCGCGCCCGGCACCTCGCCGAGGTGCTGCTCGCGCAGCTGGCCGAGCCGGTACTTGAGCTCGGTGTGCGCGAGCTTGTCCTCGTCGGGCCCGACGATCGTGAGCTGGCGGCCGAGGATGTCGGCCAGCTCCCTCCACATCGCGTTGCGCTGGTACACGCGATCGAGCGAGCGCAGCGCGCTGGGCTCGTCGCCGGCGGCGTCGAGGATCGCCTGGTAGGCCGCGATCGCCTTGTGGTCGTCCTTGACCTCGTCCTCGTAGAGCTGGCCGATCTTCGACTGGATCGCGATCCGCTGATCGCCATCGGTGGTCAGCTCGAGCTTCTTCTCGTAGATGTCGAGCAGGTCCTGGAACTGGCCCTTGCCGAGGTAGAGCCGCTCGAGCGCGTCGAGCGCCTGCTCGTTGCCCTCGTCGATCGCGAGGATCTGGCGGTTCATGTCGAGCGCGCGCTCGACGTCGCCCTGCTCGCGCTCGATCACGCCGGCCATCACCAGCATCAGCGGCAGCGCGTCGGACTTGACGTCGAACTTGGGCAGCGACGCCGCGTAGGCATCGACCAGCGGGTTCCAGCCGCCGGTCTCGGCGGCGAGCCGCTCGAGCTCGGTGCGGATCCACTCCGCCTCGTGATCCTCGTCGTGAGCCTTGAGCCACCAGCCGAACGCCGCGCCCTTGTCGCGCAGCTTGTCCTCGTTGTACTGGGCGAGCCGCTTGATCCGGTCCTGCCGGGTCGCGCGATCGTCCGCCGGCGTGGCGCGCAGCTGGATCTCGAGCACGCGGACCAGCGCGCGCGGATCGCGGCCGGTCTCGTACAGCGGGATCAGCGCCTCGGCCGCCTCGAGGTTGTGCTCGTCGAGCGACAGCACCTTCTCGAACGCGCGCATCGCGCGATCGGGCTTCTGCAGCTCGTCGCGGTAGAGCACCGCGCTCTTCATCGCGAGCGCGAGCCGGTGGGTCTCGCTGCCGGCCTCGACCTCGCGCTCGAGCACGCGGATGTACTCGTCGAGCTTGCCGCGCGAGCGGTAGAACTCCTCGAGGTCATCCCACCGCGCCTCGGTGACGTACAGCTTCTTGAGCGCGTCCTGGGCGCGCCGGTGGTTGTCGTCGATCTTGAGCAGCCGCTGCCACGCCTCGATCGCCTTGGCGCTGTTCTCGACCTTCTCGGTGTACAGAAGGCCCAGCCGCTGGAGCGCATCGGCGCGCAGCTTGTCGTCGGTCGCGACCTCGGCCTGCCGGCTGGAGATGTCGGCGAGCTTGTCCCACTCCTTGTTGCGCTCGTAGAGCTTGTAGAGCTCGGCCATCGCCTCCTCGTGGGTCGGCTCGACCTCGAGGACCTTCTCCCACCAGTACGTGCAGATCTCGGGCTTCTTGACCTTGGTCGCGGCCATCCGCGCGACCTCGATGACCTTGGCAGCGCGCTCGTCGGCGGGCGTGCGCTCGACCTCGGCCTCCTTGAGCTTGATCAGCTTCTCCCAGTCGCGGCGCTTCTCGTAGACCGCGAGCAGGTGATCGATCGCCTGCTTGTTGTACGGATCGAGCTCGAGCACGCGCTCGAACGCCTTGATCGCCTCGGCCTGGTTCGAGAACCGCTCGAGGTAGAGGTTGGCGACCTGGAGGTAGATCCCGACCTTGCCGGGCTCGCCGCCGTCCGGCTCGAGCGGGACGCGCTCGGCCTTCTCGAGCAGGATCTTGACGAGATCGGGCCACCGCTTCTTGGCCTCGTACAGCGCGCCGAGCCGGTCGTAGATCTCGAGCCGGGACGGATCTTGGGCCAGGGCCGACGACAGCGCCGTCATGACCTGGTTGTCGTTGTTGAGCTTGCCGTAGACCTCGGACAGCTCGAGCAGGATCTCGGCCTTGTCGCCACCGCCGGTGACGACCTTGGCCTCCTCGTCCTTGAGCGCGTCGGCAAGCTGGGCCCACGACTGGGCCGCGCGCAGCACGCGAACCAGCTCGCGGCGCGGCTCGCGCGCCTGCGGGTGCTTGGCGACGACGTCCTTCCACGCGAGCACGCCGCGATCGGCGCCGCCCTCGGCGGTCCGGGCCGCTTGCATCGCACTCTCGAGATCGGCGGGCAGCGGCGCGGCCGGTGCCGCCGGCGCAGGTGCTGCCACGGGAGCCGGCGCAGCCGCTGCCACGGGAGCCGGCGCGGGCGCCGCAATCGGCGCGGGCGCCGCAACCGGCGCGGGTGCAGGAGCTGCCTCCGGCGCAGGTGCAGGAGCTGCCTCCAGCGCAGGCGCAGCCGCCTCCGGCTCGGACTGCGCGGGCATCGGCATCGAGCCCGCGGCCATCGCGGCTTGATCCTGCTCGTCGAGCCCGACCGCAGACACGAAGTCCTGGACGCTCGGGTTCTGCGGCTCGATCCGCGCCGCCGCCGCAAAGAACTTGCGGGCGCGCACGAGATCGTTGGCCTTGTCGAACGCGATCTGGCCGGCCTGGATCGCGACGTACAGCCGGTCCTCGCCGTTCAGCATCACCGACGGCGGCCGGTCGAGCAGCGCCTCGGCGATGTCGAGCAGCTCGCTCCACTCGCCGCGCTCGCCCTGGACCTGGCGCAGCAAGGTGAACGCCGCCACGACCGAGCGCATCGGCGCCGCGCCGTTGGACACCGTGGCGCGGATCGCCGCGTCGAAGAACTTCGCGCCGCGGTCGCGGTCCTTGAACCGCTGGACCCACTCGAGCGCGAACATGCGCAGCGCCTCGATCTTGCTCAGGTGATCGGGCGCGCGATCGGCGCGGCGCTTGTGGTGCGCCTCGAGCTCGTCCCACCGGTTGGTGCCGGACAGCAGGGTCTCGTACAGGAAGTTGGTGCTCGGCTCGTCGATGTCCTTGGCGAGCACGCGCTTCAAGACTTCCTCGAGCCGGGTGTCCTCGGGCGCCTCGAGCCGCAGGATCCGCGCCGCGCGGACCAGCATGCGGATCGAGGTCGACTCGTCGAACCGCTCGGCCTCGTCGGTCAGGCGATCGACCTCGTCGGCCCAGAACTCGGGATCGTAGCTGACCGCGGCGAGCGCGTCCTTGACGCGGATCGAGTCCGGCGTGGACTCGAGCGCGCGCTGGAGGATCGGCAGCGCCTTGTCCTTCTGGCCGCTGTCGAGCATCGCTTCGCCGACGATGCCGGCGAGCGTGGCCGCCGCGGCCGGGCTCCGGAGCTCCATCTCGCCGAGCTTGGCGACCATCTCGAACCGGCCGATCTCGCCGTACACCTCGCGGGCGCGCGACAGCGCCTTGAGGTTATCCGGATGAAGCTTCCACGCGCGCTGATACAAACCCAGCGCACGTTCACGCTCGGGGATCACATCCTCGACGAGCGCGGCGAGCTCGAACAGACGCTCGGATTGCTCCGGCTTTGAACCCGAAGCCTCCAGTTCTTTCTCGAGCTCATCGATGGCAACCGACCAATCACGCGATCGGCGAAGGCGTTCCCGAAGCAGTGTACGCGTATCCATCTGCGGTCTATCCTCCCGCAAACTCAGTAGAAAAACCCGCTCCTAACCCCTGATTTTTATATCACGGGTCAGATTGCCCGTGGGGCGATGGCCGCGGGCGTTTTTCGGTGGCAGCGGCCGACGCTGCCTACCTTGCTCCGTCGACACCGGCGACCTGGCCAATGAGGCGGGTCCACAGCCGCCACGATCGATACGACACCGACATCGACACCGAGCGGTGACGCACAGGAGATCCCCCGAGCCACCCCACCCCACACAACTCCGCTTATCGAAGCGTTTACCGAGGCCTACTTGCCCTTGCGGCCCTTCTTGACCGCGTCCGCGGGCGACAGCTTCTCGGGCGGCGCCTGGCCGGGCAGCACCGACTTGGCGGCGATGTCGATCAGCATCTTCGACGCCTGCTGCTTGGCGAACTCGACCGACGCGCCGCCGGCCTTCGAGAAGTCCTCGAGGTCGTGCTTGGCGTTGGTGTAGTCGCCCTTGCGGAAGTACGCCTGGCCGCGCTGGAACTTCGCCTTGTGGTTGTCGCGCTTGGACTCGAGCGACTTGGTGAACGCGTCGATCGCCTTGTCGTCGAGCCGCTTGTCGTCGTAGCCCATGCCGACCTCGTACCAGACGTCGCTCTTCTCGTTGGTGCCGGGCACGACGGTGGTCCCGGCCTCGGCGATCTGGATCGCCTGCTCGGTGTAGTCCCACTGGCGATACAGCTCGGCGAGCGCGACCCACGGCCCCGGCTCGGTCGGTCCGCTGCCGAGCGCCTTGGTCAGCTCCTCGGCGGCTTCCTTGCTCTTGCCGGTGTCGCGGTAGATCCGACCGATGTAGTAGTGGGCGCGCCACAGCTCGTTGTTGAGCTTGATCGCCTCCTGGAGGTGCTGGAGCGCCTTCTCGAAGTTGACGCTGCCGAGATCGGGCTGGACCTCCTCGGGCTTGCGGTTCTCGCGGCGCGCCTGATCGTCGCGCGCGGTCTGGATCGCCTTCTCGTACAGGAACCGGCCGTAGAACAGCTGGTACATGCCCTGCTCGGGCTCGAGCTGCACCGCGTGCGACATCGCGTCGGTCGCGTTGGCCCAGTCCGCCTTGCCGGCGTACGCGCCGCCGAGGCCGTACCACGCGACGTGGTTCTCCCGCCACCGGTCGGTCGCGCGCTTGTACGCGACGATCGCGGAATCGAACTGCTTCTGACCGTAGGCCTTGGTGCCTTCGTTCGAAGCGGTGATCGACTCGATGCGCGCCTCGTTCGGACACCCCGCCGACGCCACGGCCAACGCAACGAGCATCCAGATCCCGACGAGCTTCATGGCGGCAACGGTAGAACGCTACCGCCCGGCGCTCAACTTACTTCGTCGGGGAAATACAGGGGCGCACGCGAAACGTCCCCCTACCTACGACCCGGATCCCGACGAGTGGAAGATGAACGGGTAGTTCACCGTCACGCTGCCGCCGCCCTTGGGCTTGGGGAACTCGATGCTCTTGATCACCTCGGCGACGCAGCTCGAGACCTCGCCATCGACGCCGGAGCCCGACGCCGACCCCACGGTGCCGTTCGGCGTGATGAAGAACTGGGTCTGCACCGTGCCGGACAGGGTCGGCTTGGCGAGCAGCTGCTTCTCGTAGCAGTACTGGATCTTCTGGATGTTGCGCTTGATATAGCGCCGGATGATCGCCTTATCGAGATCGCCCTGCGAGTTGGGCTGACCGATCGACACCGTCGGGACCGCCGCGGTGCGGCCGCGCATGCCGCCGCGACCACCACCGACGCCGTAGCCATCGCCGGTGCCGCTGCCGTGGCCGATCGTGCCGTAGCGGCCGGTGCCGACCGTGCCCCAGCCGGTGCCGCCGCCGCCGGGCCCGAAGCCCGAGCGGCCGTAGCCGAACCCGCCGTTCATCTCGCCCGCCTCGTTGCCGAGCAGACCGCCGTAGATGTTGGAGTCGTCGAACCCGCTGGAGATATCGCCGGTGCCGGTCAGCGAGGCGAACGCGCCGCCCTGGGTCAGCGCGGAGGAGCCGAGGATGCCGGCGGTCCGCGCCTGCTCGATCGCCTGCTGGCGCGCGAGCTGCGGATCTTCGGAGTTCTTCGCCATCTTGTACTGACCCGAGGCGCGGTCGGAGTCCTTCTTGCCCATCTTGCCGTCGTCGAGCGCCATCGCGGTGCCGGTGCCGCCGGACTGGTTGTTGCCGTCGTCCGGCTTGTCCTCGGGCGGCGGCGGCGGCGGATCGTCCTGCGCCGCGCTGTTGGTGCGGGTCGAGGTGTCCTCGTTCGACGCGAGATCGATGTTCGCGCCGGCGTCGTCGGGCGCGATCTGCCACAGCAGCGCGAGCGCGATCGCGACGACCGCGCTGGTGCCGCCGAGCGACAGCATGAAGTTGGTGTCGACCGACGGGATCATCGGCATGGTCTGGCGCCGCGGCTGCGCGACCGCCGAGATCAGGAACGTGGTGTGGCGGCCGGTGCGGACCCGGATCTTCGCGGTCGGCGGGATCGGGCAGATCGTCGTGCGGCCCTGCGAGGCGAGCTCGGCGAGCGTGGTGGCCTGGCCGCCGACGACCATCTCGCCTTCCATGCCGTGGCCGAAGTGGAACGCGAACTCGTCGCCCCTCGGGGCGATCATCGGGAAGCTCGGCTCCGGCGCACCCTCGGTCGCGAACTCGACGCCGGGCGCGGTGCCGATCCGGAAGAACGGGCTCTGCATCTCCTTGCGCACCCGCGCGAGGCCGACGGTCATCGTCCCGATCGCGATGATGAACCCGCCGAACGCCATCCAGTCGTAGCCCGGCGACAGCAGGTGCGGGCGGACCGAGAACCCGGGGTGCTTGAGCTGGATCGTCTCGTAGTCGTAGCGGCCCTTGTTCTTGGCCGCGTTGTCGATCGCGGCATAGAACGCGTAGACCGACATCGCCAGGAACACCGCGCCGATCCCGAACAACGCCCAGGTCGACGCCTGGACCTTGCCGCCGCGCGGGTCGATGCAGTGCTTCACGCCGACGACCGAGTCGCCGAGCATCGCGGCAACCTCGACGGCGCGCGTGCCGTGGTGATCGTCGATCGACTCGGCCATCGCCTGCTGGAACCCGACCGGCGGCGCCATCGCGGTGCCGAAGATCGGCGCGCCTCCCGGCAGTCCGGGCGGCGGACGAACCGCGGGCGCGGCCGGCATCGGCGCGAAGCTCTGCGGCGCGGGGGTGAACGTCTGCGGCGGCGTGAACGCCGGCGGCGCAGGGTTGAACGCCGGCGGGGCCGGAGGGCGTGGCGGCGGCGGCACCGAGGCGACCGGGATGGTCTGGGCGTGGGAGATCGGCGACGCGACCGGCAGCGGGGTCGGTGGCCGGCTGGTCGGCGGGCGTGGGGTCGAGGCGATCACCGCGTCGGTCGACACCGCGCTGCGGCTGACCCGGGTCGGCTCGTCCTCGTCGCCGGTGCTGATCGCGAGCTCGATCCGGGTCTCGCCGACCATGATCGTATCGCCCGACTGCAGCTTGGCCTTGTTGACCTTCTGGCCGTTGACGAACGTCCCCTTGGTCGACCCGAGGTCGATGATGCTCACGTCACCGGGGCCGTTGACCTCGATGATCGCGTGCATCCGGCTCACCGTCTCGTCATCGAGCTTGAGGTGCGCCGAGGGGACCTTGCCGAGCTTGATGACGGAGAGCGACAGCCGCTCCTCGCGCAACAGCTGGTCACCCTTGAAGATGCGGAACGTGAGTGGAACCTTGGCGCCGGCCATAAAATATCTCCAGTGGGGAGCGCTGAACGCTGGGCCGACGGTGATCGCGAGCGCGAGCGCGCTTCGATCTACAGGTCCTCGGCCGACTTGATGATCTCGGGGATGAAGTCCTTGCGGATCCGGATCAGGGACGAATGCTTCGCAAAATCGCGGGCATCGACCGTGGTGCCTTCGGGGCGAACCAGGTCGCCTTCGATCGTGTCGCCGGAGAAATCGTAGACCTTGGACTTCGCCGCCTTGTCATCGGCCGAGGCGGTGCCGCCGGCCGAGAGGATGAGCGCGACGATGGCGGTGCCGGCGATCGAGCCGAGGAGCTTCTGCATGGTGGTGTTCCCTTGTGAGGGAGCCGCGCTGCAGAGATCCGTGGGCACGGATGATCCGACAACAGGGCTCGGTTCCAGGTTCCGAAATTGTTCCCGAAAAATACCGCGACAGCCAGACACGGGATTCCGGCCCCAGGTTGCAGCCGGAGGCCGAAGCAGTTTCAATTACTTGACTCCACCCGGGGCGCCGGCCGGGGGCGCGGCGGGCGGCGTCCCCCCCGCGGGAGCGGCCGGAGACGCGGGAGCGGCCGGAGCGGAGGGAGCGGCCGGGGCCGGCGGCTGGTTGGCCTGGGCCTTCATGAAGTTCTGGATCTGGGTGACCGTCTTGTCGATCAGCGCGATCTGCTCCTTGGCCTCTACCTTGTCGGCCTGCTCGGCCTGCATCGACAGGAACTGCTGGAAGAAGTCCTTGGCCTGCTTGTAGGTGCCGATCGATGCGCCGATGTCGGCGTTCTTGCTCGCCCGGAAGTCCTTGTAGAGCACGCCGAGGTTGTAATAGGCGTCGCCGCGCCTCGGATCGAGGTCCTTGGCCTTCTTGTACTGCGCCTCGGCGCCGTCGAGATCCTTGAGCCCGCGCAGCGCGATGCCCAGGCCGATGTACGCGTCGTAGTTCTTGGGCGACAGCTCGACGACCTTGGACAGCATCTCCTTGGCGGTGTCGTACTTGCGGAAGTTCAGGGTGATCAGGCCCACGTTGACCCGCGCCTCGACGAACTTCGGATCGGCCTCGACCGCGGCGGAGAACGCCTGCAGCGCCTGGTTCAGCGACGCCTTGTGTAGATAGAACAGGCCATAGGCGTTCTGCAGCGAGGCGTTCTTCTCGTTGCGCTTCTTCGCCTCGTCGAGCAGCAGCTTGGCGAGGTCGAGCCGGTTCTTGTTGGCCTGCCAGCCCTCCATGTAGACCAGGCCGTAGACCGTGTACGCGGCGATGTTGTCGCTGTCGACGCCGAGCACGTTCGACAGGTTGAACCGAGCGTCTTCCTCGAGCTTCTTCCAGGTCGCGTCCTTGGGGTTGTTGATCTTGCGCATCTGCTCGAGCTCGAGCGAGGCGATGTTGATCCGCGCGCCGGTCAGCTTGCCGTTGGCCTTGACCGCGCTGTCCCAGTACTTGCGGGCGTCGTCGACCTTGCCGTAGCGGTAGTAGATCTCGCCGAGGTTCGACAGCGAAGCCCCGTGGTTGGGCTTCATGTGGATCGCCTGCTGGTACGCCTTCTCGGCGTCCTGCAGCTGGTTGCACCGGTGATACGACAGCCCGACCATGAACTGCGCCTCGACGAGCTCGGGGTGCGAGCGGACGACCTGGGTGAACCGGTCGGCGGACTGCCGGCACGTCGCGTCGTTCCAGCCGTGCGCCTTGTCGGTCTGGGCGAACTGCTGGGCCGCGGCCTCGTAGTCCTTGCGCGCGTCGTTGGACACCTCGCGCTTGGCGTCGGGCTTGCCGGTCGCCGAGTTCTCGGAGCTGTCGATGCGGGGCGGCGGCGGCACGGTGCCGCCCCGGGCGCCGGTCGCGGCGCCGCCGCCGCAGCCGGCCACGGCGGCGGCCACGAGGGCGGCCGTAGACAGGAGCAGCGAGCTCGCCGCTGCTCGAGAGTTGTGTTGGATCGTCATGGGGTGTTCCTGAGACGTAGTTATTCGAGCTTGATTGCAGGGGCTTCGAGATCGGTGACCGGTGCCACCTGGCCCGGCTCGCCACGGAGCTCGGCCGCCGTCGGGTACTCCTCGGGCTTGATCTGCCCGAGCTCGCGCTCGCACAGCTTCGACCAGTCGCTGAACCAGCCAAGCTCGGTCGACTTCGACAGGCACACGCCGTAGGCCTCGAGCGAGCGGGCCTCGAGCGGCTCGGCGACCTCGGTCATCCGATCGCAGAACGCCTCGACCTTCTCGTCGGCGAACTCGCCGGTGCGGACGTTCTTGGGGATCTCGGCGGTGAACAGCGCGTCCGAGAAGTTCTGCGAGATCTGGCCGATCCGGGCCGCCGCGGTGATCGAGTTCGCCGGGTCCTTGATCGCGAGCACGGCGTCGTACTTGCTCGTCGCGCTGCCGCCGATCTTCTTCTTCTGGGCGACCCACTCGTCGAACCGCTTGGCCGACTTGGCCGCGATCGCCTTGTGCTCGGGCGCCGGGTCGAAGTCGAGGCCGAACGGGAACTTGAGGTCGAGGTACGCCTCGAAGTCCTTGTCGGCATCGGCGAGCTTGGCGATGCCGTAGTAGTAGCGCGCGCCGAGCTCGTCACCGCCGGTCTTGCCCTGGCGCTTCTCGAACTCCTTGGAGGCCGCCGAGAACGCCGCGAGCGACTCCTTGAGCTTGCGCTCGTCGCGATGGACCACGGTCAGCTTGATCTTCGACTCGGGGCCGCACTGGATCGGCTGCTCGGTCACGCCCTTCTTGGTCTTCTTCTGCTTCTTGGTGCTGATCGCGCGCTCGCGGGAGATCCGGACGCATGCGCCATCGACTTCCTTGACCGGGCACGACTGGTGCCACAGCACCTGGCCGATCTTCGAGTACGCGATCACGAGGCGATCCCCGCCGCCCTTGTCGCCGAACTGGTGGATGTACTCGCGCAGGTGCTTGATCACCACGTCGCCGTCGCCCTGCTTCTCGTAGATCCCGGTCAGCGAGAACATCGCGTTCGCGGACTCCTGCGGCTTCTTCACGCCGAACGTACGGATGAAGTACTTGGTGTTCTCGATCGCCTTGGCATCGTCGCCGATGCCCTTGCGGTAGAACACCGCGTCGCTCATCGCGTCGTACGCGTCCTTCTCGCCGGCGTAGGCCTTGGCGTACTGCTCGAGCTTGTCCGAGGCGCGGTCGTAGTACGCGATGTCGCCGTACGCCTTGCCGAGCCGGGCGACCGCGCGCGCGGTGACCTTGGACTTCGGGTAGTACTTCTCGAGCGTGTTGAACGCCTGGATCGCGGCGCCGATCGACTTGCCTTCCTCGAAGCACACGCCGGCGTTGTAGAGCACCTCGTCGTTCTCGGTGGACTCGGGGTTGCGGTTGTAGATGTCCATGTAGGACTGGCCGCACGCGACGTACTTGGTGAAGTCGCCCGACTCCTTGGCGATCTGCTCGGTGTGCTCGGCCTTCTTGCGCAGCGACTGGCCCTTGAGCTTGGCGAGCGTCGCCTTCAAGTCATCCTTGCCCTCGAGGAACTTCTGGTCGCCGTCGAGCTTGTCGACCAGCACGACCATCTCGTCGAACTTCTTCTGGCTGTTGTAGGTATCGAGCAGCAGGTTCGCCGAGTACTCGGCGGTCTCGTGCTGGCGGTGGTGATCGAGGATGTCCAGGAAGATCGGGATCGCCTCGTCGTAGTGGTTGTAGCGCCGGTAGATGTTCGCCTTGAGGAACTTCATCCCGACGAGCTCGTCGTCCTTGGGGTCCTTGATGTAGTTGATGTAGATGTCGAACGCGGCGAGCATCTTCTGCTCGCGCTCGGGGATCGGCTGCGGCGTGGCCTTGGCGTCGGTCTTGTCCATGTCGGCCTGCTGGCGAACCCGCGGGTCGACGTTGAGCGCGTTCTTCCAGCCGAGCACGGCGGCGTACGCCGATTCCTTCATCAGCCGGGGCTCGACCTTGCCGAGCTTGACCACGTCGGTGAACGCGAGCGCGGCGTTCTCCCACAACTCGGTCTGCATCCGCGGGTTCTTCTCGTTCTCGGCGCGCGACCACAGGAGCTCGGCGTAGAAGTACTCGGTCTGCGCGTAGTCCTCGGCGTCGGGGAACACCTGGAGGTAGACCTTGTAGAGCTTGTCGGCGTACGCGAGGGTCTCGGGGTTCTTGGTCTTGGCCGACTCCGAGTGGTACGCGCGGGCGAGCTCGCCGGACATCGCGGCGGCGTTATCGTGGCACTCCTGGGCCTCGGACTGCGGCAGCGACTTCTTGACCTTGAGCACGCCCCACAGCTTCACGAGGTTCTCGATCTCGTGGACCTTGTCGATGTTCTGCACGCCGTTCATCGACAGCTCGGCGTGCGCGATGTTGTACTGCCACAGGCAGACGTTCTTGTTCGTCGGCGCCTGCTTCATCAGCTCCTGGTAGACGTAGATCGCCTTGTCGTTCTTGCCCTGCGCCAGGTAGAGGTCGGCGAGGATCTCGAGCATGTCGAACGAGTACTTCTGGTCGACGCGCTGGAACGTCACGTAGGCCTTGTCGGCCTTGCCGATCTCGGCGTAGGCGCGGACGAAGTCCTTCTTCGAGGCGCGGTTCAGCACCTCGTTCTTCTTGTCGTTCTTGGTGGCCTGGGCGACCTGGAAGAACGTCTCGAGCGCGTCCTGGAACCGCTGCTTGTTGAGGTCGATCCAGCCCATCTTGTACATCGCGTACCAGTAGGCCGACGATCGCGGGAACTTGAGGACCATCTTGTAGCGGGCCTCGGCGTCGTCGAGCTGGCCGATCTCGAAGAAGTAGTCGGCGAACGCGAGGTGGGCCTCGGGCACGTACTTCGAGTTCGGGTAGTTCTTGAGCAGCTTGTCGTAGACGCTGCGCGCCTCCTTCATGTACTTGCCGCCCTGCAGCGTGTACCCGTAATAGAACAGCGCCATGTCCATCTTGGGGTAGTTGCGGAACGCCTCGTTGTCGGTGAGGCCCTTGTAGGTCTTCACCGCCTTGAGCAGGTAGTCCTTGGCCTTGGCCTGGGCCTGCGCCGAGTCGTTCTTCAGCTTGGTTTTCTGCTGCGGGTTCTTGTTGGCATCGGACTGGATCTGCAGCTCCGTGCCCTTGAGCCGCCAGTAGCGCTGCTGCTTGGCGTACAGCTCGCCGAGCCGGAAGTAGTAGTCGGACTTCTCCTCGACCTCGGTGTCCGGCGTCTTCGCGATCAGATCCGCGAGGATCTCCTCCTGCTCGCTGCGGATGTCGCCGACCAGGCCCTCGATCGACAGCACCATATCGGCGCTGAGCTCGGGCTGCTGATCCTTGGCGGCATCGCCGGGAGTCTTCGCGACGATCGGCTTGACGCGATCCGACAGCTTGACGTCGACCTTGAGGTCCTGCTGGCGGGTGTACTTGGCTTTCTGTGCCCAGGCGCTGGTGCCGAGCACCATGACTCCCAGGACCGCGAGCTTCCACTTATGCATGTGCGACTCCCTGTTTCCGGCGGCCTTGAAACCAGCTCACCGACGGATGACCTGAAAACGATCCGAAAACACGTCGAGCCCGACTCTCGGAAGAGCCAGGCAGGTGTGTCGTTGGTTGCGTTCGATCAGCCGTCATGACCTGGGGCGAGGCGATGGCGCCGGCTGATGAAACGATAGCTATTGCTTGGGGCACCGAGACCGGATCTTGAACCGGTAGTAGCCCAGCTCGTCCTTCCAGTACTCACCGTCAAACTTCCATTGAAAGTGCTCGTCGTCAATAATAATCGGCTCTTCCCTGTGATCGGCCGAGACTCGCTGGCCCGCGGCCTGGGCAGATAGGCGATTTCCTTTGGCCTCGAGGATCTCGAACTTGATCTTCGAGCCATCGCGCGACAGCGCGCCGAGCTCGCGGGCGAGCCGGGCAACGCGGTCGCGGGCGACCTTGCCGGCATCCGCCGCGGCGACCGACTGCTGGACCGTGAGCTCCTGGAGCACCTCGGCGGCGACCTGCGTGGTCTGCCACGCCTTGTCGGACTTCTGCAGCATCTCGAGCTCGTGGTTGAGCTCGTCGACCCACGCGAACGTCTTCAGCAGGGTCTTGTCGTTGAGCACGCTCATCACCAGGCGCTGGGTCACCGGATCGAGCCCGGCCTTGGTCGCCTTGACCTTCTTCACGTACTCGTAGAAGTCGGCGTTGTCGGCGTACTTGGCGACCAGGTCGTTCAGGTTCTTGGTCAGCGGCGTGTACTTCTCGTTGAAGTCGGCGACCGCTTCCTCGGCCTGATCGTAGAGGCAGTACTTGAAGTAGATGACGCTCTTCAGCAGCGTCGACTCGGGGAAGAACTGGTTCTCGAAGTACGGCGCGTTCAGCGTGTGGATGTTGCCGAGCGCCTTGGAGTTGAGCGTCTTCATGAAGTACGCCCACGACGCCTCGAACAGCGACTCGGTCCAGTCGAGCGAGCTCTGATCGAGCTTCTCGAAGTACTTGATCGACGTGTCGAACTGCTGCGTCGAGTAGAACACGCGCGCCATCTGGAGCTGCGCGAGCTCCTGGTAGTTCGCGATGTCGTCGGCGCGGTACTGCCTGGGCCGCTCCTCGCCGATCAGAAGGATGTCCTTGAACGCCTCGACCGCGGGCTTGCCCTCGTACTTGCGGACGTAGGTCACGCCCTCGAAGAACTTGGACTTGATGAAGAACTCGCTGTTGCGCGAGACCTGCTTGAACAGCGCGACCGCCTTGTCGAAGTCGCCGTCGCCGCCGTGGCGGTAGAAGTGGCGGCCGAGCAGGAACAACAGCTCGTCGTGGACCGAGGCCAGCGACGGATCGTTGAGCGCGTTGGAGTCGTAGCTACCGATCTTCTCGAGGATGCCCGAGGTCTCGGGCAGCACGCGCGACAGCGCCGCGAGCCACTTGAGCGTGGCGCCGTGGTAGGTGTGCGCGTCGCCGGACTGGACGATCTTGTCGAAGTAGGCGAGCGAGCCGGCGTAGAACCCCATCTGGTAGAGGGTCTTGCCCATGAAGAACTCGCCGCGCTGCTTGTTCTTCGCGTCGTCGCCGCTCTCGCCGTTGAGCACCTTGCGGAGCTCGATCGAGGCCGAGAAGAAGTCCTTCTTGTTGTACAGCGTGATCGCACGCGTGAGGGTCGCCGACGGCGGGGTCGAGGCCGCGTTCTCGGGCTCGAACTCCATGTCGGTGCTGGCCTTGCCCGCGTTTCCGGAGGCCGGCGCCGGTGAGGGTGACGCGATCGGCGCAGGCGCCTTGCCGCCCTTGGGGGGCGCCGCCAATGCCGTCGTGGTCAGCGCGAGCGCCGCGGTCGAGACCAACGATGAGAGCTGCAGAGCGCGCATCAACTTCCTCCTTCAGGCAGTGCTCGCATCCTGGCCAGGTGGCCCATCCGTGGCCATCCCTGGGGGAGATGCGACGACGGAATCATCGGCAACCACGGCCTGCATTGTCAAGGCGACCCGGGTTGCGGTGCTCGGACGCACCGAAACGTTTGGGACCCCTGGCAGACACCGGCTCGCGTTCAACGTTGCGCGGAAGCGCGCTTCGTCAGGCAGCGTCAGACGACGATGACGGCTCAGTGACGCCCCAGGTGACGACCCAGGTGGCACCCAGGTGACATGACGGGGTCAGCTGTCACCGGCGAACAGAGACCAGGGACCGATGTCGGTTGCACACCGCCGTGCGCGCCAGCTACAGCAACCGCCCTGCGCGGGTTCTACGCCACTTCTGAACCGCTTCTGAACCGCTTCTGAACCGCTCGGCGCCACTCCGGTACCGCTCCGGCACGCTCCGGCAGCGCTCCAGTACCATTCCGGCACGCTCCGGCAGCGCTCCAGCGATCCGATCGCCCTTCGCGATGAACGAGGCGATCTGCATGACGGATCGTAGGTGCGGGCGCCACCTATGGTGAATGCCGCAACGGATCGTCACGGTCGATCACCAGGGTGAACGTGCACGCAGGTCGGCCCCCGCCCGCCCCGGCGTCTGTGAGGCCGTTCGCTTGACTTGGGTTTCACGCCTCCTATTATCGTCCTCGATGATTCGCCCCGGTCACATGCTCGTGGTCTTGATGTCGATCGCGGGATTCGCGGGACTCGTCACGGGCTGCGAGGACAACCCGGTGGGCCGGCTCTGCGATCTCGGCACCGCCACGCCGGGGACGAGCGAAGCCGTGGTCGCCTCCCCGTCGCTCGATTGCGTGTCGCGCACGTGCCTGCGCGTGCCGCTCGGCCGCGAGCTTCCACCCGGCAGCTCGTTCCCGACCGGCAACAGCGGCCTGTGCACCGCCGAGTGCAGCGCGGACAGCGATTGCGATCGCGTGCCCGAGTCGCCGTGCATCACCGGCTTCACGTGTGGCGTTCCGCCCGGCATCACGGTCGGCCCGTTCTGCTGCAAGAAGTTTTGTATCTGCAAGGACTACATTGTGGTCCCGGATACCGGTGAGCTCGCAGCGCCCAAGGCCTGCGATCCCACGGACTCGGAGAACGCGTGCTGCAACCTGGCGGGCCGCGAGAACAACGCGGCCTACCCGCTCTGCAGCACGAACTGATCAGCGGACGCGGAACGCGTCCTTGAGCAAGATCGACTCGCCGGCGGTGATCGCCACGATGTCGAACCGGCATCGCGCGAACGGCGGCTCGATCGCGCCGGCGTTGGCCGCCAGGTAGTAGCGCGCGACGCGCACGACGCGGCGCTGCTTGGTGCGCCGGATCATCTCGGCGGCGGTGCCGTGCTCGTCGTTGCTGCGGCTGCGGACCTCGACGAACACCAGGGCGTCGCCGTCGCGGGCGACCAGGTCGAGCTCACCCGCCTTGCAGCGGAAGTTGCGCTCGACGATCTGGTAACCCGACGCGACGAGCAGCCGCGCAGCATCGGCCTCGGCCGACGCACCTCGCTCGATCTTACTGTCCACGCTCCACGAACCCTTCTCCTCCCAGAGAAACGCTCGACCCGGATCGATCAACGCTCAGGCAGCGCTCAGGGCAGCGCTCAGACTGCCCTCAGGCTGCGCTCAGGACTTCTTCTTGTCCTTCTTGCGCTCTTTCTTGACCTTGGGCGGCTTGGGCTCGGCCCCTTCTACCTTGACCGGCGCCTCGGCGGCGGCCGCTGCCTCGCGGGCCGCGGCGTCCGCCGCGCGCTCCTCGGCAGTGCCCTCGCGCTCCTGGATGCGCGCCGCCTTGCCCGACAGATCGCGCAGGTAGTACAGCCGCGACTGGTGGACGCGGCCGCGCGAGATCACCTCGATCTTGTCGATGTTCGGTGAGTTGTCGGGGAAGATACGTTCGACACCAACGCCGTACGAGATCTTGCGGACGGTGAAGGTCGACCGTGCACCCTTCGAGGAGCGGCGGATGCACACGCCCTCGAAAGCTTGCAGACGGGTCTTCTCACCCTCTCGGATCTTTGCCCAGACCTTGATCGAGTCACCCGGGCGAAACACGGGGAGGCTCGCCTGGCGGCGTTGTGACTTTTCGATGGACTCGAGGATCCGATGCGCGCTCATAGGTACGATTTCCGGAAAAAGTCGTTGGGACGCAGGGTTCTGCCAGAGATCCACCCCCACCGTCAAGCTGTGCGACCCGTTCCCCCCGAGAAACACACGACGAGCTGCTGAACAGTGGCCTGCAGGGGCTGCTGAAGGGTCAGCCGGAGGGTCAACCGGAGGTCAGCCGGAGAGTCGACCGAACAGTCGATCCAGCACCACCGCGCCGGCCGAGCGAACCGACAGGTGGTTCCAGTCCGCGGCGCCGTCGATCGGCGTAAGCATGCGAGACACAGATGGAATCATCGCCTCGGCCAGGCCCCAGCCGGTGCCGAGCAGGATCAGGACCGGCGCCGGGCTCGCCGTGGCCTCCGCCACCAGCTCGACCGGGGATCGGCGGGGTACGCCGGGGAACGAGCCGTGGCGAGCCGAGGTCGCGACCACCCGCGGGGCGATCGCGTGCTCCGCGGTCAGCTCGGCGATCACGTCGTCGATCGACGCCGCGGTGCGGACCAGCGCCAGCGCGCGCGCGCGGTGCTCGCCCTGCGCGTCGTCGGCCCACAGCCGGACGATGTGCGCGGCCTTGTCGCGCTGCGAGGTCACCGGCGTGACGATGTGATAGCCGGCCAGGCCGTAGGTCAGCGACGAGCGCGCGAGATCGTGGATGTCGAAGTTGGTGAGCGCGGTGGTGATCACCGCGCCGGTGCGATCGACCACGGGGTGATGGACCAGCGCCAGGTGGGTGCGCGCGCGCAGCGGCGGCGGCATCGCCTTGCGGTCGGCGGCGGTCGGCACGAACCGCGCAAACAGATCCGGCCGGCGCTGCGCGGTGCGCTCGATCGCCTGGCGGCGCCGCCACGCGGCGATCGCGGCGGGGTTGCCCGAGGTCAGGATCGCCGGGACGGCGAGCCTGGCGGGGCTGGCAAGGCCAGCGGGGCCGCCAAGGCCGGCCGGGCCGCCAAGGCCGGCCGGGCGCAACGCGTCGGCCGCGGCCCCGGGACCCTCGCCGGCGGGCTCGCCAAGGCCGGCCGGGTCGCCAAGGCCGGCCGGGTCGCCAAGGCCGGCCGGGCCGGCCGGGCGCCACGCGCCCGCCGCAGCCCCGGGACCCTCGCCGGCGGGCTCGCCAGCCCCCTCGCGTTCATCCGCTGGCGCTGGCGCTGGCGCTGGCGCTGGCGCTGGCGCTGGCGCTGGCGCTGGCCCTGGCCCTGGCGCTGGCCCTGGCCCTGGCGCTGGCCCTGGCCCGGGCGCTGGCCCTGGCCCTGGCCCTGGCCCGGGCACGGGGCTGGCCATGGAGACGTCCGGCAAGGTGAGCGGGCGCGTGTACTGCGGGTACTCGAGCAGGCCCGCGCTGTGCGACTCGTCGTCGACCGAGGTCGCCTCGCCGAGCACGCCCGGCACGTGGCGCGCGACCGCGTCGATCACGACCAGCGCGGCGAGCTCGCCGCCCGACAGCACGTAGTCGCCGATCGACAGCTGCTCGTCGATCGCCAGGTCGATCACCCGCTCGTCGATGCCCTCGTAGCGGCCGCACACCAGGACCACGTGGGGCAGCTGGGCGAGCTCGCGGACCCGGGCCTGGGTCAACAGCGCCCCGGCCGGGCTCATCAGGATGCGGTGGGGCCGCACCGCCGCCCCACCGCCGCCGTCGCCCCCCTCGCGCGCGCTGCCGGCACCGCCCGCCACCGCCTTCGCGATCGCGACCAGCAGCGGCTCGGCCTTCATCACCATTCCCGGACCGCCGCCGTACGGCGTGTCGTCGACCGTGCGGTGGCGATCGGTCGTGAAGTCGCGCGGGTTGATCGTCGCGACGTCGATCACCCCGGCCTCGCGGGCGCGGCCGACCACACCGGCGGCGAGCGCCGGCTCGATCAGCTCGGGCAGGATCGTGACGACCGTGAACTTCACGGCTTGTGCTCGGGCAAGCCGTCCGGCGGGGCGACCGTGACCAGGCCGGCCGCGAGATCGATCGCCGTGACGAACTCGTCGACCAGCGGCAGCAGGCGCTCGAGCTCGCCGTCGCGGATCACCAGCAGGTCCTGCATCGCACCGCTGTCGACCGAGACGATCTCGCCCCACGGCGTGCCGTCGGCGAGCTGGACCTTGCAGCCGATCAGGTCGCCGAGCAGGACGTCGTCGTCGTCGAGCTCGAGCACCTCGCGATCGACCTCGATCAGCTGACCGCGCAGCAGCTCGGCGGCGTTGCGCGTCGGCACGCCCTCGAACTGGACCAGCCAGCCGCGATGGGTGCCGCGGATCTCCGTCATCCGGCGCTCGACGCCACCGACCCAGACGACCTCGAGGTCGCCCAGCACGGTGGACGCGGGGTCATGGGTGACGATCACGACCTCGCCGCGGATCCCGTGGGCCCGCGTGATCCGGCCGATCTCGATCCGAGGATCGCCACGCATGGCTTGGCCCCGGCGTTGGGGTTATTCGAGGATCTCGACGAGGGTCCGCTTGCGCGACCTCGGAGCCACCGCCTGGACGACGGTGCGCAGCGCGCGGGCGGTCTTGCCGCCGCGGCCGATCACCTTGCCGAGATCGGGCTCGGCGACCTCGAGCTCGTAGACGTTCGCCGAGCGTTCCTCGACGAGCTCGACGCGGACCTCGTCCGGCCGATCCACCAGGTTCACCGCGAGGTAGCGGATCAGCTCCGCGAGATCCGGCGAGCGGTCCGGGCCGCTGGGCCGCGGGCGATCGTCGTCGTCGTTGTCGGCCATCGGATCAGGCCGGCTTCTTCGCGCCGGTGGTCGCCGCGGCGGCCTCGCGCTTGACGCGGCGGATCACGGCGGCGAGCGTGCCGCTGGGCTGGGCGCCGACCTTGAGCCACTTATCGTAGCGCGTGTCGTCCAGCTTCAGGACCTTGGTGGTGGGATGATACGTGCCAAGCAGCTCGATGAACCGACCATCACGTGCGCAGCGCTTGTCAGCGGCGACGATGCGATAGAACGGAGACCTCTTCTTACCCTGGCGTGAAAAGCGAATCGCTACAGACATAGGTTCCTCGAGCGGTGTTCGAGAGCGCGGCAATCTACCCAGCCATATACCCCCTGTCAACCGTGGTATAGGTCGGGCCATGGTTCGTCGGGTCGGGCTGCTCGCCGCGCTCGTTGCAGCCGCTTGTAGCTCAAAATCCCAGGTAAATCCTACCGGAAGCGATCCCAGTCCGGCCGATTCGCCGCCGGCCAGGCCCACCTTCACGGTGTTCGCGCTCGCCGAGGTCCGGGGCCAGATCGGCCCGTGCGGCTGCACGACCGATCCGCTCGGCGACCTGGCGCGCACCGCCAAGCTGGTCGAGCAGGCCCGCGCGGCCGGACCGGTGGTGTTCGTCGACGCCGGGTCGCTGCTCTACACCCAGGCGCCGATCCCGCCCGCGATGGACGCGCAGGAAGATCTCAAGGCCAACCTGCTCGCCAGCACGTACCAGACCGCGCTCAAGGTCGATGCGCTCGGGGTCGGTCCGTTCGATCTCTCCAAGGGCGTCGATCACCTCCGCCTGCCCCGCCTGGTGTCCAACGCCTCGGACATCCCCGCGGCCCCGCCCCGATTGATCGACGTCGGCGACGCCGGCGGCGCCAAGGTCGGCGTGTTCGGCGTGATCGGCGAGGGCGCGGTCACCGGGATCAAGCTCGGCGATCCGGTCGCCGCCGGCAAGCAGGCGGTCGCCCGGCTACGCGGCCAGGGCGCCCAGATCGTGATCGGCCTGTTGCAGGCCGATAGCAAGAAGGCCGCGACCCAGCTGATGCGCGACATCGGCGGGATCGACGTCGGGATCGCCGGGCTCGGCCTGGTCGCGCCGGAGCCGGATCAGGTCGAGGTCGAGCCCCAGCACGTCGGCGACGGCTGGCTGATCGTGCCGGTCAACCGCGGCCAGATCCTGGCGCGGCTCGACGTGACGCTGCGCGGCCCAGGGCCGCTGGCCGACGCGGTCGGCGCCGGGGCCGCCGCCGCCCGGCGCGCCCGGCTCGAGCCGCAGCTCGCCGCGCTCGACGCCGATCTCGCGGCGTTCGCCAAGGACAGGTCGGCCGATCCGGCGTTCATCGCCCAGAAGCAACAGGAGCGCGGCCAGCTCGCCGCCGAGCTCGAGCGGCTCAAGGCCCACCCGCTGATCGTGCCGGCCAAGGGCAGCTACTTCACGCTCGACCAGCTCAAGATCAACAAGGCGCTGGCGTGCGACACCCAGGTCCAGGACGCGGTCAGCAAGTTCTACGCGGCGACCGGCGAGGCCAACGTCAAGGCCGCGGCGGCGATCGGCGTGGCGCCGGTGGCCAAGGGCCGGCCCGGCTACGCCGGTAACGAGACCTGCACCGACTGCCACACCGAGGCGGCGGCGTTCTGGAGCAAGACCGTGCACGCGACGGCGTGGAAGACGCTGGTCGAGCGCGGCCAGCAGTTCGATCTCGACTGCATCGGCTGCCATGTCACAGGCTGGCAGAAGCCGGGCGGATCGAACCTCGGCCACAACGAGAAGCTGCGCGACATCCAGTGCGAGACCTGCCACGGCCCCGGATCGATCCACGTCGCCAAGGGCGGGCTCGAGAAGCCGCTCGCGATCGCCAAGGCGCCGGCGGCGGATCTGTGCGCGACCCAGTGCCACACCAAGGAGCACAGCGACACGTTCCAGCTCGAGCCGTACCTGCGCGACATCGTTGGCCCCGGCCACGGCGAGGCGCGACGCAAGCAGCTCGGCGACGGACCGACCGGCGCCCAGCTCCGCAAGGCCGGGTTCGAGAAGGCCGGCACCGCGATGGGAGCCGGTTGCACGCGCTGAGGCTTGCTCGCCTCCTGCCGATCGGCCTCGCCGTCGGGATCGCGATGGTCGCGGCGGGCTGCACGACGGCCACCACGACGCCCGGGCCGGTGAACCCGCAGCCCGGGGTCAGCCAGACCCAGCGCGGGATGGCGACGTTCTACGGCGACGAGCAGGGCACGCAGACCGCGTCGGGCGAGCGGTTCAACAAGAACCAGCTGACCGCGGCGCACCGGACCTTGCCGTTCGGGACCCGGGTCCGGGTCACCAACACCAAGAACGGCCGCTCGGTCGTGGTCCGGATCAACGACCGCGGCCCGTTCGGCAACCGCGGCCGGATCATCGACGTCTCGGAGGCCGCGGCGCGCCAGCTCGGGATGATCGACGCGGGGGTGGTGCCGGTCGTGCTAGAAGTACTGAGGTGACGGACGGGGCAACCGCGCTGATCGAGCTCGATCGGCTGGCCAAGCACTACGGCCCGATCGTCGCGCTCGCCGAGGTCACGACCCGGGTCGAGGGCAACGTGATCGGCCTGCTCGGCCCCAACGGCGCCGGCAAGTCGACGTTGCTCAAGTGCCTGCTCGGCCTCTTGCCCTACCGCGGCCGCGCCCGCGTGCTCGGGCTCGACGCGGCGACCCAGGGCGCCGAGATCCGCGATCGCGTGGGCTACATGCCGGAGCAGGAGGCGTTCCTGTCCGGGATGTCCGCGGTCGAGCAGTGCACGTACGCCGCCGAGCTGTCGGGGCTGCCGCGCACCGAGGCGATGCAGCGCGCCCACGCCGCGCTGTACTACGCCGGGCTCGAGGAGAAGCGCTACCAGCCGATCGACGGCTACTCGACCGGCATGAAGCAGCGAGTCAAGCTCGCGCAGGCGCTGGTCCACGATCCGGCGCTGCTGTTCCTCGACGAGCCGACCAACGGGCTCGACCCCAGGTCGCGCGACGAGATGCTCGAGCTGATCGTCGAGCTGCCGGTGCGCCGCAACTGCGCGATCGTGCTGTCGACCCACCTTCTGCCCGACGTCGAGCGGGTGTGCGACCACGCGGTGATCATGCACCGCGGCCAGCTCCGGTTCGACGGCACGATCGACGAGCTGCGCGGCGCGCGCGGCCGCGACTCCGAGCTGGTGGTCGAGGTCAAGGCCGAGGCGGGCCGGCTCGCCGACGCGCTGACCGCCGCCGGCGCCACCTGCCGCGTGACCTCGCCGCTCGCGCTCTGGGTCAACCTGCCACCGCACGCGACCAGCCGGATGGTGTTCGAGGCCGCCCGGGACACCGGGCTCCAGATCCGCGCGCTCGGCGTGCAGCGCGAGAGCGTCGAGGCCGCGTTCCTGCGCGTGATCGGCGAGGCCTCGCCCGGCTCGCCCGGCTCGCCCGGCCTGCCGGGGGGCCCATCGTGAGCACCGGCCAGATCCACGACCTCGGCTACAAGCGCTACGTCGGCAGCCGGCGCTCGGTCGACACCCGCTGGATGGTGATCATGCGCCACCAGCTGTCGACCGCGTGGAAGGGCTGGTGGCGGTTCAAGGCGGCGCTGATCGCCGCGCTGATCGCGACGTTCGCGACCGGCACGGTAATGTACTTCCTGCGCAACGAGCTGTTCCGGATGCTCGGTGCGATCAGCGGCGAGATCGTCCGGTTCTCGGACGGCCTGCTCCCGTTCTCGCTGATCTGGTACTGCAAGATCGGGTTCCTGGTCAGCCTGCTGGTGTGCTCGACCGTGGTCGCCGGCGACGTCCAGAGCGGCGCGTTCACGTTCTACTTCGCGCGCTCGGTCCGGCCGCGCGACTACGTGCTCGGCAAGCTCGCGGGGCTGGGCATCTTGCTGTCGGCGATCATGGTCGCCGGGCCGGTGCTGCTCGCCGGGTTCCGGCTCGGGCTGGCCGATAACCTCGACCAGGTGGTCGCGCTGCTGCCGACGTTGCCCAAGGCGCTCGCGATCGGCGCGCTCGGCACCGTGATCTACGCGGTCGTGCCGCTCGGGTTCTCGGCGCTGGTGAGTAACCCGCGCTACGCGATGGCGCTGTGGGCCGCGTACGACATCGTGATCGGCGGGATCGCCGAGGGCATCGGCCACGTCGGCACCAGCGCCAAGGCGGTCGCCGCGTTCGACCTGCCCTCGGCGCTGCAGGCGGTGGCCTACGATCTGTTCGGCATGCGGATCGCCCGCGGCGGCATCACGATCCCGACCTGGGCCGCGGTGACGTCGATCGCGGTCCACGCCGTGCTCGCGATCGCGGTCGTGATCTGGCGGGTCCGGCGGGCCCAGCAGACCGGCGTGGGAGGTGCGTCGTGACCGGCGACGCCGGCGCGGTCGTGGTCGCCGAGCGCTGCAGCAAGTGGTACGGCCACGTGCTCGGGGTCTCCGACGTGACCTGGAGCCTGGCCGGCGGCATCGTCGGGCTACTCGGCCCCAACGGCGCCGGCAAGTCGACGCTGATCAAGATGATGGGGGGCCTGTTGCGGCCGTCGCGCGGCGCGCTCACGGTGTTCGGGGGCGACCCGTTCTCCGACGCCGGCGTGCGGCGCCGGATCGGCTACGCACCCGAGCACGAGGCGACGTGGGACGAGCTGACCGCGCTCGAGCTGGTGACCGCGATGGCGCAGCTCTCGGGCCTGGCCCCGGCGCAGGCCGGCCGCGCGGCCCAGGCCGCGATCGATCAGGTCGGGATGACCGGCGCGATGCACCGCCGGGTCCGCGGGTTCTCCAAGGGCATGCGGCAGCGCACCAAGCTCGCCACCGCGATCGTCCACGACCCGGACTTCCTGCTGCTCGACGAGCCGCTGACCGGCGTCGACCCGGCGGCGCGCGCCGACATCATCGAGCGGATCAAGCAGCTCGGCGCCGCGGGCAAAACGATCGTCGTGTCGAGCCACGTGCTGTACGAGATCGAGGCGCTGACCCAGGACATCCTGGTGATCTATCGCGGCCAGGTGCTCGCCGAGGGCAACGTGTTCGAGATCCGCCGGCTGATCGATCGCCACCCGCACCGGATCCGGGTCGAGTGCGATCGGCCGCACGCGATCGCGCAGGTGCTCGCCGCCGAGGCCCACGTCGCGCGGCTCAGCTTCGAGCGCGGCGGCGTGGTGATCGAGACCCGCGATCCCGACCGGTGCTACGATCAGGTCGCGGCGGCCGCGCTGGTGCACGACGTGACGATCTCGGCGCTGTCGTCGCCCGACAACAACCTCGGGGCGGTGTTCGAGTACCTGACCGGCGACGGAGCGCGGCGATGAGCGAGCGAGGGGTACAGCGAGGGGTACACCGAGGGGTACAGCGATGAGCACCCCGGGGGGCACACCCACGCGCTCGCCGGTGGCCACGCTCGCCCGGGTGACCCTGCGCCGGCTGGTCCGCGGCCGGGGGCTGTGGGTCGGCGCGCTGATCGCGCTGACCCCGGTGCTCTACGGCTACGTCCGCCGCATGAGCGCCGGCGCGTCCGAGCCGCGCGACCTCATGCTGTCGACCACGCCGCTGCTCGTGCTGATCCCGGCGCTGTTCGTGGCGTCGTCGATCGGTGAGGAGCTCGAGTCCAAGACCAGCACGTACCTGTGGTCGCGGCCGATCGAGCGCTGGCAGATCCTCGCCGGCAAGCTGTGCGCGCTGGTCCCGCTGGTGATCGGGCTCGTGGTCGCCGGCTGGCTCGTCGGCAACCTGGTCGGGGCCGGCGCCGCGCCGAGCGCGATCAGCTGCGTCGCGCTCGCGGCCGGCTGCGTGGTGATCGCGCTGATCGCGGCCGGGATCGCGCTGCTCGCCCCCCGGCAGGGCATGGCGCTGACGATCAGCTACCTGCTGGTCGACACGTTCATCGGCGCGTGGCCGTTCTCGCTCGCCGAGCTGTCGGTGACCCACCAGGTCCGCGTGCTGGCCGGGCTCACCGACGACCCGCCGGCGATCGTCACGCCGCTGGTCGGGATGCTGATCATCGCCGCGATCTGGGGCGCCGTCGGGTTCCGCCGGATCAGCCGGCTCGAGGTCTGAGCCGATCCCGCGCGATCGGGATCAAACGTCGAGGGTCGCGGCGAGGTCGTAGTCGCTGGCCTGGGTGACCCGGGCGCGGACCAGCGAGCCCGGCGCGACCTGGCGATCGGACAGGTAGGTCACGCCGTCGATGCCCGGCGCCTGGCCGTACCACCGGCCCTCCATCAGGTACTCCGACTCTCCCGACACGCCCTCGACCAGGACATCGATCTCGCGGCCGACCATCGCCTCGTGGCGGGCCAGGCTGATCTTGCGCTGGATCTCCATCAGGGTCTGCTGGCGCTCGGCCGCGATATCGGCGTCGACCCGGTGCGGCAAGATCGCCGACACCGTCCCGGGCTCGACCGAGAACGTGAACGCGCCGGCGCGATCGAACTTCGACTCGGCGACGAACTCGCACAGCTCGTCGAACTCGGCGGCGGTCTCGCCGGGGTGGCCGACGATGAACGTGGTGCGCAGGACGACATTGTCGATCCGGCCGCGCAGCTTGGCGACCAGCTCGCGGGTGATCCGGCTCGAGTGGCCGCGCCGCATCCGCTTGAGCATCGGGTCGCTGATGTGCTGCAGCGGGACGTCGATGTACTTGACGACCTTGGGCTCGCTCGCGATCGCGTCGATCAGCTCGTCGTCGAACGCGCTGGGGAACGTGTAGTGCAGGCGGATCCACGACACGCCGTCGACCTTGCCGAGCGCGCGCAGCAGCTGCGCGAGGGTCTGGCGCGCCTCGGGCGACGTGCCGGCGTCCCAGCCGTAGCGCGTCAGGTCCTGCGCGATCAGGTTGATCTCGACCACGCCGTCCCGGCCGAGCGCGCGGACCTCGGCGACGATGTCGTCGATCGCGCGGCTGCGCTGCGGCCCGCGCAGCTTGGGGATGATGCAGAACGCGCACGGCCGATCGCAGCCCTCGGCGATCTTGACGTACGCCGAGTGGGTCGCGCCGATCCGGACCCGCGGGGTGTCGTGGTCGTAGATGTAGCTCGGGGTCTCGGCGACCTGGATCACCGGCAGCGCCCGCTTGCGGCCCTTGCCACGGACCGGCGTACGCGCCGCCTCGAGCGCCTTGGCGATCGACGGAAAGTCCGACGAGCCGAGGATGTGATCGATCTCGGGGATGTCCTTGGCGAGCTCGTCGGCGTAGCGCTGCGCGAGGCAGCCGGTGACCACCAGCTTCTGGTCGCCGCGGGTCTTGTGCTGCGCCATCTCGAGGATCGTGTCGACGCTCTCTTCCTTGGCGGCGTCGATGAACGCGCAGGTGTTGACCACGATGACATCGGCGCCGTCCGGCGCGTCGATCAGCGTGTGGCCCGCGGCCTGGACCTGGCCGAGCATCAACTCGGTGTCGACCTGGTTCTTGGGGCACCCGAGCGAGACGAAGTAGATCCGCTGGCCGGGCGCAGCGGCAGCAGCGGCGGCGTCAGCCGACGACGCAGAGGCAGAACGACGGGTTGCCATCGAGGCCGCGGAGTCTGGTCCGCGGGGCGGACCGTGTCAATGATGCAGCCCCGAGGGCGTGGCGCGAAGCGTGCTCGATACGGCACCAACTACCTGCAATCATTGACGGCAAGAGGTTCTCGAGGCAGGACTGCGCCAGGCGATCATGGTCGCAAGGAGCCTCCGCGTGCCGCCATCGCCTCCCGAGCATCCCCTTCGGGCATCCGGCCAAGCCGCCGGCCACACCGCCCGGCCAAGGCGCCGGCCACGCCGGTGCCGAATCATCCGCGCTGCACGCACGTCGTCGCACCGCTGTCCGTCACGCCGGCACGACCTCGCGGCACAGATCGCTTGCCGCGCAGGGCGGTCTCACCGACGCTCGCGGCGGAGGCAACATGCGCCGATTCCGGATCTCGACGCACGGGCGCGCGGCGCTCTACACGCTCGCCGCGGTGACCCTGGCCGCTGGCTGCGGCGGGGGGCATGGCGCGGCGGACGGCGGCAGCGGCGGCGACGATCAGCCAGGCCCCGACGCGACCCAGGCCCAGAACGGGCCGGCCGCCGGCAACCCCGACGGCACGTGCGCGGTGCCCACCGGCGCCGGCGCCGAGGACGTCTCGAGCCCGACGACCGTGGTCGGCACCGGCACCCCGGCGAGCTGCACCGGCGACGCGGTGGTCACCGCGGTCGCCAAGGGCGGTGTGATCACGTTCAACTGCGGCCCCGATCCGGTGACGATCACGCTGACCGCGACCGCGAAGATCTTCAACGACACCGGCCCCAAGATCGTGATCGACGGCGGCGGCAAGGTCGCGCTGTCGGGCGGCGGCAAGATCCGCATCCTGTACCAGGACACGTGCGACGCCGCGCAGCACATCACGTCGCCGGACTGCAACAACCTCGAGGCGCCGGCGCTGACCGTGCAGAACCTGGCGTTCGTCGACGGCAACGCGACCGGGCTCGAGAAGGGCAACAACGAGGGCGGCGGCGGCGCGATCTACGTCCGCGGCGGCCGGTTCAAGGCGGTCAACGCGCGGTTCTTCGACAACATCTGCGACGATCTCGGGTCCGACGTCGGCGGCGGCGCGATCCGCGTGCTCGACTTCCCGACCGGCGGCAGCGTCAACCGCCCGGTCTACATCGTCCACAGCACGTTCGGCGGCGCGGACGGGTTCGGCAACCACTGCGCCAACGGCGGCGCGATCAGCAGCATCGGCACGTCGTACACGGTGATCAACAGCCTGCTGACCGACAACCAGGCGGTCGGCCACGGCGCAAACAGCGGCCAGGGCGGCAACGGCGGCGCGATCTACAACGACGGCAACACCTACAACCTCGATGTGTGCGGCGACCAGTTCGAGCACAACCACGCCAACGAGGGCGGCAGCGCGGTGTTCTACGTCAGCAACGACAAGTCGGGGATGTTCTCGATCGAGCAGTCGGTGATCCAGGACAACCCCAAGGGCACGTTCGAGACCGCGGGCTTCCCCGGGCTGTTCGTCCAGGCCACGGCGGGGAGCCCGGTGGTCACCAGCTCGACGATCGGACCGTAGCCGGGCCGGAGCCGGCCGCCGGCGCGCCGAGGTCAACGCTCGACGTGGCGGCCGAGCGTGAACACCCGGATCGGGGCGCGCACGCCCTTGAGCTGCTGTGGCCCGAGGTCGACGAGGTCGTCGGGCCGCGCCGCGTCGACGAACGCCTGGCTGAGCGCGAGCGGGGTGCCGAGCGTCTTGCACAGCGACTCGAGCCGCGACGCCTCGTTGACCGACGACGAGATCACGGTGAAGTCGAGGCGGTCGCGCGCGCCGATGTTGCCGTACATGACCTGACCGAGGTGGAGCGCGACCCCGAACGCGAGCGCGGGCTCGCCGTGCGCCGTGCGCTCGTGGTTGACCTGGGCGAGCGCGGCGAACGCCTGATCCGCGGCCGCGAGCGCCTGCCGGCACGCCGCCGCGGCCTCGCCGCCGAACGCCGCGACCGGAAAGATCGCCAGGATCGCGTCGCCGATGAACTTGAGGACCTCGCCGCCGGCCGCCATCACCACGCCGGCCACGCAGTCGAAGTAGCGGTCGAGGGTCTCGACCACGGCCTCGGGGGTCCGGTCGTCGGACAGCCGGGTGAAGCCGCGCAGATCGCAGAACCAGATCGCGGCCTCGATCCGCTCGCCGGTGCCGCGGCGGAACGCGCCCTCGGCGACCCGGCGGCCGGCGTTGCGGCCGAGGTAGACCTCGAGCAGCGCGCGGGTGCTGTGGTACGCGGCCGCGAGCTCGATCCGGCTGGCCAGGTAGGGAGTCAGCGCGATCAGCGCGGCGACCGTCGCGTCGCCGAACCCACCGGGCGCGCGGGTAGCCCACGAGATGTACGAGATCTCGCCGGTCGAGCCCGGCAGGCCCTGCGCGACGTACTCGGTGCCGCCCTGGGCGCGCAGGTCATCGCAGATCGGATACGGCAGCGCGCCATCACCGAGCGCGACGCGGATCGGCGCCCCGCCCCGCCGCAGCACCGCGATCGGGCTGCGCTGGAAGTACGGCGCATCGAGCTGGGCGCGGCTGCGCTCGACCGCGGTGACGCCGTCGACCTCGTTCCATTGCACCGTGCGCCACACCAGCTCGGGGTGCTTGGTCATCAGGCTGAAGCTGCACCGCCACAGCGGGACGCCGTGGGTGCGGAGCCGCGCGACCAGCTCGGTCATCAGCGCCAGGCCGCCGTCGTCGACGTGCGCGGCGCCGAGCAGCCACGCCCCGAGCTCCGCGATGCCGGACCGCGCCATCGCCGCGCTCACTCGTACGCGGACCAGCCCGGCGGGCCGGCGAGCAGCAGGATCGCCTCGGCGGCCTGGACCTGATCGGTGTCGCGGCCGGTCCGGAGCACGGCGAGCAGGCCGGGCAGCACCGGCGCGGGGTCGCCGCCGGGGTCGAGCCGGCGCAGCGCGCGGGCCGCGCGGACGCGGAGCACGCTCGACGCCAGCTGCTGCTCGAGCACCGGGCGCGCCGCGGCGTCCTTCTGCTCGGCGAGCGCGGCGGCGGCGAACGCGTTGAAGTGCGCGTTGCCGAGCATGTCGTGGAGCGCGGGGCCGACGCCGGCCTGGCCGGCGATGCCGAGCGCGATCGCCGCGCGGATCCGGTCATCGGCCGAGGTCTTCGGGTCGTCGCACAGCTGGTGGAGGACCTTGATCGCGTGAGGCTCGGTCAGGTGCGCGAGCGACTCGGCGGCGCCGAGCCGGCGCTGCGGGATCGCGAGCAGATCGAGCAGGTGCGGCACACCGCGCGGATCGCCGAGCAACGCGAGCAGCCGGGCCGACTCGTCGCGCACCTCGCCGCGCACCGAGCGCAGCGCCCCGGCGAGCAGCTCGGTGCCGCGCCGGTCGCCGCTGCGGGCGAGCGCGTACGCGAGGTCGAGCTTGGCGATGTCGCTCGGCTCGATCGGACCACTGGCGGCCCCGGCGGCTCTCCCGGCACCCCCGCCGGCGGCTCCCCCGGCGCCGGCCGCGGGGTGTCCGACGGGCAGGCCGAGCTGGGCGGCGAGCACGTCGCGCGCCACCGGATCCTCGGTGCGTGCGAGCGCGGCGGCGGCCAGGTGCTGGACGCGCAGCGAGGTCGCGGTCAGCGCCTGGGTGAGCACACCGCGGGCCTGCGCGACGGCGGCCTCGCGGTCGATCGGCGCCGGCGCTGCCGGTGGCACGGGCGCGGCGACCGCGACGGTAGCGGTGTCCGGACCGCGGACGTGGGCGGCTCCCGGCGAAGCCGTGCCCGGTGCGCCCGACGCGGCTTCCGGCGGCGATGGCCGGGTCGCGGCGGACACGTTGCTCTTCAGCAGGTATTGATAGACCAGGAAGCCGCCGGCGCCGAGCGCGAGCAGCACCACCACGACCAGCGGCACGCGGCTCTTGCGCGACAGCTCGTCGGCGACGTCGCCGGGCTCGGACGGCGCCCGCGCGTGGCTGCGCTCGGCGACCCGCGAGGCGGGCGTGTCGTCGGCGGCACGCTGGACCGGCCCGGACCCCGACCCGGCGGTGCGGGTCGCGCCGGACTTCTCCTTGTCGGCCGACCAGAACGCGGCCATCGGGATCTCGTCGGGGTGCTTGGCGCGCGGCTCGCTGGGATCGGCGCGGACCGGGGTCACGACTCCGGACGCCGGCTCGCGGACGATCTCGATCACCGGACCGCTCTCGAGCATGATCGGCACCCCGGGCGCGGGCGTGTCGGGGCGCGGCGGCCCGATCGGCCCGACCGGCACCCCGGTCGACGGGGTCTTGGCGCTGGCCGGGACCTTGGCCGGCACCGCGGCGGGCTTGCCGGGCGCGCTCGTCGCAGGCCCCGAGGACGCCGCCGAGGACGCCGCCGAGGACGCCGCCGAGGACGCGATCGACGACGCCGCCGATGCCGGCGAGCCCTTCGCCGCACACTCGGCCGAGCAATAGGCCACGACCTTGCCGTCGATGACGCCGACGAAGCGCGAACGCAACGAATCGACGATCTTGCTGCACGCCGGACAGGTTGTGGTCATGGGAGCGCCAGTACTTCGTCTTCTCCGAGCTCCGCGATCAGGCGATCGATGTACTCGAGGAAGTGGTCTCGCCGGGCGATCATCGCGCGGATCTCGGCGGCTGTCAGCAGCGGACCGAGCAGCTCGTCGTCCGGACCGATGGCGGCGGCGATCGAATCGGCGGTCAGGGTGCGCATCCGGGCGACCAGCGCACGCGGAAACACCTGGATCTTGTAGAGCTTCGACAGGTTATTGGTGTGGCCGAGCGTGAACGTCGAGAACGCCAGCGTGTTGTCCATGAAGTACAGGATCTGGCCGTCGAGCGAGCCCTGCGTGTTGTTGCCGCTCCAGCGATCCGAGTTGTCGATCAGCAGGTCGAACAAAATTGCCGTGGCGATCTGCGCCAGCATCGGCTGCAGCTGCGGCGGCATCGCGGCGCCGGCCTGGCCGGCCTGTAGATACCCGGCCCAGATCGCCTGGCCCTCCGGATCATCGATCAGCTGGCCCTCCATGCGCACCGACTTGATGTCGGGGATCCACCACTGGACCTCGCCGTAGAGCTTGCCGTGGCGGGCGATCGCCTCATCCTCGATCCGCTCCGCGACCCGCGCCCGGTTCGCCGGGTCGACCGCGGCCACCAGGTCGTCGATGTCGAACCCGGCGCTCTTGGCCGGCGCGACGTGGCCGATGCCGAGCAGGCGATCGACGCGGTAGGCGGCGATCTCGCGCCGCGGATCGGACTGCGGGTGGATCTGCTGCGGCTTGAACGCCGCGCGCGCGCCCGATGCGAACTCGAGCCGCATCGACAGCGATGTGCCGCCGTGGTTCAGCTTGGCCTTGGTCAGCGGCGCGGTGGCGATCGGCGCGAGCAACTCGGGGTCCGGCGCGCCGAACACGGTGTCGATCGCCGGCGGCGCGAGCAAGAGGCTCGAGCGCTCGAGCGGGACCAGCGGCGCCAGCGCCCGGCCGGCGCGGTGCCCCAGGCCGTCCGGCACCGCCAGGGTCGCGGCCTCGGCGTTGGGGTCCAGCAAGTAGGTATGGGCGAGCGCCACGCCGCGCGACGCCGCAAACCACACGCCGCCGGCGGCGCCCGCCGCGACGACGAGCTCGAGCGCGATACACGTCCCGAGTCGCATCCAAAAAAAATATCACGCGGCGCGAACCGCGCGCAAAAACCTGTCACTCGGTCAGGCCTCGGGTCAGGCCTTGATCAGCTTCGGGTCAGGCCGCGGTCAGGCTTCGGTCAGCTTCGGGTCAGGCTTCTTCGACGGGCCCGACACGCTCTTCGATCACGTACGACGGCTTGCGATGGCGCGCCGTGGGCACGTGCTTCTCCCAGCACGCGACCGAGCAGAACCGCAGCTTCATGCGCCCCGTGTTGCACGAGGCGACTGTGCAGCGGACCGCCGAAGCACCCGGGGGGATCAACTTGCGGCACGTGGCGCAGACCAGGCTGGCCATGCCCCGTGGTAGCACGAGGACCCGACCGCCACCACGCGCCCGCGCTTCGATAACGACTTCGCCAACGACTTCGCCAAGCGCTCCCGGCGCGCGATCGCCGCCGCGGCGCCTCGCGGATGTCTCACTCGGATGCGCCAGCGGGTGTGCCAACGGGCTTGCCGGCAGACGGCATGACCGGCGGGCCGGCGGATGCGCCGGCGGGCTTGCCGGCAGACGGCATGGCCGGCGAGCCGCCGGATGGCGTGCCCGGCAGGCCGCCGGATGGCGTGGACGCGCTGGCCGCGTCGACGAGCGCCGCCAGATCGTGACCGGTGCCGCGCACGACCTCGCGCACCCTGCCGTCGCGATCGAGGATCACGGTGTACGGCAGCGCGGTCACGCCGTAGCGATCGGCGAGGCCGCGGTCGTCGAACAGCAGCTTCATCGTGTAGCCGTGCTCGTTGAACACCGCGCGGGCCCGGGCGGGATCGTCGGTGTTGATCGCGAGCACCGCGACGTCGGGGTGCGAGCGCGCGAGCTTCTCGAGCCGCGGCATCGACGCGAGGCACGGGCCGCACCAGGTCGCCCAGAAGTCGAGCACGGTGACCTTGCCGCGCGTGGTCTCGAGCGAGACCCGGTCGCCGAGCTGACCGGTCGGCCCGATCTGCGGGACCGCGAACATCGGCGCGGAGTCGCCGTCCGTCATCGGCTTGACCAGCTCGAGGTGACCCGCGATCCACAGCAGCTGGACCACGACGCCGAGCACGACCAGCGCCGCCGCGCCGGCCCCGAACCAGCGCGCCTGGCGGACCGCGTCCGCGGGCGGCGGTGGCACCCGCCGCGGGGCGATCCGCGCCGGCCGGGTCGCGAGCGCGACCAGCGCACCCATCCAGCCGAACGCCAGCCCCGAGAGCAGCCAGCTCGCGGCGACCGGCACGCCGTCGATCCCGGCCGACCGCACGGCGACGGTCGCGATCAGCTCGACGAACACCAGCGGCAGCGCGGCGACGCAGACCAGATCGAACGCGCGGCCGAGGTTGCGGCGCGGCCCGGCGAGCGCGAACAGCACCAGCGAGCCGACCACGAGCAGGCCGAGATCGACGGTCAGCGCACCGGTCAGCATGCGCAGCGCGGCGCGCAGGCCGAACCCGGTGTCGACCGCGCTGCCGAGCCAGATCGCGCTGATCACCCCGCGCAGCTGGGTCGCGAGCAGCAGCAGGAGAAACCCGACGATCAGATCGGAGCCGGAGCGCCCGGCGTGGCGGCGATCCGCGGCGACCGCCAGCGCCCACCGCGGGTGCGCGATCGCCAGGCCGAACCGGGCGAACAGCCGCGGGCCCTGCGCCGCCGCGGCCGGCGGCTCGGGGTCCTCGCCGTCCACCGTGCTCATTGCTTGCCGCCGCGCTGCGCGATCAGCTTGCGCGCCTGGCCCACCACCGCCGACGGCACGCTCTTGGACTTGCTGAGGCTCACCAGATCTTTCTGGCGGAGGAACGGCAAGAACCGGGTGGTTTCCGAGATCGGCGCCTTGGGGTTGCGGCATAGCGAGACCTTCACGCCGTACAGCTTGGTCCAGTTACGGTTGCCGGCGATGTAGCGGATTACGTCCTCCGCCAGCGCCTGGTTACTGGCATAACGCGCGGCCTCGATGTCGCTCACCCCGGGCGCCTTGATCGCCGCCAGCGCGACGATCCGCACCGGGTCGCGGATCAGCTTGCTGCGCTCGACCGCGTCGCCCAGGGTCGCGAGCCGGATCCGCATCGGGATCGACAGGTCGCGGTCCTCGGCCTCGTCCCCTGGGGCCGCCACCGCGTGCCCGTCATCCTCGGCGGGCTCGGGCAGCGCCTGATCCGCGTCGCCGGTGGTCAGCGCGCTGTCGTCGCGATCGGCCGCCGCCGCCGCCGCGAACACCGCGTCGGCCTCGGGCGTGGTCTGGGTTGCCCCGGTCAGCGCGCGCGCGACCTCGTCCCACGCGGCGAGCCCCGGCACCCGGACGTTGTTGCGCACCGCGAGCTCGACCACGCGGTCGATCGTCGACATCCGCGCGCGCCGGTTCATGTACATCGCCGCGATGATCTCGGGGTGGCGCAGCAGGCGCTGCTCGTTCTGCGCGATCTGATCGACCTCGCGCGAGCCGGCGCGGCCGGCCAGGGTCGCGATCGTCGTGTCGGCGACCGCCGGGTTCAGCGCGATCGCGTCGAACACCGCCGGCTTGTCGGCGATCAGGTGGGCGAAGAAGTCGAGCACGCGGGCGTCGATCGCCGGCGCCGCCAGCGTCCCGGCGAGCAGCTTCTCGGGCAGCCCGGCGGCGGTCGCGCGCGCCGACTGCGCGAGGTTGGACTCGACGTCGAGCGAGAGCTGGTACAGCACCGCGACCTGGTCGGCCGGCGGCAGCGGCATCAGGCCGCGCGCGGCCATGCTGCGTCCGGGGCCCGGACCGAGCGCGCGCTGGGCCGCCGCCGAGAGCTGATTCGCGTCGAGTGGGGTGTGCTGCATGGCTCAGGCGTTGCGTTGATACAAGATCTTGAGGCCCTTGAGGGTGAGCAGCTCGTCGGTCGCCTCGATCGTCCGGGTCTCGGTCGCGATCAGCGGCGCGAGCCCGCCGGTCGCGATGCAGCGCGCGGTGAAGTCGACCTCACCGCGGATCCGATCGACCAGCGCGTCGACCATGCCGGCGTAGCCGTACACCAGGCCGGCTTGCATCGAATGCACCGTGTTGCGGGCCACGACTTTTCCGGGCCGTGCTAGCTCGACCCGCGGCAGCTTCGCGGCGTGCTCGTACAGCGCGTCGCTGCTGATCGTGATCCCCGGCGCGATCACGCCGCCGAGGTACTCGCCCTTGGGCGACACGACGTCCCACGTGGTCGCGGTACCGAAGTCGATCACGATGCAGCCGGTCTTGAGCTCGTCGTACGCGGCGACCGCGTTGACGATCCGATCGGCGCCGACCTCGCGCGGGTTCTCGTAGAGGATCGGCATGCCGCTCTTGATCCCGGCGCCGACCACCAGCGCGGGACCGCCGCAGTGGCGCTTGAAGAACTGCTGCAGCCCGAACAGCGTCGGCGGCACGACCGAGGAGATGATCCCGGCGTCGATCCCCTGCCACGGGAACCCGTGCAGATCGAACAAGGTCTTGAGTAACACCGCGTACTCGTCGGAGGTTCGCTCGGCGACGGTCTGGATCCGCCAGTGCGCCGCGAGCTCGCCATCGCGAAAGACCCCAAGCACGGTGTTCGTATTCCCGACATCGACGGCCAAGAGCGCAGTCATCGCCCTGGAATGGTAGCTCGCCGTTGGCGACCGTAGTAGGCTCGCCTTCACCCTATGCGTTCTCTCTCGAAGATCTTTGCGATCAGCTTGCTGGCTAGCGCTGCCGTGGTTGGTGCGTGTGGTTCGTCCGACTCACCTCCCGGTCCGCTCGCCAAGCACTTCGACGACATGTACATCGCCGCGATTCCGCTCGACCAGAAGCAGTCGGTCGTGCAGAGCCAGAACGACTGGTCGCTCGCGAAGATGCAAAACGCCAAGTCCGACGCCGACCTCAACGAGGCCGAGACCCAGCTCTCGATCGTGCGCAACGATCTGAAGGCCGCGCAGCTCGGCGTCGACTCGGCGAACTCGGCCAAGAAGTCGGCGGACGCGTCGGCCGATACCAACCGGATGAACCAGGCCTCCAAGGATCAGCACGCCGCCGAGGCGCTCGCCAAGGCCGCCGAGCTCCGCGTCCGTTACTTCGAGGCCTACATCGACTACCTCAAGACCGTGCAGCGCCACTCGCAGGAGGCCATGTACTGGCACGAGGCGCAGTACGAGTCCGCCAAGGCGCAGGTCGGCCAGAAGGGCGGCATCGCCCCCAAGGGCGTGGCGTTCGATGACTTCAGCAAGCAGGAGCACGACCGCGGCCAGCGCGAGGCGTCATCGAAGGATCGCGTCGAGTCGAGCAAGGCGCACGCGATGAGCGCACGCGACAGCTGGCTGCACGCGCAGGAGAGCGCCGATAAAGAGAACGGTCACCCGACCAACCTCCCCGATCCGATGGCGGCGAAGTAGTAGGCGCATGCGATCCAGCGCCGCGGCACGGAGCGTGGACATAGCGTGACCGTAGAACCGGGCGACGCCGCGCGCATCCTCGTCGTCGACGACGAGCGCGTGATCCGCGAGATCCTTGCCGAGTTCCTCACGCTCGAGGGGTTCTCGGTCCACACCGTCGAGGACGGTGAGAAGGCGCTGACCGAGCTGCGCCTGAATCCCTACGATCTGCTGATCACCGATCTCAAGATGCCGCGGCTGTCCGGGCTGCAGCTGCTCGAGAAGATCGAGGCCGAGCGGCTCGGCGTGCTCACGGTGCTGATGACCGGGTTCGGCACCGTCGAGACCGCGATCGAGGCGATGAAGAAGGGCGCCTACGATTACCTGCTCAAGCCGTTCAAGGTCGAGGAGGTCATCCACGTCGTGCGGCGCGCGCTGTACCGCCAGCGCCTGCAAGCCGAGAACATCCGGCTGCGCGAGGCGCTGACGATCTACAAGGTCTCCGAGGCGATCGCGCTGTCGCCCGACATCGAGCACGTCCTCGACGTCGTGCTGCGCGCCGCGCTCGACGAGGTCAAGGCCGACGTCGCGACCCTGCACCTGCGCGATCCGCGGTCGGACAAGTACGAGGAGCGGGTCAAGATCGTCACCGACGACGCCCCGCGCCGCGGCCTGCCATCGCCGGCGTTCGGTGTGATGCTCGAGCAGTTCGCGCAGGGCACCCCGATCCTCGCCCACGGCGGCAAGGCCGGCCGGTTCTTCACCGAGGACCGCGCGGCGAGCGAGCTGGCGTCGTTCGCCGCCGTGCCGCTGCAGGTCCGCAGCACGATGGTCGGCGTGCTCAACGTGTTCTCGTTCACGCCGGGCAAGAAGTTCGACGAGGGCCACCGCAAGATGCTCTCGGTGCTCGCGTCGCGCTGCGCGAGCGCGATCGACAACGCGCGGCTGTACGGCGAGCTGCTGGCGTCCAACGACAGCCTGACCCGCGCCAACCAGTCGCTCGAGGAGATGTTCCAGCAGACCGTCGCCGGGTTCGCCCAGGCGCTCGAGGAGAGCGACCTCTACACCCGCGGCCACTCCGAGCGCGTCGCGGTGTACTCCGAGATCCTCGCCCGCGGCCTGACCCTGCCCGAGACCGAGGTCCGCCGGATCGTCCAGGCCGGCGTGATGCACGACGTCGGCAAGATCGGCGTGCGCTACGACATGCTGAACAAGCCCGGCAAGCTCACGCCCGAGGAGGTCGCGGTGTTCCGCCAGCACCCCGAGAAGGGCAAGCGGATCCTCGAGCCGGTGCCGTGCCTGCACGGCCTGATCGACGGCTGCTGGTGCCACCACGAGTGGTTCGACGGCGGCGGCTACCCGCGCGGCCTGCGCGGCCACGACATCCCGCTGGTCGGCCGCGTGGTCGCGATCGCCGACGCCTACGACGCGATGACCTCCGATCGCGCGTACCGCCGCGCCCTGCCCCACGAGGTCGCGATCGGCGAGATCGAGCGCTGCGCGGGGACCCAGTTCGATCCCGAGCTCGCCGACGCGTTCGTCCGGCTCGTCGATGCCTGGCGCCACGGCATGATCGAGCGCGGCCAGGGCTCACTGATCCCTCGCTAGCTGCCATGGCGAAAGCCACCTATACTGCAGGCGTCTGATGAGCGTAGGGGTTTCGGGGAAATACCGCCTCGATCGGCGGCTGGGCGGTGGGGGCATGGCCGAGGTGTTCCTCGGCTCCACGATGGGCGCCGAGGGGTTCTCGCGGAAGGTCGCGATCAAGCGCGTGCTGCCGGGCTACTCCGACAACCCCGGGTTCGCGCAGATGTTCGTCGCCGAGGCCCAGATCAGCTCGCAGCTGGTGCACCCCAACATCGTCTCGGTGCTCGACTTCGACCGCGACGCCGAGGCGCGGCTGTTCCTGGTCATGGAGCTGGTCGAGGGCAGGGACCTCGACACCCTGCTGGCGACCGGCAACCTGCCGGTGCCGGTCGTGATCTTCGTGATCGGCGAGGTCCTGCGCGGCCTCGGCTTCGCCCACGATCTGCCGGCGACGACCGGCGACACCACCGGGATGCGCGGCATCATCCACCGCGACGTCTCGCCGCACAACGTGCTGCTGTCGTGGGAGGGCGCGGTCAAGGTCTCCGATTTCGGGATCGCCAAGGCGCGCGCCGCGAGCGAGGCCACCGCGTCGGTGTTCATCAAGGGCAAGCCGGCCTACATGAGCCCCGAGCAGGCCAACGGCCAGCGGCTCGACGGCCGCAGCGACCTGTTCGCGGTCGGCGTGATGCTGTGGGAGATGCTCGTCGGCCAGCGGCTGTTCGTCGCCGAGGATACCCGCGCCACGCTCGCCGCGGTGCTGTTCGGCCAGATCCCGCGGCCGCGCGCCGTGCGCCCCGACATCCCCAAGGACGTCGAGCGCGTTGCGATGAAGCTGCTCGAGCGCGATCTGCCGGTGCGCTACACCACCGCCGAGGACGCGCTCGCCGATCTCATGAACTGCGCCGACGCGCCACGCGGCGGCCGCGAGGCGCTCACCGCCGTGCTCGCCGAGCGATTCCCGCACGACGCCCCGGTGCGCCAGAGCATCGCGCGCGCCCGCTCGCTCGGGATCCACCCGACGCCGGTGCCGGGTTCGCTGCACGCGCCCTCGCCGCAGCCGACCGCCACGGCCCCCGGCTTTGCCCCCGCCGGGCCGGCCGCGAGCCGCCCCGGCCTCGGCACCCTGCGCGCCGCGCCGACCGGCACCCTCGAGCTGCCGCGCCGGCGCGGGCTCGCCGTCGCCCTCGCGGTGGTCGCCGCCGCCCTCGTCGGCGTCATCGCGTTCTTCGCCGTCACCGCGGCGCGCACCCCGGCGCCGCCGGCGCCCACCAACACACCTGCCAACGGCGGCACGCCCACGGTGTCGGACGACGCCCACGTGGGTGATATGCTGCACGCGGCACCGGGTTCAACCTCCCCTGGCGCCGCCATTTCGGTCGATGCTTCAGTCCCGGCCAGCACCGGCTCGGCGCCCCACGCCGCGGTGTCCGCGCAGGCTCCATCCCAGCCTCCGGCACAGGCCCCCCAACCTCCCGCACAGGTCGCGGCACAGCCTCCTACCCCGGCCCTGCCTCAGCCTCCCCTCGACGCCGCGGCTTCCCATGCGACCTCCGCCAGCAGCCTACCTCCTCGTACCGTCGAGAAGCGGCAAGGCACCCTGTCGGTCCTCGGCATGCCGGTGCTCACCGTCACCGTGGATGGCAAGCACTATGGCGACACCCCGATCTCGATCAAACTGAAGATCGGCAAGCACCGGGTCGAGCTCACCAACGTCGAAAACAACATCAATGAAGTGTTGCCGAACGTGATCATCAACGAGAATCAGACGACTCCCATCGAACGGATCCATAAATGACCCGGCTTGCCATCACGTTCGCGCTCCTGGCGACGCTCGCTTCCTCGGCCCGCGCAGGTGGCGACGTGGGTGTCGTCGTGACCGGTGAGGGCTCGATGCAGCCCCAGCTCGCCGCCCAGATCGAGGCCTGGCTCAGCCAGCACGGCCACACCCTCGTGCCCTCGCCGCTACCGCCCGAGGCCATCAACGCCCTGGTCGACTGCTTCGTCGTCGTCAGCCAGCCCCAGGGCTGCGCGCGCGACATCTTCGAGAAGAACGCCAAGTCGAGCACCATGCTCTACGCCCGCCTCGAATCGCGCAGCACCCCGACCGGCGCGCGCGACGTGACCCTCACCGCCTACTGGTTCGACAAGGGCCACGACGCGGTCACCGAGCAGCGCAAGACCTGCGAGCGCTGCACCGACCAGTCCCTCCGCACCGCCGCCGACGATCTCATGAAGAAGCTGGTCGGCGGCGGCGACGTCGGCCACATCAAGCTATCCTCCAACCCACCCGGCGCCCGGATCACCATCGACGGCCAGGCCATCGGCGTCACCCCGCTCGACTGGGACATGCCCCCCGGCAAGCACACGATCCAGATGGACAAGGCCGGCCTCACCCCCGCCTCCCGCGACATCATCGTCTCCAGCAACAAGAGCGACGCCGTCGGCATGGTCCTCGCCCCCATCGCCGCCCCGCCCCCCACCTCCACCGACTACCCCAGCCAGCTCCCCACGTGGGCCCCGATCGGCATCACCGCCGTGGGCGGCGCCGCCATCGTCACCGGCATCGTCCTCATCGCGATCGATCAGGATCCCGCTTTCAACAACCACAAGACCTATCGAGACACGGCGCCCCTTGGCGTTGGTGTCGCAATCGGCGGCGTGGTCGTAGGCGGCATCGGAACATACCTCTTGCTACGCTCGTTCAAGACCGATTCTGCACCTGTGGCAGCATTTACAGGTGACACTGGTTACATCGGCTGGCTGGGACGGTTCTAGTTACGACTCTCGTCACGCTGAAATCCCCCCGTCTCCCGGGAGAATATCGACATGCTTCGCTTCACCTTCGCTCTGCTCTCCACGATCGCGCTGATCGGCTGTAGCAAGGACAATCCAGACTATTGCGCCTTCGGCGCCAACTCCGCCGGCAACGGCTGCGTCGACGCACCGGCGGGCACTGGCTCAGCTTGCACGACCTCCAGCGGTTGCACCGACCCCCTCCCGGTCTGTGATACTTCGCTCGGCGGCGGCACCTGTGTCATGTGCACCATGGGCAGCCACGACCTCTGTGTCGGGAAGGCCCCCAGATGCGAAGCCAATTTCTGCGTTGCGTGTGTTGACGACTCCGACTGTGGAGGGACGGCCGGTGTGTGTATGATGGATGGTTCCTGTGCCGATCCGACTCATATCATCTATGCCTCTGCAGGCGGCAGCGCTGATATGAGCTGCGGCACAACGGCAACCCCCTGCTCGCTCGATGAAGCACTAGATCTAGCGTCAAAATCTACAACGAAGAACATCATCAAGCTCACCGATGCGGGTCCTTACGTCTCCACGATGCCCAGTTTCATGGTCGGTGTCGATGTCGGCAAGAATCTGGTGCTCGATGCAAGAGGCGCCATGCTGCATCACAACATGAAAGGTCCAATTCTACATGTTATGGACGGCAAGGGGGTAACCATCATCGGTGGAACTATTGAGCTAGCCAGCAGCAATGGCAACAACGGTGATGGTATCGGAATCAAAGGTGACGGCAGCTGTGCCGTCACAATATACAAGACAGAGATCAGTCAGAATGATGCTACCGGCGTAGATGTTCCAGGCACCCTGACAATGATAGGTGCGAATATCCACGACAATGGCAAGGCGTCCTCTTCGCCAGGTGTGAATGTTGCGGGTGGCACCATCACCTCCTCGCAATCCTTGTTCTCGGGAAACTCCGGCGGAGGAATCATCGTGGGGAATGGTGAAAAATTCACCATTGTCGGAAATGCATTCAACAAAAATGGCAATTCGACCAGCAATGTGGGTGGCTTCTCGGCACAAACAGCTACTACGGCGAATCGGCTTGACTTTAACACATTCGCTAACAATCAAACCTCAACGGGTCTAACGAGTGGCGTTGCCTGCACCAATTCGGGTCTCATTGCTCAAAACAATATCATCTGGGACAATACACCCGCGGGATCTCCGGTCAGCGGGAATTGCGTTTTCGATTACTCCGACATTGGACCAACGGGCATTACAGGCGCCCAAAACGGTCCGCACAATCTCTCTCCTACGGACCCTCAGTTTGTCAGCTTGACCGATCTATCCTTGATGGCCAGCAGCCTAATTCAGGGCAAAGCCAATCCCGGAGCGGACCTCACGGGCCTTGCAGCAAAGGATATCAATAGCAAGCCGCGCATGGCACCGGCGGATCCCGGCGCTTACGTTGTACCCGCTCAGTAGGAATCCAAGAGTGAGAGCCTCCTGGCTCGACTGCCTGAGCATGATGAATCGCGTAACTTTATCGAGATGCTTGGGCGCGCAGACGAAGATCTCCGAACTCCATTCTCCAAATACGACCTAGCCTAGACGTACTGCGAACGCCATCCCGAGATCTCTTCGGGATGGAGTCCCCAAGCAGGAGAATACTTGTCAGGCAACGCGAATTTGCGCATCACCTGTATGTTGCCATCATCATGCTCGTGTCGGCGTGCGGATATCCCCCGCTACCCGCTGTTCCTTTGTCGGACGGCGCCCCAAGTGGATCGCCATGTACAAAGTCCACCGACTGCACAGACTCGAACACTCCTATTTGCGATACTAGCCTACCGGGCGGGGTATGCGTCATGTGCACCACGACCAATCACGAGCTCTGCACGGGCGCGACACCGAGATGCGAGGCAGATGTGTGTGCGGCGTGCGTTGATGACTCCGACTGCAAAGACGGAAGTACTATCGGAGTATGCCTGCTGAGTGGTGCCTGTGCAGACCAAGGCAGCATCATTCACGTGGTATCTACCGCAGATCCAGAAAACACAACCTGCGGCACTACAAGCATACCTTGTACACTAATAAACGCACTCGCTGCAGCTACAAGCATCAAGAATACCATCAGAATCGATGATGATGGCATGTTTACAACAATAGGCTTCACGGCACCAGTAGACATCACTATTGATGCACACGGATCAACCGCAGGAGCGACCATCAAAAAAATGGGCACTGGTGACTTTCTGACCGTAACAGGCAATCGAAAGGTTGCGCTTCTCGGAGGACACCTTATTGGTAGTAGCAATGGCAACAGCGGTGACAATGGAATCAATTGCACGAACTCCATGGTAACCATCGCCGGCACTACTATCGAGATGATGGCCGCATCTGCGATTGTTGCCAGCAACTGCGACCTCACCATCGCACGGGCAGATATTCACAACAACAACCTGAAGTCAGCCGACACCCCCAGCATCGACACAAACACCGGCGCTATCACTTTATCTCAGTCAAAGATCCGCAACAACGCGGGCGGCGGTCTTCGTACCACCAACGCCGAGAAATTCATCATCGTAGGCAATCTCTTCCTGGAGAATGGCACCGCCGGTGGAACCAAGGGCGGTGCGGTGCTCGATGCAGACACCAGTGTGAGCGGTAATCGCTTTGATTTCAACACAGTTGTAGAAAATCAGACACAAGCAACGGCCGTGGCTGGCGTGAGCTGTTCTGCGAAGGCCGATTTCATCGCGCTCAATAATATCATCTGGAACAACAACAGCGCGATTATGTCTGCTGGGGCTCCCGCGGGTATCCAAGTCGGAGGGTTTGCTTGTGCCTATTCGGACATCGGACCAACGACTCCACTTCCCCCAGGCGTCGACCAAGGTCACAACATCAACATGAATCCTAACTTCGCGAACGAGATGACGGACTCGCATCCGATGCACGGAAGCCCCATTCACTATCAAGCCCGGCCAACTGCTGACCTGACTGGTATTGCCTCGAGAGACATCGACGGTAACCCGCGAGTTGCTGGCCCGGGAGGCGTCGGTGCAGACCTTGGCGCATACATCGTACCTACCCAATAGGAAGCCAAGAGTGAGAGCCTCTTGGCTCGGCTGCCTGGGCCCGGAACCTGCGCATGGCGTTCGCGGTGCCGTGAACTCGATGATCGAGGCCGGCCTGCTGGAGGCGGATCCGTCGGCTCGGCGTCGTAGCCGGGCGAACGGCAAGGCGATGGTCGGCGCGGGGCGCGCCCAGATCCGGCTGTCGTACTCTTGAACGATGCCTTACAGATCTCGGTACGCTCGATCGTGAGTGGTGCGCGCCGGGGACCGGATACGGCTTATGCCTCGCTCGCGAATCCCATGGTAAGTTAGCCGCGACAATCAGGAGGATCGATGCGCGCCCGGGACGAAGGGGGACACCGACACCAACCGCTGAACACTGGCGCTGTGCAGCGCCGCGGGATCGGAAAGCGGACGCTCGTTGACGCAACGTTCTCGCAAGCATCGCAGCCGAATGGGCCGCCCACCAATGAGCGCGTCCACGCTACTGCGATCGAGGGTATCCAGCTCAAGGGTGGCGTAGGCGTGTGTTACGTTGCACGCCCCGTGGCAGTGAAACGAGCGGCTCGTTGCACGGTGATTGGCAGTAGGTGGTGGCTTGATGCCAGCTCGTTGCACGGCGGTTGGCAGCAGCTCGTTACAGACGGGGTTGGCA
>DATBBB010000007.1:0-4194 GCA_036271215.1 Kofleriaceae bacterium | reverse complement strand
CGGACACTCGTCAGTCGCTTCGATGATCGAGGACACCCTGGTCACCCTCTACAGCCTCAACACCGGCAGCTACCGTGAACACTCCTGATCCGGCCAATGCTCGATCAGCTCGCGTCGAGGATCCGGGCGGCGCGGGCGGCGAGTGCGTCGGCGTCGACCGAGCGGCCGGCGGCGCGGAGCTCGGCGATGATCGGGTCGAAGCTGGCAGGGACGCGGGCCTCGAGCGGAGACCGGTGGCCGAGGATGTGGGCCATGCGGGCCGCGCGCTCCAGGGCGGCGCCCGCGCCGTCGACGTCGTGGCGGGCGAGCCGCTCGCGGGCGAGCCGGTGGTGGAGCTCGAACGAGAAGTGGCGTTCGGCGGCGCGCTGATCGAGCACGACGAGCGCGTCGTCGTGGCGGCCGGCAGCACCGAGCGCACGCTCGAGCACGTCGCGTAGCTCGTCGCGGGTCGAGTACCACAGGCCGGCGATGCCGAGGCCGTCGTGCGCGTGGCTGATCGCGGCCGCGGTGTCGTCGCGGACCAGCGCGACGCGGGCGCGGTCGAGCGCGAAGCAGGATCGGGCGTGAGCAACCGCAGACGAGCTGGGCACAGCCGGTGAACGGGACGAGCCGCCAGAGGATGAGCCGCCAGAGGATGAGCCGCCAGAGGGTGAGCCGCCAGAGGATGAGCCGCCAGAGGATGAGCTGGACGCAGCGGACGCGTCGGGCGCAGCGGGCGAGCCGGACGCAGCGGGCGAGCCGGCGGAGCCAGCCGTGGCCGCTGCCGCGCGCTCGAAGGCGCGCTCGGCATCGGCGAACCGGCGCTCGCGCAGGTGGAGGTAGCCGAGGGTCCGCAGCATCGCCGGATGATCGCCGGCGCGATCGACCAGCTCGTACGACAGGCCGATCGCCTCGAGCTCCTCGGGGCTCGAGGGGCCATCGAGCGCGATCCGCGGCGCGGCCTGCGCGCACCACTCGAGCAAGGTGCGATCGATCCACCGCGCGTACCACGCGGCGAAGCTCGGCGCCTCGGGGCTGACGTGGCCCGCGTCGCGCGTCCAGTCGCTCCAGATCTCGCCGGCGCGCGGCCCGCGCACGATCAGCAACGAGCGACCGCCGCAGCCCTGGTCGGCGAGCACGAGCGTCCCGTCGAGCACGTGGGCCCCCGCCGGGCAAGCCGCATCGCCCGCGGCCGGCTGGCCCCAGAGAAACTCGCGAGCCGGCGATGGCATCACGGCATCGCGCGCCTCGTCGGGCGGGTACGGCTCGACGAGCCCGTAGTACGGGCCGGCGCCGTGGGCAGCGAGCGTCCGGACGAACGCGCGATACTCGTCGGGCAGCGGGCCGAGCGCGGCCTCGAGCGAGGCCAGCTCGTCGTCGGTCAGCGGTGGGGCGAGCTGGTACTCGTGGGTCGCAGCGCCGAACAGCTGCAGCCTGGGGTCGATCGTCGCCAGCAAGCGAACGTGGTCACGCAGCTTGAATAAACCCCTCACCGCCCCAGTATGCCTCGTGGACCACATGGCTGGCTGGACGATCGACAATCCGCGTAACCGCACGCGTGAGGTAACCTTCCGGGCGCGCGGCGAGTCGGTGCTCCGCGTGTCCATGCGCTGGCGTGCCCTGATCATCGTTGCTCTGTTCGCAGTCGCGCAAGACACGCACGCCGGCCGCACGCTGCCCGAGTATCGCTACTTCCGCGCGCTGTCGATCGATCTGCTCGGCCGGCCGCCGACCCGCGACGAGCTCGCCGCGTTCGAGGCGCCGAGCTTCGACACAGACGCGTGGATCGCGACCCACCTCGGGGGCGGCGGCTACGCCGAGCGGCTACGCCGCGTGTACATGGATCTGCTGCGGCTCGAGGTCGGCCCGGCGTTCACGTTCGTGCCCAACGCCGTCGAGCTCCGCCGCCAGGAGGTCCAGGGCCCCAAGCGCCCGCTCTACGTGTACTTCCGGCGCGGCCAGCGCCGGGTCGACGTCGCGACCGACGGCGAGTTCTGCCTGACCGCCGAGGATACCGGCCAGCAGTTCCCGCCCAACGGCCCGCCGCTCGGCACCGCGAAGCCGGTCTCGCAGGCGGTGCTCGACGCGCGCACGGTCGTGGTGTCGCCGTGGTGGCTGTACGCCGACTACCGCGCCTCGGTGCCGGTCGATCGCATCGCGCCCGACTGGGCCAAGCGGTTCCCCGGGTTCCAGCCGGTGCCCGGCCTGGTGCTCGAGCCCGACGGCAAGACGCCCGTACTTCAGGTCAGGGTGTGCCGCGAGGAGGCCCAGGCCGCCGAGACCGGCACGGTGTACGTCTCGGGCCGGCCCGGGGCCAAGAAGGGCGATCCGCCGCCCGCCGGCCGGCTCAACCAGCCGCCGGGCGACTCCGGGTACGCACGCACGCATCGCGGCCGCGCCGTGTCGTGCCTGTCGGGCACCGGGTTCCAGACCAGCATCGAGTGCGGCTGCGGGATCGGCCTCGAGCGCTGCATGCCCGGCGCGGGCGGCGCCAACGAGCCACCCGCGTTCGTGCTGCCGACCCGCACCCCGCTCGGCGGCGACGCGCCGTTCGAATCGACGCCGCAGCCGGCGTCGGCGTGGGAGCGGCTGTGGTGGAGCGAGGAGGCCAAGCACTTCCTCGACAAGATCTTCCTCGAGGATCGCGACTTCCGCGAGGTGCTCGGCAGCCGGATGACCGTGGTCAACGGCCCGCTCGCCCAGTTCTACCGGTTCTTCGCCGGCGCGACGTGCTGCGGCCCGGCGGCCGACCTCGGCTACAGCGATCCGGCGCCGCTCGTCGAGCCGGGCGCGATCCCCGACGCGCTCACCCCCGAGGACACCGCGACCTGGCTGCCGGTCGCCGACCGCGGCCCGCACGCCGCCGGCATCCTGACCATGCCGATCTTCCTCACCAAGTACGGCTCGCGGCGCGCGCGCGCCCACGTCGCGTACAACGCGTTCCTGTGCCGCGACTTCGTCGCCGAGTCGGTCAAGCTCGAGCCGTCGAGCGAGCCCGATCTGACCAGGCGCCCCGGCTGCTCGGCGTGCCACCAGACGCTCGAGCCGATGGCGGCGTACTTCACGCGGGTGATGGAGTCCGACTGGACCTACCTGCCCGCCGAGCAGTTTCCGATGACGCACCCGCAGTGCAGCAAGCCCAAGGGCCAGCCCGGCGCGTGCAAGACGATCTACGACCCGGCGTTCTCGTCGCTGCGCGGCGCGTATGCGTCGGCCGCCAACGCCGAGGCCGGCCCCGGTGGGCTCGCCGACGCGCTGACCCGGTCGCCGGAGTTCGCGCCGTGCGTCGCCGAGAACGTGGCGCAGTCGCTGCTCGGCCGCCCGCTCGTCCCCGAGGACCAGGCGTGGAAGGCCGAGCTCGCCAGGACGTTCGTCGAGGGCGGCTACCGGATGCGCGCGCTGGTCAAGGCGATCGTGACCTCGCCGCGCTACCGCGACGCCAACGACGCGAGGCGGCGATGATCGGCGCTGGGGCGCGCCCGCAAGTATCGCTTCGCGTGCTGCTCGCGGTCGCGCTCGCGAGCTGCGGCCCGTCCGACGTGATCGCGCCCGGCACGTCGCGCCCGCTGCCGGCGCCGCGCGAGGTCGCGGTCGACACCACGCCGAAGGCACGGCCGCGCATGATGCCGTCCGAGGTCTACCTGCGCGCGTACATGCAGTGGTTCGGCGGGCTGGCGCCGCTCGACGTACAAGCCCGCGCGCGTGGCCGCGGCCTGTTCGACGCGTGGGACGACTACCTCGCCGCGCTCGGCCTGCCCGACTACCGGCTCGATGTGCCGCGCCAGACCCAGACCAACACGCTGATGCTCGCCGCGTTCGGCCGGCTCGGCGAGGCGCTGTGCGTCCGCGCCGCCGAGCACGATCTGCACAACAAGAAGACCCAGCCGATCGATCGCGTGGTGTTCGCGTTCGAGTCGATCGCGGCGCCGAACGCGGCGCAGTTCGCCCAGCGGTTCGACGTCCTGCATCGCAACTTCCTGGGCTATCCCGCGGCGCTCGCGCCCGCCGACCGCACCGCGCGGTTCTTCGCGCTGTTCCAGGCGGTGATGAAGCGCCACCCGGCGAAGAATCCGCTGACCGCCGACGAGACCGGCTGGGCGGCGGTGTGCGCGGCGTTGATCCAGCACCCCGAGACAGGACTTTACTGATGATGCACCGGCGTACCTTGCTCCAGCTCCTCGGCGGCGGCGCCGCCGCGCTCACCGCGCCACGCTC
>DATBBB010000006.1:0-14965 GCA_036271215.1 Kofleriaceae bacterium | reverse complement strand
GCCACGGCCGTCAGATACACGTCGACGTCATGGAGTTGTTGACCACGGTGCTGAGCGCCGGGCACTCCGATGGATCGAAGCTGCCGGTCACGTGATCGCCGCTGTCGAGCACGAGGTCGAAGTTGCCGGAGAACTGGTTGCCGCTGAACGAGGTCAGCGTGACGGTCCCGCTGGTCCCGGCAGCCTCCTGGGCCGTCACGTCCTTGCACGTTGCATCTTCCACCAGCACGTTGAAGAACGCGGACTTCGCGGGCGGGGTCCCCGAGCCCTGGAAGATCGCGTACGTGCCCGTCGCGGTCGGCGTGTTGAACGTGGTGCCGTTGATGTCGGTCAACAGGATGACCGATGCCTTTTCGTTCGGGTGCTCGGTGTTCGACATCGCGTCGGAGCACAGGTCCTTCGAGGTGGCCATGAAGATCGCCGCCGCGTGGATCGAGACGCCAGCGACCGTGGTCGTCACCGCAGCCGAGATCACGTCATCGATCATGATCGACTGGCCGTGGACCGCGCCTGTGAGGGCGCCGCCACCGGCGGAGGAACCGCCACCACAGGCGCCGGCGAGCAGAAGCAGCGTGACGGAGAGGAGGTGAGGGGTGGAAATCATGGGCGGTGTTATCGCATGGACCGGCCCCCCCAGGAGCGGTAGCGGTTTCGATGTGCTCGCGGCTTCAGGCCGATGGTCCTCACGGGAGAGTGGCTCGTCGGGTTCGCGATCGCGACGACACGGACCTCCACAAGGTCTCCACCTCCTCGGCGTGGCCCAGAGCCTCGGCTTCGCCGGCGTCACCATCACCCACACCTCGCAAGACACCGCCGGCGACCACGTCGACATCGATCATTGATGTCGAGCAACGCGATCTCCGGAGAGACCTGCGTCGCCCGGGCGAGCGCGTCGTCGGGATGGTGCACGACCGTGACCCAGGCGGGCTGCACGTGCGCCGACGACACCGATGATGGAGGTGGTCGTCGCGGCGGCGTCGGTGTGCGCCGGCGCGGTTGCCGCAGCCTTACAGCAAGCTTACGCCGGCCGGGCGCGAGCCGGGTCATGGTCTGGGACATGCGCCACGCTCTGTGCCTGATCTCTGTGTCCTTGATCGCCGTGCTCTCGATCGCCGCGCACGCCGGCCCGGGGCCGGATCCTCGCCAGGTTGCGGCGATCCACGCTGCCGGCGAGGCCTACCCGAAGTGGCGGCGGGTCGACGAGCGGCCCAACCTCGCGCCCCTGCTGTGCAGGATGCCCCTGCCGGAGGACTGGGGCACGCCGAGCCACGTCCGGAGGTCGAAGGCCGACGCCGCGCCGCACGGCCGCAAGCTGTACTACGCGCGGGCGAGCGACCGGGATGTCTATCTCAATGCCGAGGCCAAGATCCCGGTCGGCTTCACGATCGTCAAGGAGAGCTTCGAGGCGGTGCGGTCGACGGTCCAGCACGCACCGCCCAATCCGCACTCGGAGTCGCTCGAGCTCCCGCCGATCGACTGGATGATCACCGAGAAGGGCGAGCAGCTGACCACCGGCAAGCCGACCGAGCTGTTCGTGATGACCAAGATCGCGGATGGCGACGCACCAGGCAGCGACGCCGGGTGGATCTACGGTGCGATCTCTCCCGACGGCACGGTGCAGAACGCGGGTCCGATCGAGTCGTGCATGCACTGCCACGCGGCGGCTCATCACGAGCGTCTGTTCGGGCTGCCGGCCGCGCCGAGATCGTGACATCTCGGAGAAGCTCTCGGCCGGGAACGGCGGGTGGCCCTGCCATCGGGAGTGCTAGGTCAGGGCAAGGCCGGTCGGCTTGATGTCGCGGGGCGCGATGCCGAGCGAATGCGGTTCGGCGAGCGCCCGAGCATCCAGACGGGACCTGCGGCGAGCCCGAAACCGAGATCTGCGGCGAGTCCGGACCCCGAGATCTGCGGCGAGTCCGAAAAAAGAAGTGGGCGCAGTGGCTGTTGACCACTGCGCCCAGAATGAGCACGACCGTCCGACCGTAGGGCGTTCTATCCCCTACGCATTTGCGTAGGTGGGCTCCACATAATCCTTTGGGCTTCCCGACGAGCGGGCGTGCACTCCCAGAACAGAGGCAGATCCCTGGACAGCTATTGTAGGAGACAGATTTGCCCCGCGTCTCGCATCAGACCGCCGGTGCTCAATTCCAGACTAAGGATCGAGCCCGAATCCGTCAACTCAAAAAATTCTCGTTCAGACGTCGCTCACGGTTTCGGCCCCGGGAGCGCACAACCCCGGCGCATTCCTCGTCGGAGAATGTGTCGCCGGGGCGCACTACCGGTTGACGTCGTGCGGTTTGTCATCCGCGTGCGCGCGCCAGTTCGGGCCTTCGCCGCCCTGCTTGGCGATCGAGCGAATCCCGCGCGCCATCATTGATTCCTTGGTCTCGATCGCGTTGGCGCGGTCCTCGACCGGCCTGGCGTGCTCGCCGGTGTCCATGCGGATCGCGTCGCACGGGCAGGCCTCGACGCACAGCCCGCACACCACGCAGCGCAGCTCGTCGATCTCGAACACCGCCGGGCGCTTCTCGATGCCCTTGGAGTCGCTCTCCTCGGGGATGATCGTGATGCAGTGCGCCGGGCACACCGTGGGGCAGCACATGCAGGCCACGCAACGCACCGCGCCGTCGTCGCGCAGCATCAGGCGATGCAGGCCGCGGAACCGCTCGGGGTACTTGACCTTCTCCTCGGGGTACTGGACGGTCTCGATCTCGTTCTTGAACGGCTCGTCGACCGGGGCGCCGGCCTTGTTGCGCGATGCGAGCTTGCGCATCGGCAGGAACAGGTTGCGCGCGAAGTGCTTGAGCGTGATGCCCAGGCCCTTGGTCGTGGCGGCGAGCAGGGTGACGTCCTGCGCGCCGGGGCGCTCGATCAGGATCGTCCGGACCCGCGGGTGGCGATCCGAGACCGCCAGGACGTGCGGGCCGTCCGCCACCTCGTGGTCGCCGTGCCCGTGTCCATGATCATCGTGTGCGGAAGACATCTCAGGACCCCATGAAGATGAGCTTGATCAGCGCGGTGACCATGATGTTCGCGAGCGACAGCGGGAGCAGCAGCTTCCATCCGAGGTTCATCAGCTGATCGGCCCGGAACCGCGGCAGGGTCCAGCGCACCAGCAGCTGGAACGACGACAGCAGCACGACCTTGAGGCCGAACATCGCGAACTGCATGAGCACGACCAGCCAGTGCGGCAGCAGCGCGACCATGCCGCCGATCGACGCATGAGTCGTCGGGTCGACGTAGCCGCCGATCCGGAACCCGTCCGGATCGAGGAACGGGACCTGCCAGCCGCCGAAGAACACGGTCGCGATCACCGCCGAGATGAACACGATCTCGATGAACTCGGCGAGGAAGAACATGCCCCACCGCATGCCGGAGTACTCGACGAAGTAGCCGATGATCTCGGGCTCGCCCTCGGGGATGTCGAACGGCGCGCGCTTGGTCTCGGCGATCGCTGCGGTGAAGAACAGCAGCAAGCCGACCGGCTGCCACAGCCACAGCCAGTTGAACGGGTTCGACCCCGACATCGCGCCGCTCGCACCGTTGATCGCGATCGCGCCGGGCTCGAGCGTGCCGGTGACCAGGAACGCGCCCATGAGCCCCAGGCCCATCGCGACCTCGTACGACATCATCTGCGACGAGCTGCGCAGGCCGCCGAGCAGCGCCCACTTGTTGTAGCTCGCCCAGCCGGCGATCGTGCCGCCGTAGTTCGCGAGCGTGAGCACCGCGAAGTAGAAGATCAGGCCGAAGTCGATCTGGAAGATCTGCATCCGGATCGAGTCGGCGAACTCCGCGGCGCCCGGGTTGGTCGCCAGCTCGATCGGATCGATGATGCTGGTGAACTGGTGCGGGTAGATCGTCGGCCCGAATGGGATGATCGCGAACGCGATCAGCACCGGGGCGAGCGCGAGGATCGGCGCCAGCGAGAACAGCCCCTTGTGGACGTTCTTGGGGATGAAGTCTTCCTTGAAGATCATCTTCACCGCGTCGGCCACGAAGTGCAGGATGCCCATCAGCCGGATCGGGCCGATGTTGGCGCGGTTGGGGCCGAGCCGGTCCTGCATCATCGCGCTCTGCCGGCGCTCGGCCCACGTCAGCAGCGAGGCCAGCGGCATCACCAGCGCGAGCACGAGGAACAGCCACTTGACCGCGGGGAAGTCGAGGATCGCGTAGAGGGTGCTCATCCTAGCCTCGGCTCCCGGCGAACCGCAGCGCGAGCGGCCGGGCGTCGCGTGCCCAGTGGAGCGAGCTCCACGCCGTCACGGCCTGCGTCATGTCCTTGAACACCTCGCGCGCGTGCGCGTAGCTGAGCTTGTGGCCGGTCGCCTGGGCGAGCCGGACGATCGCCTCCCAGGCCGGCAGCGCCTGGCCGGGGGCGGCAAACGCCGCGTGCATGCGCTGGACGTGGCCCTTGGCGTTGGTGACGGTGCCCGAGATCTCGGCCCACGCGGCGGCGGGCAGGGCGACCTTGGCGGACTTGACCGGCCCCAGCTCGTGGCTGCCGATCGCGATCACGGTGAGCTCGGCGAGCCTGGCGTCATCGACGCCGGGCAGCTCGTGGCCGAGCATGACCAGGGTCCGGATATCCGCCGACAGATCGACCACCGGCGCGGTGGCGAGGCCGAGCGCCAGGGCGATCGCCTTGACCCCGGCGGTGTTCGGGTTGACGTCGGCGACCCGCAGCCGGCCGTCGGCGCGCTCGGGCACGGCTGGCTTGCCGGCGACGTAGACCGCGGATGCGCCCCACGCCTTGGCGAGCTTGGCGAGCGCGAAGTTATCCTCGTTGGCGTACTCGGCCGACAGCACCACGCCGACGGTCTTGGCGCCGTCCGCGAGCAATGGCGTCAGGTGATCCGCCGCGGTGCGGATCGCGCGATCCCAGCCCGCCGGCAGGCCGTCGACCACCGCGCCGGCGAGCCGGTGCTCGCGCAGCGCGTGATACGTGAACCGGCCCTCGTCGCACATCCAGTAGCTGTTGACGTCCGGGTTGTGGCGCGGCACCAGGCGCCAGGCCCGGCCGTGCTTGTGGTGGATCTCGATGTTGCAGCCGGTCGCGCAGCCGTTGCACACGCTCGGCGTGGCCTCGAGCTCCCAGGCTCGCATCGTGAACCGGAAGTCCTTCGCGGTCAGCGCGCCGACCGGGCAGACATCCACGGTGTTGAGCGAGTACGGGTTATCGAGCTGGGCGCCGGGCGGCGTGGTCAGCACCTCGTGATCGCCGCGGTGGGCGAACTCGAGCTGGTGCTGGCCGCTCGTGGCGTCGCACGCCCGGATGCAGCGCGAGCACAGGATGCAGCGCTCCTGATCGAGCACGACCGTGGGGCCGAGGTCGACGACCTTGGCCTTGTGGACCTTCGGCACGTCGACCCGCGAGTCGTGGTTGTCGTGCTCGAAGTACAGCCGCTGCAGCGTGCACTCGCCGGCCTTGTCGCAGATCGGGCAGTCGATCGGGTGGTTCAGCAGCGTGAACTCGAGCTGCTGGTTGCGCGCGAGCGTCGACTGCGGGTCGGTCGTGTGGACCACCATGCCCTCGCCGACGGTCTGCTGGCAGCTCGGCTGGAGCTTGGGGTTCTTCTCGACCGCGACCAGGCACTGCCGGCACTGCGCCACGATCGGCAGGCCCGGGTGGTAGCAGAACGCGCTGATGTCGATGCCGAGCATGCGCGCGGCCTCGAGCACGTTGGTGCCCTTCTTGACCGTGACCGACATGCCGTCGATCGTCAGCGTCACCTGGTTGGGATCGGCCGGCGCGGCCACGGGCGGAGCAGCCGCCACGGCGGGCTGCGGGGGCGTCTTGGATACGTCGGTCACTTGTCGCACTCCCCGCCGATCATGTTGATCATGCCGAAGATCGGGACAATGTCGGCGATGAGGTGGCCGTGGATCAGCTGCGCCGCCGTCGACAGGTGGACGAACGACGGCGAGCGAACGTACGCCTTGTACGGCCGGCCGGTGCCGTCCGCCACGACGTAGAACCCGAGCTCGCCGTTGCCGCCCTCGACGAACGTGTAGGCCTCGCCGGCCGGGACCTTGATGCCGTCCATGATGTGCTTGAAGTGCCGGATCATCGACTCGATCGTGTTGTACGTCGCGGCCTTGGGCGGCAGCGCGACGCGCGGATCGTCGATCATCACCGGGCCGTCGGGGATCTGGTCCAGGCACTGGCGCAGGATCCGGATCGACTGCTTGAGCTCCTCGAGCCGCACCAGGTAGCGGTCGAGGCAGTCGCCGGTCGTGCCGACCGGGACGTCGAACTCGACCTCGGGGTAGATCGAGTACGGGTAGTCCTTGCGGACGTCGTAGTCGACGCCGGCCGCGCGCGCGATCGGTCCAACGCAGCCGGTGGCGATCGCGTCGTCCTTCGTCATCGCGCCGATCCCAGCCATCCGGTCGCGGAAGATCTTGTTGTTGTTGAGCAGGCCCTCACCCTCGGCGAGCACCTTGATGATCTGGTCGAGGCACAGCGTGAGGTCGGCGTGGAAGTTGTCCGGCAGGTCCTTGCCGACGCCGCCGATCCGCACGTAGCTATGGGTCAGCCGCGCGCCCGAGACCTTCTCGAGCAGCTCGTACAGCCACTCGCGCGCCTTCAAGAAGAACAGGAACACGGCGAACGCGCCGAGCTCCATCGCCGACGCGCCGACGCACGTCAGGTGGTCGGTCATCCGCGACATCTCGCTGACGATCACGCGGACGTACTCGGCGCGCTTGGGGATCCGGCTGGTCATCCCCATCAGCTTCTCGATCGCCATCGCCCAGCCGCAGTTGTTGATCATCGGCGAGACGTAGTTGAGCCGATCGGTGTACGGGAACACCTGCGTGAACGTCGCGTACTCCGACTCCTTCTCGAAGCAGCGGTGCAGGTAGCCCGGCTGGACGTCGCCGGCGACGACGCGCTCGCCGTCGACCGTCAGCACGATCTTCACGGTGCCGTGCATCGCGGGGTGCGACGGCCCCATGTTGACGGTCATCAGATCCGGCGGCAGGTCCTGCTCGATGTCCGACAGGTCCGGCGTATCGTTGCGGCCCAGCACCAGCTGGCGCAGCGAGCGCCCGCTCGGGTCATTGGTGATCGACGGCGTGGCCATCAGCGATGCCCTCCGCCGGTCGTCGACTTGAGCGGGTTGATCGGCAGGTCATCGCGCCGGACCAGCGGCTGGCGCTTCTCCTTGGGATAGTCCTTGCGCAGCGGGTAGCCGACGAACTCCTCGTACAGGAAGATCCGGCGCAGGTCGGGGTGGTCGTCGAACTTGATGCCGTACATGTCGAACGTCTCGCGCTCCTGCCAGTTGAACGCGGGCCACAGCCCGGACAGCGACGGCACGCGCGCGTCGTGCTCGGGCACGCCGATCTTGAGCCGGATCCGGTGGCGGTGGCGGTGCGAGCGCAGCTGGTACGCGACCTCGAACCGCGGCTTGCCGCCCTCGTCGGTCCAGGCCTGGGACAGCGGGTAGCTCGGCAGGCCGGGCGCGACGTCGATCGGCTTCCAGTCGAGCCGGTCGATGCAGGTCACGAACACCGGCGCGTCGAACGCCATCGCCGGATCGGTCTTGAGCCAGGTCGCCACGGTCACCAGGCTGTCGCGCTTGATCCAGGCGATCTCGTCGCCGTGCTGCGACTCGACTGCCTCGACCGCGCCGCCGTGCGCCGCCTTCAACGCATCGAGAACTTTTGCCGACATAGGTTACTCGTACTCGCTGGCTATTCGTTGTCTTGCGCGGCCTCGGCGATCAGCTGCTCGCGCTTGGTGCGGAGCTGGCTGTGGCCGCGGCCGGACTGGATGCGATCCATCAGCATGATCACCGCGTCGAGCACCTGCTCGGGGCGCGGCGGGCAGCCGGGGATGTAGACGTCGACCGGGATGACCTGATCGGCGCCGGGCATCGCGTGGTAGTTCTGGTAGAACCCGCCGGTCGACGCGCACACGCCGAACGCGATCACCCACTTCGGCTCGGCCATCTGATCGAACACGCGCTTGAGCGCGGGGCCCTGCTTCTCGGTGACCGTGCCGACGATCATCAGCAGGTCGCTCTGGCGCGGCGAGAACCTGGGGAACTCGGCGCCGAACCGCGCGATGTCGTACTTCGCCGCGGCGACCGACATGAACTCCATGCCGCAGCACGCGGTGACGAACGGGTAGGAGAACAGCGAGAACTTGCGTCCCCAGTTGCTCGCGCGCTCGACCGCGCTCTGTTTGGCCCACTTCGCCGCGTCTTCGAGGCGCGTGGTGGCTAGCTCTACTCCCATCCGATCGCCTTCTTTCTCCAGACGTAGGCGAGCGCGACGACGAGGATCGCGACGAACACCAACATCTCGGCGAAGCCAAATACGCTGAGCTGCATGCCGTTCGGGCCGGGGCTATGCGACAGCTGGTTGTACAGCAGGGTCCACGGGTACATGAACGCTGCCTCGATATCGAACACGAGGAACAGGATCGCGACCTGGTAGAACCGCACCGAGTAGCGGCCGCGCGGCGACCCGATCGGCTCGCTGCCGCACTCGAACGGCTCGAGCTTGGCGGGGTTGGTGGCCCTGGGTCCGATCAGGACGGCGAGCGCCGTGAACAGACCGCAGAAGCCCACAGCAAGGACGATGGCCAGGCCCGCTGGCATGTATGCCTGTAGCTGCAAAGCGAGGCGAGTATAGGGCCCGGGCTGTGACGGTCAACGCACACGCACGGGTTTTCGGTTGAACGATCGCGCGCTTACCTACGGTGTGCGCCTAGAGGTTTGCCTGCGCGTTGCGCAGCGCTTCTTCGAGCGAGTACACCATCTCCTCGCTGGTATCGACCAGGTAGATGGTCTCGGGGTTGGGGCGCCGGTGGGCGCGGATCTCCTCGACGATCGCACGGGCGGCCTCGTCGATCGGGACATCCCCGAGGTCGGTGCCGATCCCGGGCATCGCGATGACCTTGAAGTTGTTGCGATCGGCGGCGATCAACGCGGCGCGGGCGGCGCGGCGGACGTTCTCGGCCCCGATCTTCATGCCCGGCTCTTCCATCGTCGGGACGTGAATCACGTTTTTGGCCGGCAGCTGGCCGGCGGTGGTCACGATCGCGGCACCGACCGCGATCGGCGCTGCCTGCATCGCCGCCTGCTGGATCACATCGCCGCCCTGGCGGCGCAGCAAGCCACCGATGCCGCCGCCCATGATCCCAAGCGAATTCGCCGGATTGACGACTGCATCGACCGGCAGGGTCCAAAGCTCAGCGCGCGCTACGTGAACTTGCACGCGCGATGCCCTAGCACGGCTCGACCGGCCGTTACAACGGGAGAGGCGTTAGGCGCAGGCCTTCTCGAGCTCGGCTTCGACCTTCTCCTCGGTCCACTTGCGCGCCACCGCGAGCTCCTTGACGATGAGCTGCTTGGCGTTATCGAGCATCTTGCGCTCGCCGAACGACAGCACCTTGCTGCTCTTGAGCCGGTACAGGTCGCGATAGACCTCGGCGACGTCGAACAGCGAGCCGGTCTTGATCTTCTCCATGAACCCGCGATAGCGGCGATTCCACGTCTGCTTGTCGATGTGGACGTCTTTCTCGCGCAGGATATCGAATACCTCGTCGATCTCCGACGAGGTTGCCACGTGACGAAGCCCGACCTGATCGGCTTTCTCCCTCGGGACGAGGATCTGCATTCCGGTCGCGAGGACCTTCAGCACATAGAAGGAGCACACGGAGGTGTTGATCTCCTTCTTCTCGATCCCGACTACTTCCGCCACGCCATGCGCTGGGTAGACGGCCTTCTCGCCGATTCTGAAGTCGTTAATCACAGTAGTTTTCTCCTTCGCGGTCCTGGATCTCGTCGTCGTCACGCCCACTTGCCGAGCAATGAGGTGCCATCGTACGGCGGGTCCAAAGAAAGTCCAAAAATTCTCAATATTTGATTCAATGAACGAAGATCAGGGTACCTGTCACTAATTGCGCCAGGTTGTCGCACAGCTGTCGGGCCATTCGCGGCTCCGACGAAGAATGCGCGGTTGGGTTTCCCTAACGGGCAGGGGAGGATATCAACGTCCTCGGCAATGACCAGCGTAATTTTCCCCCGGCAGATCGGCTAGCCGGCGGTCGGTTGCAATCTCAACTACTTGCAGGCCGAAGAAAAGGTGACCTCGAGCGAGGTCTGATACCCTCAGGTCCGACGTGCGTGGCTCGCTAGGTCAGATCCTCGTCCTGCAAGGGGTGATCGATGCGAGTGCATTGTCGGATGCGCTGGCACATCAGAGCGGCCGGCATCCGGTGGCATCCGAGCTCTACATCCTCGGCTACGCGAGCGAGCGCCAGCTGTGCATGGCGCTGTCGGCGCAGACCGGGTGGCCGGGGATCGTGCTCGACGAGTCGGTGATCCGGCTCGATGTCCTCGAGTACGTCTCGCTGGAGTGGGCGCGGATCTTCTCGGCGCTCGTGGTGTACGAGGACGCGCAGACCCTGGTGGTCGCGGCGGCCCGGCCGGAGGACGCGATCGTCCCGGCGCGCGAGCTGGCGGCGGCGCGCGGCAAGAACGTCGAGCTGCGGATCGCGCTCGACATCACGCTGGCGCGGACGATCCGGGTCGCGTTCGCCAAGTGGAAGACCGGCGAGCTGTTCCTGACCGGCAGCGAGGCCGAGCGGCCGGGGCCGTACCTCGCGGTCGTGCATCCGGATCGCGACGACGACGATCACCGCCGGGCGCAGCGCGCGCTCGCGGAAGAAGCCGCGCGCAACATCGAGCGCAGCGACGAGCTGCCGTCGGAGGAGATCAGCACGACCGGCGTGACGTCGAGCGGCGACTGGCAGGTGCCGGGCTCGGCGACCACGCCCAACGAGCTGCGGGCCGCGGCCGAGCTCGAGGAGCGCACGATGGAGATCGCGGCCGATCTCGATCGCGGCGAGGATCTGCCGACCGAGGTCGGCGCGGGCCGGGTGCGCGCGCTGATCGTCGATCCGGATCCGCAGAACCGGATGCAGATGGTGGCGCAGCTCGAGGAGCTGGGCTACGAGTGCCAGGCGGTGTCGACCGGCGCGCAGGCGCTGCAGCTCCTGGGCGCTCTGTACTTCGAGCTGGTGTTCACCGACATCGCGACGCCCCAGCTCGACGGGCTCAAGATGTGCCGGGCGATCAAGCGCAGCAAGCGGCTGGCGCGCTGCCGGGTGATCGTGACGACCTCGGTGGTCGACTCGGGGCAGATCTCCGATGACGAGCTGGCGCGCCACGGCGCCGACGGCTACCTCGAGAAGCCGCTGGACTCGCGCCGGCTGAAGCGCCTGATGCGCGAGATGTCGACCGAGGAGCGCGGCGATCACGAGGCGCTGCTCGCCGACGCGCTCGGCCGCTACCACGGCGGCGACATCGAGGGCGCGATCTCGCGGCTGCGCGGCGCGCTGGTCGGCGATCCATCGAGCCCGAAGGTTCACTTCATGCTCGCCAACATGCTGCAGCGGGCGTCGCGCTGGGCCGAGGCGGTCGACGAGTACGAGGCGGTGGTCGAGCTGCAGCCGGCGTACTTCCCGGCGCTGACCCGGCTCGCCTATCTGTACTTCCGGCAGGGGCTGCACGCGCGCGCGGTCGAGACCTGGCGCCGCGCGTTGCCGGTGTGCGACGACCCGGCGCTGCGCCGCAACATCGAGCTGTTCATGCGCAAGCTGGTCGCCGACATGCAGAAGTCCGAGAGCGCATAGCTACGCGAGCGCGCCGGGGTTCATGATCCGATCGGGATCGAGCGCGTCGCGCAGCGCGCGCAGGTACGTGTCGAGCTCCTGGGCGCGGGCGCCGAGCAGCCAGCCGCAGGCGGCCTGGGCCGCGCGCTCGGCCGCGGCGACGATCTCGGCTGCGGCGGCGATGGCCTCGGCCGCGGCGCTGTCGTTGCCGGTGCCGGTGCCGGTGCGCTCGGGCGTCAGGAACATCACCGCGCCGTCGGCGTCGAACCGCGAGATGTGCGCGCGCAGCGTGCCGCCGAGCGCCGGCAGCTCGCGGGCGATCGCGTGGTACACGGCGCGCAGCCGCGACGGGGTGGCCATGACCTGGAGCGTCGGCTGCGGCCCCGGCGTGGGCTCACCGGCGTGCAGCCGGCGCCACCACAGCTCCGCGAGCGCGGTGTCGGTGGCGGTGCCGCCCTCGGCGATCACGGCGCTGGTCAGCAGATCGCGATCGCAGGTGGCGAGATCGGTGGGCCCGGCGGTGCCGGCGCATAGCAGGGCGTGGCCGGCGGGCAGCGCGAGGCCGGGGTAGTGCACGGCGGCCTCCCGCGCGTCGTAGATCCGGATCCCGGACGGCGCGGCCTCCTCGCGGAGCGCGAGGTAGACGGCGTTGATCGCGGCGTCGATCGACGGCAACAGGTATGCCGCGACCAGCCGCGACTCGGGGCGCAGGTGGATCCGCAGCACCGCCGACGTGATGAAGCCGATCGTGCCCTCGCTGCCGCACAGCACGCGGGCGAGGTCGGGGCCGGTCGAGCGCCGCGGCGCGATCCGGGTGTGGACGGTGCGGCCATCGGCGAGCACGGCCGAGACCCCGACCACCGCGTCCTCGAAGAACCCGTGGCGCGCGCTCGACTTGCCGGGCGTGCGGACCGCGAGGATGCCGCCGAGCGACGAGGTCAGCACGACCGGCGGGTAGTCGCCGATCGACAGGTTGCGCGGCGCGAGGATGCGCTCGAGGTCGAGCCCGGTCAGCCCGGCCTGGGCGTGGACCAGGAGCGACGTCTCGTCGAGCTGGATCACCTGATCGAGCCGGCGGGTCGCGATGTAGACCCGCGGCCGATCGTCGGCGACGCGGGTCGGCCGGCCGCCGGCGCCGATCGGGTGGACCGCGGCCTTGTGCGCGCGGGCGCGGCGGATCACCTCGGCGACCTCGGCGGCGGAGCCGGGCGTGACGCGCCAGCGGTGCGGCGCCGCGGGTGGCGGGGCCTGGGCGGGGGCGCGCGCGTTGCGCCCGGTGTCCGGTTCGCGGGCCGCCGGGCCGGGTTGTCCGGGATCCGGACGGTCATCGCGATCGAGGACCTCGACGTGGGGCGAGCCCACGGCATCGATCAGCTCGCGCTCGAGGCTCATCGCCGGCCTCGCGCGGCCAGGCCCATCTTGCCGGGGTTCAAGATCCCGTCGGGGTCGAGCGCGGTCTTGGCGGCCTCGAACAGCGCCATCGCCTCGCGGTGCTCGGCCGCCATGTACGGCGCCTTGAGCAGGCCGACGCCGTGGTGGTGGCTGATCGTGCCGCCGACCCGCGTGGTGGCCTCGAGCCCATCGCGCCAGATCGCGTCGTACAGCCGCTCGGTGGCCGCGGCGTCGTTCGCGGTGCCGGCGAACGTGAAGTAGATCGAGCAGCCGTCGGCGTAGGCGTGGGAGAAGTGCGCCATCACGACCGCGTGGCGGCCGATCGCGGTGCGCACCGAGTGATAGAGGTCGGTCAGCCGGTCCCAGCTCGACGCGACCTCCATCGTGTCGACGAACGCGCCGTCGCGGAAGATCGGCGACATCCGGTACGACACCGCGTAGCGATGGCGCAGCCACGCCCAGCCCGGGTCCTCGCCCTTGTCGCGCGCGCCGGCGGCCTCGAGCTCGTGGAACGTCAGCGCGGCTTCGACCTCGGTGCGGATCCGCGCGCCCTCGAGCCCGATCACCATCCGGCAGCCGCGGCGGGCGACCTTCTCGGCGACCGCGCCGACCAGCCGGTTGACCAGCTGGCTCTGGCCGAGCGCGGCGTGCATCGCGCCCTTGCGCAGGTGCTTGCCCTTGGCGAAGTCGAGCAGCCGCGCGACCACGCCGTCGGGCGCCTCGGGCGGCGGCCCGGGCCACGCCGGCAGCGCCCCGGTCTCGACCGGCGGTCGGGGCGGCGCGATCACGGCCGGTGGCTCGGCGCTCGGATCGTGGTGGCTGAACGAGTTGATCAGCGTGTCGAGCTCGTCGTACAGCCGGACCACCGCCGGCCGCAGCCCCTTCTGCAACACGCGGCGGATCGCCGCGGTGCCGGTCGCCACGTCGTCGACCTCGAAGCCGCGGAACACCCGCAGCTGGGGCGCCGGCGACAGCCGCAACCGCGCCGACGTGATCACGCCGAGCGTGCCCTCGCTGCCGAGCAGCAGCTGGGTCCAGCTCGGGCCGCGCAGCGCGCGGGTCGGTCCGTCGGTCTCGATCACGTCGCCGCGGCCGGTGACCACGGTCAGCCCGGCGCAGCGATCCTCGACCTTGCCGTACTTGGTCGACAGCTGCCCGGCCGCCCGGGTCGCGAGCCAGCCACCGACGGTCGAGCAATAGATCGACGACGGAAAGTGCCCGAACGTGTAACCGCGGCGCGCCAGCTCGCGCTCGAACCGCTCGCCGGACAGCCCGGCCTCGACGTCGCACAACAGCTCGTCGCTGTGCACCGCGCGCAGCTGCTGCATCCGCTTGGTATCGACCGTGATGCCGCCGAGCACCGGCACCGCTCCGCCGCACACCCCCGAGCCACCGCCGTACGGCACGATCGGCACCCGCATCGCACGCGCGAGCTTGACGACCTCGACGATCTCGCGCACGTGCTCGGGCCACACCACCGCGTACGGCCGCGCCGCCGGCGCGTGCCCCTCGCGGTAGCTGAACAGCATGCGCGGCCACATGTCGCGCGAGTACGTCTCGAGGTCCACCGCGCGCACCGACACCCGCCGCGGCCCGAAGATCGCCTCGAGCTCGCGCTGCAAGCGATCGATATCCACTGCGGCCGCAGCCATGTACCCGCGCACGATACCGCAGACGCCGCCTCGGGACCGCCGTCCGGCGGGTGAGATCGACGGCCCTACGTCGGCGGTCGCGTGATCTGCGCACCGGCGATCACCGGCGTGCGAATGAAGCCGGCCCCTCCGCCACCTCCGCCACTACCGCTCGCACCGCTTTGGCCTCCTGATCCACCCATTTTTTGGCTGGTACCGGCCGAGCCGGTTCCTCCGGAGCCTCCGCTGCGACTGGAGTTGTTGCCCCCGACAGCAGCGACGGCAGGCTGCATCGACTCTACACCGCTGTTTC
>DATBBB010000005.1:0-32899 GCA_036271215.1 Kofleriaceae bacterium | reverse complement strand
GCGCCATCCGCCCGGGAATCGGTCGGCGCGGCCGCGGCCTTGCGCGTCGACTTGTCGTCCGGCACCCCGCCAAGATAGCGCGATCCTGAGGTACGCTCCGCGGGTGACGTCTCTGTTCGCGAACCAGCGCGAGACCAGCCTGGCTTCTACCGTCGCGCTCGTCGAACAAGCGCTCCGCGAGCTCGGTCACGTACCGTCGGCGAGCCAGCTCGCCGTGCCGGGTGCGATGCAGGCGTGGCGGATCGCCAAGGGCTCGGCGGTGACCCGCATCACCGTGGTCCGCACCGGCGAGCTGCCGCACCTGCGGGTCTCGGCGGTGGTGATGACGCTCGACGCCGCGGTCGATCGCGCCGCGCTGTTCGCCCACCTGCTCGAGCAGAACGCGCACCTGTGCGGTGCCGCGTTCGCGGCCGAGGGCGATCAGGTGCTGCTGGTCAGCGAGCGCTCCACGCTCGATCTCGATCAGAGCGAGGTGCGCGACGCGATCGAGCGCGTCACGACGTACGCCGATGACCACGACGACGTGCTGGTCGCGCGGTTCGGCGGCCGGATCGGTGCCTGAGCGCAGCGGCTACTTGAGGTCGCAGCGGCTACCTGGTGAGCGCGACAGCTACTTGAGGTCGCGGCCGCGCGGGCCTTCGTCGAGCCCGATCGACGTCAGCATGTTCGGGCACAGCGTCAGCTCGCCGGCCTCGCGCAGCAGGCGGCCCTGCGAATCGATGAGCTTGGCGTCCGACAGCACGACGAACTCGACCGGCCCCGAGCTCGGCTGGCACGACGCGAGGTACCCCGTGACGCGCGCCCCGGTGTCGTATTCGATGGCGACGCGATGGCTGATGAGATCGTGCAACTTCGCGTAGTTCGGCATTCCTGGCTCGCTATATCACGGTTTCAGTTGCCCCACGGATCACCGGATGTCGGGATCCGATCGCGGGCGGGCGCGTGGGTTGGTTCGCGCGTCGGCGCGTGCGTGGCACCGGTCAACGCCAGCAGCTTGGCGGTCAGCTGGCCGGCACGATCCATCGTGTACTCGATGGTCTGGGTCCCGCCGTTGTCGAGGGTCGCCAGGCACGTGAACACCGCCCCGCGCTTGCCGATCGGGATCTCGCGGTCGCAGCGCAGGCCGTGGACGCCGTTCTTGCGCAGCTGGACCAGCAGGTCGGCCTCCATCACGCGGCCATCCGCGATCGTGGGCCGCTGCGCGAGGTGGATCGCCACCCCGGCCACCGCGGCGATGAACAACAGCACGGCCAGCGTCCGCATCCGTCGAGCATAGCGGATCGGCGGTCGCCCCGGCGGCGCTACAGGCCGGCGCTACAGGCCGGCGTGGGCGATGATGTGGACGACCGAGTCGAGCCGGCCGGTCGGCACCGGCGTGCCTTCGGTGACGACGAGCGAGGTGCCGACGAGGATGTTGAACGGCGTCTTGAACGTCGCCATGATGTTCATCAGGTCGGTCTTGCCGGTCGCGGTGAACTGGATCGGCTGCGGGCCGGTCGTGGTCTTGCCCGCGGTGACCGCGGGGATCGTCCCGATCGCCTTGGCGCTGGTCGGGTCGACCTTCACGACCGACATCGGCGCGACGTAGACCGTGACCGGCGGCGTGTCGACGTTGAGGCTGTTGGCGGTGACCTCGTAGGTGACGCTGTCGATCGCGACCTTGAGGACCGACTGGTCGCTGACGGTCTTGAGGTCGGGCTCCTCCATCAGGAGGTTGACCGGCTGGACCACGCTGACGTCGAGCGACAGATCGCAGGTCTTGCTGGCGTTGCACGTGCCCGAGCAGCCCATGGTGCAGGCCTGCTGGACCGCGGAGCTGCACACCGTCGGGTTGGAGGCGCAGCTCTGCATCAGGAACACGTCGGCCTTGCTCTGATCGATCTGCCAGCCGTCGGTGTCGATCGAGAACTTCTTGTCCGGAAGCTTGAGATCGAAGTCAGTGACGTCGGAGCTGATCAGGCCGCAGCCGGCGATCGCGCCGGCCAGCGACAGCCCCAGCGTCGCCACTCGTAAGTATCGATAGTTCATAGGACCTCGAGGCGAAGTATTAGTTGCGTCAGTCTAGCATCCGCTCGGCGATCGGACGCCGAAACCACGTAGCACGTGACCGCAGTTACAACGACCTACCTCGCAGGATGCACGACCAGGATCCCTGTGACGACGCGCAGGCTTACAGCGCGTCGATGAGCTGCTCGGCCAAGGTCCACGGATCGGCGCGGTGCTGCGCCACGGCGCTGGCGAACTCTGCCAGACCGCCGTGCGCTTCGAGTGCCCGCGCCGCGCGATCGGCGAGCAACGCGCGCACCAGGTCGGTGAGCTGCGCACACGCGCGAGCCTGGGCGCGGCCGGCGGCATCGGGGCTGGCCGCGATCCGCGCGCGGTGGGCCTCGATCGCGGCGGCGAGCTCGACGATCCCGGAGCCGGCCCTGGCGCCGGCCCCGGCGCCGGCCCCGGCCCTGGAGCCGGCCGCGGTGCCGCGGGTGGCGATCGTGCGGATGATGTCAACCTGGCGGCGACCGTCCGCCGCGCGCAGCTCGAGCATGTGGCGCAGGTCGCGCTCGGTGCGCGCGGCGCCGTCGCGGTCGGCCTTGTTGACCGCGAGGACATCCGCGATCTCGAGCAGGCCGGACTTGATCGCCTGGATCGCGTCGCCGAGGCCGGGGACGGCGACGACCACGGTGGTGTGCGCGGCGCGCATGACGTCGATCTCGTCCTGGCCGACGCCGACGGTCTCGATCAGGATCCGCGAGAACCCCATCGCGTCGAGCACGTGGACGACGTCGAACGTCGAGCGCGACAAACCACCGAGGTGGCCGCGGGTCGCGAGGCTGCGGATGAACACGCCGGGGTCGAGCGCGTGGCGCTGCATGCGGACCCGATCGCCCAGGATCGCGCCGCCCGAGAACGGCGACGTCGGATCGACGCAGACCACGCCGACCCGCTCGCCGGCGGCGCGGTAGTGCGCGATCAGCGCGTCGACCAGGGTCGACTTGCCGGCCCCGGGGTTGCCGGTGACGCCGATGATGTACGCGCGGCCGGTGTGTGGGAACAGCTGCTTGAGCGCGGCGATCGCGTCGGGCCGGCGGTCGTCGAGGTCGCGCATCAACCGTGCCGCGGTGCGCAGGTCGCCGGCGAGGATCGCGTCCGCCCGCGCGCGCGCGCCGGGCGCGGCGTCGCCGCCGGTCACGCCGGTCACGCCGGTCACGCCGGTCACGGATGAGCCTTGAACCGCTGCTCGGGGCCGCCCGGCGTGTAGATCTGGACCGCGCGGAGATCGGTCGCGGCGGTGAACGAGTGCCGGGTGGCCTTGGGGACCTGGACCACGGTGGTCGGCGTGACCGGCAGGCTCACGCCGCCGACGGTCATCGTGCCGCTGCCCGCGAGCACGTAGAGCAGCTCGGTCTCGCCGGCGTGGACGTGCTCGGGGATCTGGGCGCCGGCCCGGGCAGTCAGCACGTCGGCCGCGAGCACGGCGCCGGGGATCACCGAGCCATCGACGAAGATCGTCGCCGGGCCGAACGTCCGGGCACCGGACGCCGGGAGCACCACGGGCGAGAGCGGCGCGGACAAAACGCCGGTGACCTCGCGGGTCGGCAGCGCCCCGCCGCGCGCGGCGCCCTCGCGGCCACCGGGGACGAACACGATCATCGCGTGCAGATCGCCCGCGGTCGCCGCGACCTCGCGCGCGGCGCCGAGCGGCGCGTACATCATGTCGCCGGCCGCGACCCGGTGCGTGCCGCCCGCGACCGAGCGGACCTCGCCAGCGCCGAGGAAGTACCACAGCTCCGCGCGATCGGCCCACCGCAGGCCGGTCGTGCCGCCGCCGGCGATCGCGAGCTCGACCATCGACGCGGCGGCGTTGCCGGTGTTGTTCTCGTCGAGCAGCACCGCCACCGAGACCCGCGCCGCGCCCTGGCCCTGGCCATTCCACGCCACCAGCGCGCGGTCGATCGTGCTCTGGCCGTCGGGCGCGCGGAACTTGAACGGCAGCTGGATCGACTGGCCGTACAGCGGCGGCGCCCAGCGATACCCCGCCATCAGCTGCACGACGCACGCGGCGAGCGCGGGGTTGTGCGCGGTGTCGCGGACCACGGCCGCGTGCGATGTGCCGGGCGCGATGTCGATCTGCAGCGCGAGCTCGCCCGCGATGTCGAACCGCTCGGTGGCGGCGGCGGCCCAGCATTGCTGCGCGGCCGCGTCGAGCTCGTTCATCGCCTTCTGGATCGCGGCGAGCCGCTCGTTTTGCACCGCCTCGCTCGGCGGCTCCGTGGGATCGGCCGCCGGGGCTGGCATCGCCGCCGGCCCCGCCGCGCCACTGCCCCCCACCGCCGCCGGCTGCGACGCCGCCGGCTCGGGCACGTGACCGCACGCGGCGAGCCCGAGCCCTGCGATCGCCCCCGCGAGCACCCCGAGGACCGCGCGGTGGCGCATCATCCGCGCGGCAGATCCTTGAGCAGGTTGCGCGCGATGACCACCCGCTGGATCTCGCTCGTGCCCTCGTAGATCCGGGTGACCCGGACGTCGCGCAGCGCGCGCTCGACCGGGAAGTCGCGGACGTAGCCGTAGCCGCCGTGGACTTGTAGCGCGATGTCGCAGATCTTCCACGCGTGCTCGGACGCGTACAGCTTGGCCATCGCCGCCTGCTGCGAGAACGGCTGGCCGGTCTCCTTGAGGTACGCGGCGCGCAGCGTCATCAGCCGCGCAGCGTCGAGCCAGGTCGCCGCGTCGGCGAGCATCGCGCCGATCGCCTGGTGGTTGATGATCGGCTCGCCGAACGTCCGGCGCTCCTGGGCGTACGCCAGCGCGGCGTCGAACGCCATGCGCGCGATGCCGATCGCCTGCGACGCGATGCCGATCCGGCCGCCGTCGAGCGCGGTCATCGCGAGCGCGAACCCGCCGCCCGGCCGGCCCAGGATCGCGGCGTCCTCGATCTCGACGTTGTCGAGCGTGAGCTGCGCGGTGGTCGAGCCGTGCAGGCCGAGCTTGCCCTCGAGCCGCGCGACCCGCAGGCCCGGCGCGGTGCCGGACACGACGAACGCGGTGATGCCCTTGTAGCCGGCGCCCGGCTCGGTCATCGCCCACACGACCATGCAGCCCGCGCGGTCGCCGCTGGTGATCCACTGCTTGGTGCCCGAGATCCGCCAGCCGGTGCCGGCGCGGACCGCGGTGGTCCGCATCGCCGCCGGATCCGAGCCGGCGTCGGGCTCGCTGAGCGCGAACGCGCCGCACACCAGCTCGCCGGACACGATCCGCGGCACCCACGCCGCCGCGAGCTCGGGGCTGCCGCGGCTCGCGATCAGCTCGGCGACCATGTTGGTGACCGAGGTCGCCACCGCGACCGCCGCGTCGCCGTACGACAGCTCCTGCATCGCCAGCGAGTACGCCACGGGCCCAGCGCCGGACCCGCCGAGCGCCTCGGGCACCGCGATGCCGAGCAGGCCCAGCCGGCCCAGCTCGCGCAGCTCGGCGAGCGGGAACTCGCCGGACAGGTCGCGCGCGGCGGCCCGCGGTGCGAGGACGCGCGCGGCGACATCGTGCGCCGTACGCTGGATCAGGAGCTGTTCTTCGGTCGGCTCGAAGTCCATGGCCGGAGCTAACCGTAGCGCGAAACTACATGGTCTCGAAGCCGTAGGTGTACGAGGTCTCCAACGGCTTGGGCAGCTCGGGGAACTGGATCTCCTGGACGTGGTGCGTCACGCACTCGGCCAGGGTCTTTGACTCGAGCGTCGCGCTGACGATCTTGACGCTCTCGGGCTTGCCGCTGGTGCCGATCGTGAGGTCGACCGTGACCTTGCCGCGCGAGCTCTTGGGCAGCTCCTTGTTGTCGATCGCGATCGCCAGGCAGTGCGACATGATCTGCTGCTTGCGATCGAGGTCGCGGTTGATCTCGTCCATCTTCTCGGGCGGGATCTGCTCGCTCTGCTCGTGCGCGGCGTTATCCGCCGGCGCCGGCGTGGTGTCGGCGTGCGAGCCACCGCCGCAGCCGACCGCGAGGCTCGCGATCAGCGCACACAGCCCCAAGCTCGGCTTCGTGATCATCGTCGTCGTCATTATCATCGCGTGCCGCATGCTCAGCCGCCCTTCGTCAGGTAACCGGCGATCACCAGGCGCTGGATCTCGCTCGTGCCTTCGTAGATCTCGGTGATCTTGGCGTCGCGGAAGTGGCGCTCGACCGGGAACTCGGTGACGTAACCATTGCCGCCGAAGATCTGGATCGCCTCGCGCGCCGCCTTGTTGGCGACGTCGGACGCGTACAGCTTGGCCATCGCCGCTTCCTTGCCGTACGGGTGCTTGTGGTCCTTGAGCCAGGCCGCGCGCAGCGCGAGCAGCCGCGCGGCGTCGAGCTCGGTCGCCATGTCGGCGAGCTTGAACTGGATCGCCTGGTGCTGCGCGATCGGCTTGCCGAACGTGCGGCGCTGCTGGGCGTACGCCAGCGAGTCCTCGAGCGCGGCGCGCGCGATGCCGAGCGCCTGGGCCGCGATCCCGATCCGGCCGCCGTCGAGCGTCGACATCGCGATCTTGAACCCCCCGCCGACCTCGCCGAGCAGCGCGTCGCCGGGCAGCCGGACGTCGTCGAGGTAGATCTGCGACGACTTGCTGCCGCGGATCCCCAGCTTGTCGTCGGGCTTGCCGGTCCGCACGCCCTTGGTCTTCATCGGCAGGATGAACGCGGTGATGCCCTTGTGGCCGGCCTCCCGGTCGTTCATCGTGAACAGCACGCACGCGTCGGCGACCGGGCCGTTGGTGATCCAGTTCTTGGTGCCGTTGATCAGCCAGCCGTCGCCGTCGCGGACCGCGGTGGTCTTCTGCGCCGCCGCGTCGCTGCCGGCCTCGGGCTCGCTGAGCGCGAAGCAGCCGAGCATCTTGCCCGACGCCAGCGGCACCAGCCACTGCTGCTTCTGGGCCTCGGTGCCGAACCGGTAGATCGGGTCGCACACCAGCGAGTTATTGACGCTCATGATCACGCCGGTCGACGCGCACGCCCGCGAGATCTCCTCCATCGCGAGCACGTACGACACGTTGTCGAACCCCGAGCCGCCGTACTGATCCGGCACGGCGATGCCGAGGAACCCGAGCTCGGCCATGCGCTGGACCAGCTCGGTCGGGTGGCGGTGCTCGCGATCGATCTCGGCGGCCTTGGGCAGGACCTCGTTGGTCGCGAAGTCGTGCGCGGTGCGCTGGACGGCGGCTTGCTCTTCGGTCAGCGAGAACTGCATCGGCTATTGTCCCTTGAACTGTGCCGCGCGCCGCGGCTTGGCCAGGAACGCCGACATACCTTCCTTCTGATCAGCGGTCGAGAACAAAAGACCGAAGCTGCGCTGCTCGAGCGCGATCGCGTGGTCGAGCGTCGCGGATTGCCCGAGGTGGACCAGGCGCTTGACCTCGGCGACCGCGAGCGGGCCGTTGGCGGCGATCCGGCCGGCGAGCTCGCGGACCTTGCCGAGCAGCTCGCCGTGCGGCAGCACGGCGTCGGCCAGGCCGATCCGCAGTGCCTCGGCGGCGTCGATCGGGTCGCCGGTCATGCACAGCTCCTTGGTCTTGGCCACGCCGACCCGGCGGGCGAGCCGCTGGGTGCCGCCGAACCCGGGGATGACGCCGAGCTTGACCTCGGGCTGGCCGAACTTGGCCTTCTCGGACGCGTAGATGAAGTCGCACGCCAGCGCCAGCTCGCAGCCGCCGCCGAGCGCAAATCCATTGACCGCGGCGATCCACGGCTTCTCCGAGGTCTCGATCGAGCCGGCGAGCGCCCCGCCCATCTGGGCGAACGCGTGGGCCTGCAGCGCGGTCATATCGCGCATCTCGGAGATGTCGGCGCCGGCGACGAACGCCTTGTCGCCCGCGCCGGTCAGGATCACCACGCGGACGTCGCTCGAGACTTCGAGCTCGCCGACCGCGGCGGTCAGCTCGGCCATCACCTGCGACGACAGCGCGTTCAGCGCCGGCTCGCGCGCGATCGTCACGGTCGCCAGCGCGCCGTCGATCTCGATCTTGAGGGTCTCGAATGTTTCGTAGGACATACGGTGTGCGCTTTCAGGCCTTCTTCTGGCCCTGGGAGTCGTACTCGTAGAACCCGCGGCCGACCTTCTTGCCGATCCAGCCCGCGGCGACGTACTGGCGGAGCAGCGGACACGGCCGGTACTTGTCGTCGCCGAGCTCGCGATGCAATACCTCGGCGATCGCCAGGCAGGTGTCGAGCCCGATCAGATCGGCGAGCGCGAGCGGGCCCATCGGGTGGTTGAGCCCGAGCTGGACGCCGACGTCGATGTCCGACGCGGTGCCGAGCCCCTCGTACAGCCCGTAGCACGCCTCGTTGAGCAGCGGGATCAGCATCCGGTTGACGATGAAGCCCGGGATGTCGCGCGCGCCGATCGTCGTCTTGCCGAACCGCTGGGCGAGCGCGACCACGGTGTCGTAGGTCGCCTGGCTGGTCGGCAGGCCGCGCACGATCTCGACCAGCTTCATCACCGGCACCGGGTTCATGAAGTGCATGCCGATCACGCGGTCGGGCCGGCCCGACGCCGTGGCGAGCTTGGTGATCGAGATCGACGACGTGTTCGACGCCAGGATCGCGTCGTCCTTGCAGACCTCGCCGAGGCTCTTGAAGATCGTGAGCTTCAAGTCCTCGCGCTCGGGCGCGGCCTCGATCACGACGTCGCACTCGGCGAGGTCGCGGTGCGCGGCGCCGGCCTTGAGGTGCGCCAGCGTCTGATCGCGCGCGCCGGCCTCGAGCTTGGCCTTCTCGACCAGCCGGTCGAGCTGCTTCTTGATCTTGCCGATGCCGGCCTGCGCGAAGTCGGGCGCGGCGTCGACGATCAGGACGTCGAGCCCGGCCTGGGCGGCGACCTGCGCGATGCCCTGGCCCATCTGTCCGGCGCCGACGACGCCGAGCTTGTTGACGGTGGCGATCATACGGTGTCCTCCGATCACGCCCGCTCGACGAGCAGGGCGATGCCTTCACCACCGCCGATGCACAGCGACGCGCCGCCGGTCCGCGCGCCGCGCGCCACCATCGCGTGGAGCAGGGTCACGAGCACCCGCGCGCCCGACGCGCCGATCGGGTGGCCGAGCGCGACCGCGCCGCCCCACACGTTGACCTTGGCCGGGTCGAGGCCGAGCAGCTGGTTGTTGGCGACCGAGACCACCGAGAACGCCTCGTTGATCTCCCACAGGTCGACCTGCTTGGCGTCCTTGATCGACCACCGGGCGCGCGCGAGCGCGTTCTGGATCGCCGGGGTCGGCGCGGTGGTGAACCACTCCGGCGCCTGGGCGTGGTAGCCGCTGGCGACGATCCGGCCGAGGATCTTGGCGCCGCGCTTCTTGGCCTCGTCGGCGCTCATCAGCACCACCGCCGCCGCGCCGTCGTTGAGCGACGACGCGTTGCCTGCGGTGACCGTGCCATCCTTCTGGAACGACGGCCGCAGCCCCGGCAGCTTCTCGATGTTGCCGCGGCCGGGCTCCTCGTCGGTCTCGACCGAGATCTCGCCCTTCTTGTCGGCGACCTTCACGGCGACGATCTCGGGCTTGAAGTGGCCCTGCTTGATCGCGTCGAGTGCGCGGCGGTAGCTCTCGGCGGCGTGCTCGTCCTGCGCGCTGCGCGGGATCGCCTTCTCCTTGGCGCACAGCTCGGCGCAGTTGCCCATGTGCTGGTTCGAGTACGGATCCCACAGCCCGTCGACGACCATGGTGTCGACGGTCTCGAGCGGCCCCATCTTGGTGCCGGTGCGCGAGCCCTTGAGCGCGTGCGGCGCGTTCGACATCGACTCCATACCGCCGGCGACCGCGACCTCGATCTCGCCGGCCGCGATCGCGCGCGCCGCGCTGATCACCGCCTCGAGCCCCGAGCCGCATACCTTGTTGATCGTCACGCACGGCACGCTCTGCGGCAGCCCGGCGAACAGCGCCGCCTGGCGCGCCGGGGCCTGGCCGACCGCGGCCGGCAGCACCATGCCCATGTGAACCAGGCCGACGTCCGCGGGCGCGACGCCGGCACGTTCGAGCGCGGCCTTGATCGCGGTCGCGCCGAGCCTGGGCGCCGGCACCGACGACAACGAGCCGAGGAAGCTTCCAATGGCGGTGCGCGCGGCACCGACGATCACGACGTCACGCATGCGCTGGGGATACTCCGCTCCCCCGAAGCCGTCAACTCAGAGGGGCCTTCCCGCCCCTCTCTCGCGGCAAAGCCGCTCGATTCACCCCGCCGCGCGTCGCGTCTATTACCAGGGGGCCTTCCCGCCCCTCTCTCTCGCGGCAAAGCCGCTCGATTCACCCCGCCGCGCGTCGCGTCGCGCGATTTTCGGGATGCTTCGAGATGCTAGCGCTGGCCGCGGGCCCGGGCCACGATGGCGGGCAGCCGGGCGAGCACCGCGTCGATCTCGTCGGCGGTCGTGGTCCGGCCGAGGCTGAACCGGACCGCCTCGCGGGCCTGGTCCGGCGCGAGCCCCAGGGCGAGCAGCACCGGCGACGGCTGGACCGAGCCCGACGTGCACGCCGCGCCGGTCGACACCGCGACTCCTGCCAGGTCGAGCGCAATGACGATCGACTCGCCGCGCGCGCCCGCGAACCCGGCGTTGATCGTCCCGCCGATCCGCGGCGCCCCCGCGCCGTGGATCCGCACACCCGGGATCGCCCCGAGCCCGGCCTCGAGCCGGTCACCGAGCGCCGCGACGGCCGGCCAGTCCGCGAGCTGGACGTCGGCCGCCGCGGCGCCGAACCCGACGATCCCCAGCGTGTTCTCGGTCCCGGGGCGCCGGCCGCGCTCCTGATGCCCTGCGTCGATCAGCGGCAGGCCTTCGTCCGCGGCGATCGCGACCGCGCCCACGCCCTGCGGCCCACCGAGCTTGTGGGCCGAGATCACGAGCGCATCGGCGTCGATCGCCCCCAGCGCGAGCTTGCCGGCGGCCTGGACGGCGTCGACGTGGACCAGCGCCCCGGCCGCGCGCGCCACGGCGATGATCTCGGCGCCGGCGAGCGTGCCAAGCTCGTGGTTGACCGCGGCGACCGCGACCAGGCCGAGCCCGACCCCGGCCAGCGCCCCGGCCAGCGCCCCGGGATCGAGCGCGCCGGCCCCGGTCACCCCGATCGGCCGGTGGGTCCAGCCCCGCGCGACCAGCGCCGCGACCGCCCCGCGCAGCGACGGATGGTCGATCGCCGCGGATGCCACCACACGCGGCAGGCCCCGGCGCTGCGCGACCTCGGCGAGCCCCAGCACGCCGAGCGCGTTGCCCTCGGTGCCGCCGCTGGTCAGGACGATCTGTTCCCGCGGCCGGCCGAGCAGCCGGGCGACCTGATCGCGCGCGCGCTCGACGTGGTCCCGCGCCCGCCGGCCTTCTGTGTGAATCGACGATGGATTTCCGGGGTCGGCCAGGACCTGTGCAATGGCTGCACGCACGCGGGGGGTCAGCGGCGCGGTCGCATTGAAGTCCAGGTAGATTCGCGGGTTCGTTGACATGGCAGCCAGCCTGTCCTCATGATCACCACCGGGCCGGGAGTTGTCGCGTCCGGCAGAGCCTCTCTACTTCGGCGACTTGCAAAATCACTGTGGCCGACGACGCCGGCGCGCTTCTGGTCCGCTCGGGGCTGGTTTCTTCCAACGCCCTCGAGGACGCGCGTGCGCGCGTCGCCAGCATCGGCGGCACGCTCGGCGAGCAGCTGGTCAGCACCGGCGTGCTCAGCGATGACGCGCTGACCGACTTCTATCGCGCCCGCCTGCTCGTCCCGCAGGTCAACCCCAACACGCTCGCCCGGCTGACGCCCAAGATCGTCGGCACGATCCCGAGCGACATGGCGATCGAGCTGCGCGCGATCCCGGTCTCGCTCGACCGCGACAACAACCTCACCGTCGCGATGAGCGACCCGTCGGATCGCCACGCGGTCGACGAGATCGCGTTCTTCACCGGCACCTACGTGGTGCGCGCGGTCGCGACCCAGATGCAGATCGCGTGGTGCCTGGCCCACTACTACGGCCATGTCACCGCGCTCGGCCAGCGCCTGCTCCACGCGTCCGAGGTCGCGTCGCCGATCAAGGCCGCGATCTCGGCGGCCTCGCAGCGCCTGCCGCGCGCCAAGGGCCTCACCGGCAAGGTCGACGCCGCCCGGCACCGCGCGATCGCGCCGATCACCGGCCCGATCAACATCATGCGGCCCAACAGCGGCGAGCTCGATCTGCGGCCGCTGGCGGCCAAGATCGACCCGGCGATCGATCTCGCGATCACCCCGGTCGACAACGGCCCGCCCACCCCGGTCGACAACGGCAGCGGCAACACGCCGATCGATCTCGGGTCGGTCTCGCCGGCGCCGGTGATGTCGATCCCGCGGCACGCCGGCATCCCGCCGCTCACCGCGCCCCGGCTCGCCCAGGCCGCCGGCATGCGCCAGACGCCGACCGGCGTGCCGGTGGTGCCCGCGCCGCGCGCCACGCCGCACAGCGCGCCGTCGACCTCGCCGCTGCCGCCGTCGTCGCGGATGCCCGCGGTGGTCCCGGCGAGCGGGTCGGTGCAGGTCGCCGCCCAGGCTGGCGTCCAGGTCCCGCGCGCGGCGCCCGACGCGCCGACCATGCCGCCGGCCAGGACCGAGTCGACGCCGCCGACCCCGCTGTTGCTGCATCCTCCTCATCCATCGCATCCATCGGGTCTGGGTCAGCCGGGCCGGCGGCCCTCCACGCCCGCGATCACCGCACCGGCCGCGTCCGCCGATCCGGAGGTCCCGGTCCAGGCCTCGGCTCAGGCTCAGGCTCAGGCTCAGGTCCAGCCCCCGGACCAAGCCCAGCCCAAGGACCCGGCCCCGGCCCCGAGTAACGGCGCGCCCGAGCGGCCCCGCGCACGCAGCGTGTCGGGCGAGATCCGGGTCCCGGTCCGCCGGGCCGCGTCGATCCGGCCGCCGATGCCGGAGCCCGATCCCGAAGATCCGGAGGACGATGACGACGAGCCGGTGATCGTGATCGAGCGCCCGCCCGCCGCGGCGAACCCGATCCACGACGAGACCACCGGGCCGCGCAAGCTGCCGCCGCGCCGCCGCGCGGTCAAGAGCGATCCGCCGGAGCTCTACGCGCGCGCCGGCGAGGTCGACCTCAAGACCGGCGACGATCGCCCGGTCGACGACGAGCCGCGGATCGTGATCGACGAGGACGCGCTGTCGCCGCCGACCCAGCGGATCGACACCCGCCGCACGCAGATCGACTCGGCCCCACCGGGCCCGACGGCGGCTCCCGAGACCGCGATCGAGGACGCCGATACCGGCGCCGTGATCCGCAACCGCGTGGTCGAGCGCTCCGAGCCGGTGCTGCTCGAACGGCCGCGCGCCCTGCCGACCCTGTTCCGCTCCACCAAGACCGGCGTCCCGACCTCGCCGCTGCCCAAGCCCGATCTGTCGGATGCGGGCGATGACGCCGCGGACGGCGCGAACGGCCACGCACACCCCAGCACGAACAGCAGCGCGACCGATGACGCGAACGACGACGTCGACACCGGCGAGGTCGTGCTCGTGCTCGACGCCCAGAAGGCCAAGCCCAGGCCGATCGCGACGCGCCCCGAGCGCCGGACCCAGGTCGGCATCCCGCCCGCGCCGGTGAACCCGCGGCCGCACCGCGACACCGAGACCACCGGCGTGCCGACGATGCTCGAGCACCGCGACTTCGATCGCACGATGGAGACCGTCGAGGATCCGACGATGATCGACATGCGCGCCGCGCCGCGCCGCAGCGACGACACCAGCTCCGATCATCTCGCCGCGCCGCCGGCGCCGGTGCGCGATGACGACACCAACCCGCACATCATCGCGCCGCCGCCCAAGCCGGCGCCGCCGCGATCGGCGCAGATCCAGGCCGCGGTGATCATCGACGACGAGGACGAGGACGACGACGACGACGACGATGACAGCGACGGCGGCGACGACCACGATCCCGATCTCGAGATCGACACCGGCGAGCTGCCCGGTGCGCGGAAGCTCGGGATGTCGACCGGCGGGCTCGACCGCGCGGGCTCCGAGCGCGCCGCCGAGGTCGAGCCCGAGCACCTGGCCCCCCGCCGGGTCGACTACGACCCGATCGACGACGGTTGGGGCCCGCCCGGCACCACGATCCCGCCGCCGCTGCTCGGCGCCATCCCGGGCAGCGAGGACGACGAGGCGCCGAGCGTGATCCCGATGCCGAGCATCGACTCGTCGCCGCTCCTGGTCGGCCCGCCCTCGCCGTCGGCCCTCGGCGACTCCGGCGGCCTCGCGCTCGCCCGCGCGCTCGAGGACGCCACCGCGCGCGCGATCGAGGTCATCCGCCAGCTCGAGCACGCCCAGAGCCGCGACGACGTCGTCCAGATCATGATCGCCCACCTGATCCAGACCCACCACCGCGCCGGATTCTTCGTCACCCGCCCCGGCGCGTCGAAGTCGAGCGAGCTCGGGCTGTTCGCGATGACCCCCAAGCCGGCGACGATGCCGTTCGCGACCCTGGTCCTCGATCGACCGTCGACCTTGCAGGACGTCGTCGGCACCCGCCTGCCCTACCGCGGCCCGATGCACGACGACGCCAGCCGGTCGTTCCTGATCTCGGTCCTCGGCGCCTGCCCGGCCGAGATCCTGCTCGTCCCGGTCGCGGTCCGCGAGCGCGTGGTCGGCGTGCTGTTCGGTGAGCATCGCCAGCGCCACACGTTCGACGATCAACTCGCGCTCGCCGCCCGCGCCGCCGGCATGGCCCTCGAGCGCATCCTCAAGGCCAAGCGCGGCTGACCCGCGGAACCTGTCTGCAGAGCCGCGGCTGCACATTTTCCACGGTAGAGTGAGTGCGCCGTGACCGTCGGTGTCTCAGATTTCGCCTCCGCTGCCCTCCGGCATATCCGCGACGCCGAACATCTCATCGAACCCGGCGCGCACGCATCGCGTGACCAGGCGTGGCACCTGGCAGGCTTCGCTCATGGACGCGAGCAAGCTCGATGCCCGCTCGGTCTCGCTCGAGTGGCGAGTCGAGGATCTCTATCGCGTGCTCATCAAGCACATGGCCAACACGTCTGATGGGCTCAAGGACTGGGTCCAGGGCAGCAGTCGAGGGATTCCACTGCGCGATGGCAACGCGCTGGGATGGATACCTCCAGACAGCCTACCGGAGACCGGGCCAGGGTCGCAGAAGGCGTTTGTTGACCACCTGGCCGGCGAGCTGATGGGAAGCGGTGCGAAGAAGGGGCTCACCTATCACTGGATCCCCAACCGTCTACAGGATGCCCACGCGCGCGCGGTGCCTCGCTCCGTCATCAGCCTGATCCGCAACGCCGCCACGTTCGCGATCTCGCACGGCCCGGGCGCTCAGAACCTGAGACTGCTGACCCCGCTCGAGCTCCAGGGTGCGCTCGAAAATACCTCCAACCGACGAGTCAACGAGCTCAGAGAGGAGTTCCCTGTCGTTGCCCGGCTCGAGAACCTGCGGGGCGCGACCGTGATGCTCGCCCGCAAGACTGCGATCGCCGCGTTGAGCCAGCCCGCGGGCACGGAGGACGAACATGGCAACGACGGTGAGCTCGTCCTTCACACACTCATCGAGCTCGGCGCGATGAGCGAGCGAGATGACGGCCGGATCGATGTGCCGGATATCTATCGCTACGGGTTCGGGATCCTGCGCAAGGGTGGAGTCAAACGTCCGAGCTGATCCTCGGCGGGGCTCGGACCACGACACGGATGTCGGCCGCGCTTGCGGCAATGTCGTGACTCGCTGGATTGCCAGCGAGCATTTCTCGCTACATCGCGAAGGCACGCGAACTGGATGTCAGCGCGGTCATGCGTGGCGTCCTGGGTGTTGTCGGTTTGATCCTCGTGACCACTCCTGCCATCGCGGTGGCGCAACCTGCGGCAGATCTATGTGCCGCGAACCACCGACGCGTGGTCGAGCTGCTCTGGGAAGCGCGCTCGGCGGCCCACGCGGGTCACTGCGATACCGCGCACGACCTCGGCGGCGACGCGCACCGGCTCGACCCGGCGTACGTCGACTTTCGGGTCGGCGCCGGTGGGTGCAGGTCGAGCTGCACGGTCGCCGGGCTCGCAGGCGCCGGGCTCGAGGTCGTGCGGCTCCAGCACGTCGGCTTCGAGCTCCACGCCGAGACCGTGGTCGTGTCAGACGCCCACCTGTTCGCGGGCGGCCTCGGCGTCAGCATCTATCTGTAGCTTGTGCGATCGTCGGGCCACGCGATGTCCCCGCCGAAGCCCGCCAAGCCAAAGCTCGCTACGCCAAAGCCCGCCAAGCCCGCACCCGCCGCGAAGCCCGCACCCGCTGCCAAGCTCGCCAAGCCGACCTCGCGGCGCGTGATCGCCGACCTCGAGGAGCTCGCCGCGCTGACCTCCGACGACCGCGGCGCCCAGCGGGTCGCGTGGGGCCCGATCTGGCGCAAGACGCGCGCGTGGTTCACCGCCAAGCTCGAGACCGAGCTCGGCCTGACCCCGCACCGCGACGGCGCCGGCAACCTGTGGGCCACGCTGCCCGGCGCGTCGCCGCGCAGCCTCGTGATCGGCAGCCACCTCGACTCGGTGCCCGGCGGCGGCTGGCTCGACGGCTGCCTCGGCGTGCTCACCGGGCTCGAGGTCCTGCGCCGCGCCCGGGCCGCCGGCACCCCGCCGCTGACCCTCCACCTGGTCGACTGGGCCGACGAGGAAGGCGCGCGGTTCGGACGCAGTCTGACCGGCTCGGCCGCGTCGGCCGGCGCGCTCGACGCCCACCAGGAGCTCGCCCACCTCACCGATCGCCAGGGCGTGGCGCTGCCCGCGGCGCTCGCCGAGAACGGCATCTCGCTCGACGGCATGGCCACCGCGCACGCCTACTTCCAGAGCCTCGACGCCGCGGCGTACCTCGAGCTCCACATCGAGCAAGGCCCGGTGCTCGAGGAGATGAAGCGCCCGGTCGGCGTCGTGCTCGGCACGATGGGCGTCGAGCGCTACAACCTGCGGTTCGTCGGCCAGGCCGCGCACTCGGGCGCCGCGCCGATCCACCTGCGCAAGGACGCGTTCCTCGCCGCCGCCGAGTTCGCGCTCGCGTGCCGCGACATCAGCATCGCGCACTCCGGCAACACCCCGCGCACCCGGGTCGTCGCGACCTGCGGCGTGGTCAAGGTCGAGCCCAACTTCGTCACCGCGGTCCCCGGCTCGACCGAGATCTCGATCGACCTGCGCGCGCTCGACGCCAAGGTCCTGCGCCGCATGCTCGCCGAGGCCAGGGCCGCCGCCGCCCGGGCCGCGAAGACCCACCACGCCACGGTGCAGTGGAGCCCGCTGCTCCACATCACGCCGCGGCTGTTCGACGACCAGCTGATGGCGATCATGCGGACCCACGTCAAGGCGGTCACCGGCCACGCCCCCGAGCTGCCGTCCGGCCCGCTGCACGACGCCGCCGAGATGGCGGCGATCGTCCCCACCGCGATGATGTTCGCCCAGAGCAGCCCCGGCATCTCGCACACCCGGCTCGAGGACACCCCGCGCCCGGCGCTCGATCAGTCGATCCGCGCGTTCCTGCTCGCGGTCGACGACACGCTCGCGCAGCTCGGCGCGTCAGGTCAGGGCACCACGCGGAAGGCGCGGTTGCCGCGCCACGCACCGCGCAGCGCGCCCTGATCGTCGAACGCCGCGCACCACACCGGATCCAGTGGCTCGAGCGCGGGCGGCGTGACCGAGAACGCGCCCGCGACGACCGGCGAGGTCACCGCGAACAGCGACGGTAGATCGATCAGCCGGACGATCGCCGGCTCGTCCTGGATCGGCTGCGCGGCGCCCGCGCGCGGCGTCGCGGTCAGCGAGACCTCGCCGTTCAGCGCCACCAGCCGAGGCAGGCCATCCGGATCGGTGGGTGGCAGGCGTCGGCCCCGGTTGAACGGCGAGATCCACCAGGTGCGGCCACCGCCGGCGGTCATCAGCCCGGCGTGAAACGCGGCCGGCGAGCCATGGTGCGGAACCTTGAGCCCGTGATGGCTGCCGAGGTGCGGGTGGCGGTGCACGACCGCGTGCCACCCCGCCGGGAGCGCCGCGCCCCGCGCGTCCACCGCCGGCAGATCGCTGCCGAGCACGATCCGGGTCGCGCCGAACACCAGCTCGACGACGGCGCTCAGCTCGTTCGGATCGTGGCCCCGACGGTGGGTCAGCCGGTCGTGGACAAGCACGGCGTCCGGTGCCCGGACGAGCGCGGTCGCACCGCGATGGGTCAGCGGGATCTGTGCGCCATCCACGAGCGCGATCAGGTCCTCAGGCGCCGCGTCGAACCGGCGCTTGATCGCCAGCATCGCATCGATCACGGTCCGCTTCCGCAGCTGATCGAGCGGCCCCGAGGGTGTCGCGGCGAGCTCCGCCTCGACCGCATCGAAGACCAGCGCCGGCCGCCGGGGCGAGGTCGTCACCCCGAGGTAGCGCGGCGCGGTGTCCTCGATCATCTCGCGGATCCCGAACGCGTGATCGGCGTGCGGATGGGTCAGCAGCAACGCGTCTACCGGTTCCCCGGGAGCGCGCCAGCGGTCGAGTACCGCGCGGATCGGCAAGCGGCCGCTGGTGATGCGGCAACCATCGAGCACGAGCCAGCCTCCGCCCGGCAGCGCCACCGCGATCCCCTCGCCGTAGCCGGGCCCGGCGACGAACACGTGGATCAGCGAGCGATCGAGCGGGGCGCCCAGGGTCGTGAGCGCTAGGATGTCCACGCCGCCACGCGAGCGAGCAGCTCGGCGTCTTCCTGATCCAGCCGGCCGCTCTCGCCATCATCGGGCACCAGCCGCACGACCTGCTCGCCGCCCTCGTAGGTGCCGAGTTCGAAGAACCCGGCGGCATCCCCGGCGGGTTCTCCGGCGAGCCGGCGCCAGCTGTCGTCATCGAAGGTCAGCTGCTGGGCTTCGTCCGGCGTGGGGGCAACGACCACGGTGACCGCGCTTGGCGTCGCTTCGACGACCCGCCCCGGCGCCCAGCTCGCCAGCCGCCGCCCGGACCGGACCGGCCGGAGGTTGCGCGGGCTGCCCCAGCGCGCCGCGAGCGGCGTGCTCGCCGGATACACCGACTCACCGAGCACCAGCGACTGCTCTTGCGCGGTGAGCAGCCGGTCGAGATCGCGGAGCTCGGATTCCTGATCGAGCCAGCGGTCCGGAACCTCCGACAGCACCTCGCGTGCATCCTCGAGGTACCCGAGCGCAAGCCATCGGCGCGCGACCCAGAAGTGGAAGTTGAGCGCGAGCCACGCGGAGTTGCGCAGCCGGGTACCGTCGGGATCGATCGCGCGGATCGCGAGCTGCCAGGCCGCGCGCGCCTCGGCGAGCGTGCCGTGCGCGATCAGGAACCGGATCCAGCGCTGCTGCCACCACGGGTTGTCGGGCTCCTCGCCGACCGCGTGGCCATATCCTCGACGGACCTGCGACAGCTCGCCCCGTGCGCGCTCGAGGTTATAGGCGAGGTAGTGACTCGAGTACGGATCGTCTCCGAACCGCGCAATGGACATCTCGTAGAGCTGCGCGGCGTCCTGAAACTGGTGCAGCTCGTGGCTGAGGTAGCGCGCCCGCTCCCACAGCTGCTCGCGTCCGGCCGGCTCCTGTTCGCACCACCGGGCCGCACAACCGGCGCCGCCCAACCCCAGGTGATGGACCTTTTCCATCCAGTGGATCGCCTGGTCCTGCGACAAGCCGTTCAGGCTGCGCGCGCCGTCGAGTGCCCCGTGATACTGGGCGAGCGTGGTGTGCGCATCCTCGAACACCGAGCTGCTGGACTTGAGCGCATCGAGCAGCACTTGCCGCGTCACATCCGGGACGCGAATCGTGTCGTCGCCGTATCCGATACACGCGGTGAGCAGCGGCTGCCAGCGCGGCTCGACGCCGGATACGGCAGCCACCGCGTCGATCGGCAGCGCGCGCCGCGCGAGCAGCAGCCGGCGCACGGCCACCGCGAGCGAGGGCCAGCGCCGGAGCTGCAGGACCATCTTCCGTGCGAGCGCCTCGAGCCGGAGCGCGACGCCGGCCGGCGGCTCGCCGAGCGCGATCAACCCGACCTGGAGCCGCGCCTCGAGCGGCGTGCTCGCCCAGGCTGCCTTGGCCATCCAGCCGGCCAGAAGCCTCGCCGCGGCGGCGAACTCGTCCGGCAACTCGCTGGCGGAGATCTGCGCCGCGCCGATCTTCGATGCGGTGAGCTCGAGGCTGCGCGTGAACCCGTCGCGCAGCCGCGTCCCCCGCGTCGCCAGCACCGCCAGGCGCAGCGCTGGCACATTCACGAGCGCCGCCAGCATCTGCTCGATGCGACGCCGGGTCACCGCTTCGGCTTCCCGCGGAGGCCCCGCGCGAGGCACCGGCATGAGTACGACCAAGGCGCACTCTGCGTCGGCCAGCGCCTGTGCCGCGGTGTGCGTGCTGGTGATGAAGTCGCGCGGGGCACCCTCGAGCGTCCCGGCGTGGCTGGCGAGTTGCACGAGCCCGTGCAGCGGAGCATCGAGATCGTCGAACGAGGGAAGCTCGACCACCGCGAGCTTCATCGACGCGGCGAGCAGCTTCACCACGGTATGGCGGCCAGCGCCAATGTCGGCGCGGATCACAACCTTGGCACCAGGTGCCTCCAGCTCCGCCTCGATCGCCCTGACCTGTTCCTTCAGACCGGCCTTGTGGGGCCAGAGGTCCAGCACCTGGTTACCCTACCGGCTGGAGATCCTGACTGCAACCACCGGGATCAGCACCGCCCCCGAGCCCCGCAGCTCGGCGCGTCAGGTGGCCGTGCGCTGGACCGCCTCGACCACCGCCGCCGGCGTGATGCCTAGCTTCTCGAGCACGACCTCGCCGGGGGCCGAGGCGCCGTAGCGGTCGATGCCGATCGCGATGCCGCGGTCGCCGATGTACTCGCGCCAGCCGAAGGTCACGCCGGCCTCGACCGAGACCCGGCGGGGCTGGGCCGGCGGCAGCACGGCGTCGCGGTAGGATTGCGGCTGGGCCGCGAACAGCTCCCAGCACGGCATCGAGACCACGCGGGTCGCGATGTGCTGCTTGGCGAGCTCGTCGCGCGCGGCGAGCGCGACCGCGACCTCGGAGCCGGTGGCGATGATGATCGCGTCGCTGCCGTCGGCGAGCACGTAGCCGCCGCGCTCGGCGCCCGGCGCGCCCGGCTGGGTGACGACCGGCAGATCCTGGCGCGACAGCACCAGCGCCGTCGGGCCGTGGGTCTTGCCGAGCGCGTAGCGCCAGCCGGCGGTGGTCTCGTTGGCGTCGCACGGCCGGAACACGCACAGGTTGATCATCGCGCGCAGCGCCATCAGGTGCTCGACCGGCTGGTGGGTCGGGCCGTCCTCGCCGAGCCCGACCGAGTCGTGGGTCCACACGAAGATCGCCGGCATCTTGTTGAGCGCGGCGAGCCGGACCGGCGGCCGCATGTAGTCGCTGAACACGAAGAACGTGGCGACGAACGGCCGCACGCCACCGTGGTAGAGCAGGCCGTTGCCGATCGAGCCCATCGCGTGCTCGCGGATCCCGAACCGCAGGTTCTTGCCCTCGCCGTCCCGCACGTAGTTGCCGCCGGGGACGATCGTCTTGGTCGAGCCGCCGAGGTCGGCGTCGCCGCCGAACAGCCACGGGATCCGGGCCGACAGCGCCGCCATGATCTTGCTCGACGCGCTGCGCGTGGCGACCGGCTTGGCGCCGACCGCGAGCTCGGGCAGCCCCTGATCCCAGCCCGCCGGCAGCTCGCCGCGGATCGCGAGCTCGAGCTGGCCCGCGAGCTCGGGGTGCGCGGTGCGGTACGCCGCGAGCTTGGCCTCCCACGCCGCGTGGGCCTCGGCGCCGCGCTTGCCGCCCTCGGCCATGTGGGCGCGGACCTCGTCGGGCACCAGGAACTTCGCCTCCGGGTCCCAGCCGAGCGCCCGCTTGGTGGCCGCGACCTCCTCGGCGCCGAGCGGCGAGCCGTGCGCGGCGCTGGTGCCGGCCTTCTTCGGCGAGCCGAACCCGATCGTGGTCCGGATGACGATGATCGAGGGCCGGTTGGTCTCGGCCTTGGCGGCGGCGATCGCGGTGTCGATGCCAGCGAGGTCGGTGTTCCCGTCCTCGATGTGCTGGACGTGCCAGCCGTACGCTGCGAACCGCGCGCCGACGTCCTCGTCCATGACCAGCGACAGCGGGCCGTCGAGCGTGACCTGGTTGGCGTCGTAGAGGTAGGTCAGCTTGCCGAGCCCGAGGTGGCCGGCGATGCTCGCCGCCTCGCAGCACACGCCCTCCATGATGTCGCCGTCGGACACCAGCGCGAACGTCTGGTGATCGATGATCGTGTGGCCCGGCCGGTTGAACAGCTGCGCCAGGTAGCGCTCGGCGATCGCCATGCCGACCGCGTTCGCGGCGCCCTGGCCCAGCGGCCCGGTGGTCGCCTCGACGCCCGGGGTGTCGTGCCACTCGGGGTGGCCCGGTGTCCGGCTGCCCCACTGGCGGAACTGCTTGAGCTCGTCGAGCGCGAGGTCATAGCCGGTCAGGTGGAGCAGCGAGTACAAGAGCGCCGAGCCGTGGCCGGCCGACAGCACGAAGCGATCGCGATCGAACCACTTCGGCGCGCTCGGATCGTGCTTCAGGTGGTGCTGCCATAGCGTGTACGCCATCGGCGCGCAGCCGAGCGGCAACCCGGGGTGTCCGGAGTCGGCTTTCTGCACGGCGTCGATCGAGAGGGTGCGGAGCGTGTTGATCGCCAGCGTCGCTAGGTCAGGCTTGGACATGATCGAGCGGACCCTAGCATGGCGCCCGGGGGACGCGGCGCGCGCGAAGCGCGATGGAAGCACGGTGAGATGTGAGATGGTTCAGGGGTGGGGGCTCACCAACGTCCGGGCGATCCGCTGGGCAGCACGCCGACGCTCAATCAGACTGAAAGCGGCATGATCGGTCAGCTGGTGGCAGGTGGGAAGTATCAGATCCTGCGGGTGCTCGGTGAGGGCGGCATGGGCGCGGTGTACCAGGCGCTGCAGCCGGCGATGAACCGGATGGTCGCGCTCAAGCTGATCCGCCCCGAGATGGGGCTCAAGCCCGACGCGATCGCCCGGTTCCACCGCGAGATGATGGTGACCGCGCGGATCGAGCACCCCAACACGATCCGGCTCTACGACTTCGGCGAGGACGGCGGCCAGCTGTTCCTGGTCATGGAGCTGCTGGCCGGGACCTCGCTCGGCCAGGTGATCGACAGCGCCGGCAAGCTCGCGCTGCCGCGGATCATCCGGATCGGCCGCCAGGTCGCCAACGCGCTCGGCGCGGTCCACGCCCACGGCGTGGTACACCGCGATCTCAAGCCCGACAACGTGATGCTGCTCGACGCCTACGGCGAGCGCGACTTCGTGAAGGTCCTCGACTTCGGGATCGCCAAGTCGCTCGACGAGGATCCCCAGCTCACCGGCACCGGCAAGCCGATCGGCACGCCGGCGTACATGTCGCCCGAGCAGGCGATGGGCCGCCCGGTCGACCACCGCACCGATCTGTACGCGTTCGGCGTGATGCTGTACCGGATGGCGAGCGGCCGCGCGCCGTTCGATGCGCCGTCGATGGTGAGCATGCTGATGGCGCACGCGACCGAGGTCCCGCCGCCGATCGCGAGCCTGGCGCCCGAGATCTCGCCGGCGCTCGCGGCGCTGATCATGCAGCTGCTCGAGAAGGAGCCCGAGGCGCGGCCCGCGAACGCGGCCGAGGTCGGCGCCCGGCTCGATGGTTGCCTGCCGGGCGGCGGGCTCGCCGCCGGATCGCTGTCGCCCGGCGACGTGAGCGCCAACTTCGCATTCCGCGGCGCGCCCCGGGCCGCCCCCGGGATGGCCACCCGCCGCCGATCGTGGGTGCTGGCGCTCGCCGGCGGCGCGGTCGTCGCGGTCGCGATCGCGATCGCCGCCTACGCGATCCGCGCGCCCGGCGCGGCGCCACCCGCGCACGACGCCCCGACCACCCCGAGCGCAACCCCCACGTCGCCGGGCCCGGCCGCCGCGAGCCGCCAGGCGCTCGACGAGCTGCTGACCGCGAGCGAGCCGCTGGCGCCCGAGCCGTGCCGCGCGACCGACGCCGCGACGATCGGCCGCCTGCTGCAGGCCGCCCACGCGCTCGGCCCGCCCGGCGCCAGCCACGCCGATGCCGACGCCGCCGGCGCGGCCGATCAGGTCCGCGGCATCCTCGGCGAGACGCCGGGCCCCAGCACCGAGGCGTGGGCGCTGCTGTCGCGCGCGCAGCTCGCCCACGACCCCGAGCAAGCCCAGGCCTCGGCGGCCGAGGCGGTCCGGCTGTGCCCGGGCTACGCCGTCGCGCACAACGTGTCGGGCAACGCGCTGCAGAAGCTCGGCAAGGCCCAGCTCGCCGAGGACGCCTACGTGCGCGCGCTGACCGCCGCCCCGATGTACGACGCACCGCGCTTCAACCTCGGCCTGCTCCAGCTGCGCCAGAACGACGCCACGGCGATCGGGACGTTCACCGAGCTGCTGCGCCGACGCCCCGATCACCCCAACGCGCACCTCGCGCGCGCCCAGGCCTACGCCGCCCAGGGCCAGCCCGAGCAGGCGCTCGCCGACCTCGAAGAAGCGGTCCGCCAGCAGCCCGACAGCGCCGAGGCCTGGGCCTCGCTCGGCGAGCTCCGCGAGCGACTCAAGCTGGGCGACGCGCAGGACGCGTACTGCCGCGCCAAGCAGCTCGGCCACGCCAAGGCCGCCCTGCATTGCAGGTAGGGGACGTTCCCGTCCCCTCTGCGCCGGCCGAGCCGTCGCATTCACCCGATGGCGACGCCGAAAAACCTCAGCGTCGGTCACGCTCTACACCTCCCATCGCGGAGTTACGCGCAGCTTCGTCCCGTCCTGTACCGCTCCGGGCCGCTGGATCCCGCCACGTTTGGCAACGAATTGGCGAGGAATCAGAGGCCGCGGAGCACCCTGCCAAATCTTGGCAGGGCCATTTCTCGACGAGACGAGGCATCGAACATGACGAAGATTCCCATGATAGCCCTGGCGCGCGCGTGTGCCGGTGGCTGCGGTGAACAGGTCGAATATCTGATCGAGGTAGGGCTCGCGCCGTACGTGCCGGACATGCACTTCCCGGGGGTAGCATACAAGGGCGGGCACCTATGTCCGGCGTGCCAAGCGCTCGTGGAAGCCGCTCTAGCGGTTCGGCGGCGCAACAATCCCGGTGGGGCGGTGAGCGGCCGGTCGAGTTAGCGAGCCTCGGGCGCAGCGATGCGTAGCCAAATGTAGGAAACGACTACTTCAGCCTACGCAAAGATCTCGCTGGTGGGTTGCTCGGCGATCGGACGGCCGACGCTGCCGAGCGACAGCCCAGCGATCGAGCGGCCGAGGTACAGCCCGGCGATCGAGCGGCGGCAGCCGGCGACCGGGCGGCCGACGCTGCCGAGCGACAGCCCGGCGGCCGGGCGGCCGACGCTGCCGAGCGACAGCCGGGCGGCCGACGCTGCCGAGCGACAGCCCGGCGATCGGGCGGCCGACGCTGCCGACGGACAGCCGGGGATCGGACGGCCGACACTACCGGGATCTGGCTGCCAACCGCGTGAGATCCCTGGCGTCGCGCACAGAGGTTCGAAGGAGATCTCGTGCCCATCGACAACGACGTGAGCGCGCCGCACCTTGCGGGGGCATGCCCGACGTCATTTTCCCGAATCAAGCCATCCGACAATCGGTGGAGCGCCTGCACGAGACCGAAAGGAAGGCCAGGCAGCAGCAGGCTGCGATCGCCGACGCGCGCGCAGGGCTAGCACACACGATGTACGAGCCACTGATCGAGACGATCAAGGAGTTCCAGGACAAACTCGCCGCCGATCAGGAGTCGGACTGTGCCTCGCTAGCTTCGGCCGCGAGGAGACGATCGCGATTGCGCAGGTCGGCTACCGCAATCCACACGTGATGGTCTTCCGTGGCACGCGCGGCAGTGACGGCGAGGAGGTGCAGCTCGTCCAGCATGTCTCGCAAGTCAACCTGTTGCTCGTGCCGCTCAAGGTCAAAGGCCGGCAGGCGCATCGCATCGGCTTTGACGTCGAGCAACCCGCGCCCGATTCCGACGGCAAGCCGTAGCTGCCCACCGTGCTTGCCCACCTGACTGGTAGCAATACGCGCATGCGTCCGGCTGACCTCGTCGTGCACCGAGGAGGCGCCGCAATGCCGGGCGAATCCCGAAAGGCCTTCGTTCGCCTTCGAGTTCCCATCAATTCGCGGCGTGCGCATACTTGAGCAGCGCGCCAGGGCCGCCTGGGGGCAACGGCGCACGGAGACGGTCCTGTGGCACGCCGAGGTTGGCGAGCACGAAGTGCAGGGTTCCGATCACGTCCCACAAGCGCCGCGGTGGGGCGCTGTAGCAGTAGCGCTCTCCAACGGCGTCGAGTTCGCCCCAGAACCGCAACGTCGCGTCGAGGAAGGGACGGAAGCGGGTCTCGGGCATCAACCAGAAATGCCCGTTTGGCCCGAGCATTCCGAGGATGCCCCACGGCACCCCGAGCGCTTGCTCGAAAACCGCGTCACCGATCGATCGAGCCGGTCTGGTGCGTGGATGTGAAAGCGCATCGATAAGCGGCATCAGAGGGAGCCCCGTGTGAAAATTCTCGCCGCTGATCTTCGTGACGCCGTCGAGCAGTAGCAGCCCCGGTATCGTCGACGTGTCCAACATTCCGCCGGCGGTCACCACGTCGATAAGGTTGGCACCGGCGACGAGCTTTTTGACGAGGGGGCGCATCCGTTGCTTGACCTCTGGCGTGGGGCCATACAGCACGGAGGGAAGCAACATGGATCAGGCGCCCACAGGGGCAAGGAGGATCATCACGATCAGCAGCATCGCGGCTCCCACCGTCGTTGTCACCACGGCTTGCTGCTGCGCTGGCGTAAGCTTGAGCGGCTGCAGCTCCCATCGCCAGCGCTCCTTCTCCTTCGAGTTCGATCGACTCTGCTGCGCGAAGGGCACCGGTACCGGAACAAGCTTGCCGCGGTTGTACTCGTAGGTGATCAGGCCAGGCTCGGAGCTCGTGAACCGGAACACGCCGCCGGGCGCCGCCATCGCACCGATGGTCCCTGGCTCCCCCATGGGACCAAGGTCAACGTTGATGCCCGCGCGCTCGAGCAACCGCACGTACATCCGAACCTGCGTCGCTCCCTCTCCCTGCGCCTTGGCTGGCTTGATCTCGTAGATGTGCCGCCGCCGGAGGTTGAGGATGTCGGGCTTCCTCGCAAGCTCGTCATCGGAAAGTGCTTCTGCATGAACGTCATGCGACATCTCTTCGAACCACCTGATGATGGTGCTCAACGGCCTGGTGTTGAGTGCCAATCGATCGCCGATGTGCGAGGCCGCGTAGTGCTCCGCGATCTTGTCGTGAACATCGTTTCCGACGTACATGCCGCCAGGTTGATCTCCTGGCGCCCACTTCTCCGGGTGGATGGGAGTGGGCATACACGATCCGGTGCTCTGCACGCTTGCGATGGCGCCATCGATACTCTCGCCGAGGGTGTGCTCGTCGGACTCCTGTTCACCGTCTGGCGTGCCAGTTTCGGCAGAATCCCCGCGCTCACCTTCGCTCGGCGCGCCGTCCTCTCGCATCGCGATCACGCCTTCGACGAGCCTGGTTGCCTCGATCGATACGCCGTGGCGATGGAGCATCCATGAAAGGATCTGAATTTGCTGATCCCTCGATACGCGGTCGAGCGCAGCACCGGCGCGTTGCAGTGCCGGATGGTTCCGAGTCATGGGCGTGGTGCGAGCGAGCACCACCGCTTGCAGCGCGGCCGACAAGATCGGCGGCGCCGCAGCTACCCGCGCCTCGAGCTGGAGCGCGTAGCCGCACACCACCGCTTCAGCAAGCTCCTCGAGCAGCTCGGGCAATTGTAGTGAGAGCAGGAAGATCACGACCGGATCGCCAAGGCCCGACGCCGGCGTCGCGAGCATGTACGCGAGCTGACCGCCGTTGTCGATCGCGCGGCTCGACGAGTTCGCTGGTTCCAGCTCAGACGTGAGCGTGTGCTTGCCCGGCGCAGTCGCCGTCGTCGCTGCGTCAGCGCGTTGGGTCAGACTGCTACCACCTGGCTTCTTCTCTAGACCACCCATGATCTCCACCGATCTCCGTCGCTGTCAGGTCTAACGTTCACGGCAACAGGGGGCGCGGCCCGTCACCATGGACACTCCTGGGGCTTCAATGTGGACGCGTGCGCCGCTGGGGGCGTATCGACCGTGAATGCCACCCTCCTATCGGCTCAACGGGTCAGTCCTACGGCAAGGATCGAGCACATCGCACCCCTGTTCCCACTTGGAGGAACCCCGACATCATATCGTCCGGCTCATAAAAATCTCTAAATCCTGTTCGAAGGTAGGGGTCTTGTCCGTAGACATCGTTCCCACGCATGATCCTAAACAAAGAAACATTGAGATCGGCGCAGTCAGAACAGGGGACAAGATAGTCAGGGTTCCTATAATCAACGGTCCACTCAGAAACGTTGCCAATCAGATCGGATTGCCCCCAGCGACTATCGCCTTTGGGTTTGGTGCCGACTTCAATGAAGTCGGAGATTGAGCAGACCGGGTCTCCGTCACCAATACAATCACCGCTACGAGTGGTCGAATTTATCACAGAATAACTCGCGTACGAGCTATCGATCTCAAGAGAGTTGGCTGGCGTTGACCATGGATATGCACGTTGCTGATCTCCGCCTGCTGCAGCATAATTCCACTCTGCCTCGGATGGCAGAAAGCCACCATCCCAAGCGCAAAATGCAAATGCCTCGTACCAGCTGACGCAATTGATCGGCCGGGTTTCGTTCGAGCTAGGAGCGTTGGTCCATGTTTGGGGTCTACTACTGTCGGGGGTGCAGTTGAGGGATGATGTTAAATCAGCAGTAGTTGTGGGCAGACTGCTATTCCACGCGGCCTCCCATCCGCTTCCGCTGATATATGGACTATTCCCGGAACCAACATCCGGCGGTGCAGCCTGCGTGCCTTGGCCAGATGCAACGAATGCACGAAATCGACCTACGGTGACTTCATATTTGTCGAGCCTAAATGAGCTAACAGTTGCGGGAGACATTTGGTCGCCAGAGTTCGTATCCCCCGCCATATCGAAGCCGCGAAAGTACGCCCCGCCCGGGACGACGGGACTATTGCAGCAGTCATCATCATGGGCGCTACCACAAGTGTACGGCAGTGCAGAGCAGCTCCTTATCGGGTTCACCTTGATACCGGCATCAGGGCTGCCTACGGCGACGCACTGACCAGAGACCCCGTCTCCAACTTGAACATCGGAGTAGCGATACCCACTAGGACAGCTGGGATCAGGGTATGCACACCACCTATTGCCAGTCCCAAGTCCCGGGTCAGAGCAGACCCCTCCGCTAGCCAGATCGCAGACGGAGTTCTGGTCGCACTGTAAGTCACTATGACTGCCGCAAGATGCGCCGGCGATGGCTAGCAATGGAATGAGAGCCCAAACGAAGACACGCATCAGGTCACCACCCTCCGGGAGGAGGATCCTCGTCCAAGAAACGACGTAAGCCAAGCGAATGCCAGGCGAATGCCGCCGTACTGTTGCGTGGATCGCACGTGAAGCATCTGTAAGGCAGCGTGCCACCTACAGGTGGGACGAGTGCTCACGACAGCCCCTCCAATACCGCGCGAAATGTCTGCGAAGCTAGCATCCCACCTCCTCTCGGTTCATTCGATGATCCCCGGAGAGGTCTCCGTAGATGCGCTTGGCTGCTTGGTCGTTTTTTGCTGAGACGGCGCGCGAGGTGTGGGTGATCGCTCCACAGTCTTCGCCGCCGGGATCGCTGGAAGTGGAACAACAATCGAGGTGGCCTGGTCTGTGACCGTCGCGTCTCTGACGACTGCCTCGTAGCCGTCTAGCTCGGCGCGAATGTGAGCGGTGACGGCTCGGGGAATGTTCACGGTGACAGGGGCGCGGCCCGTCACCATGGCCACTCCTGGGGCTTCAATGTGAACGCGTGCGCCGCTGGGGGTCGTGTCCACCGTGAACGCCACCGATGGCGCTGCAGGAATCGCATCAGATCCGGCCGTCGCACGCGGCACGTCTGGAGACGTCGTGAGTGGGCCGCGGGCACGGTCTGCCTCGGGCGCGGCGTGGCGAGCGACGAGCGCAAGCGTCGTCAACGCCGCGGCGGTGGCTCCGAGGGCGGCGAACCAGCGCCAGCGATGCGGACGTGACGCGACAGCCGGCATGGCCTGGCCGCTCGTGTGCCCCGTGGTGCTCGGGATCTGCCAGGCCGGGCCCGGCAGATCCGGTGAGGAGAGCGCGAACCCGCGCGGGCCGTCCGACGTCACCGGGCTGGAAGCGGCTTGGCCCGCGTTCGCGTTGGCGGGATCGACGAGGCGCGGCGCGCGCTCCGGGAATCGCTCAGCCAAGAGCCGCAGCAGCTCGCCGCGGCCATCGGCAGCACTCGCGTGGCACGCACGCAGGGCCATGATGACCTCGCGCGAGCGCTGATAACGCCGGCCAGGATCGCGCTGCAGCAAGCGCATGGTGATCTCGTTGAGGTCGGGCGGTACATCAGGGCGTACAACGGCGGGCTGCGGAATTTCGTCGAACATCACCGCCGCGATCGTGGCGGCGATCGTCTCCTGGTTGAACAGCTGCTGTCCGGTCAGCAGCTCCCAGAGCATCACGCCGATCGACCAAAGGTCAGAGCGACCGTCGAGCTTCTTGCTCGCCGATGCCTGTTCGGGCGACATGTAGCTCGGCTTGCCTTTAACAAACTGCGAGCCATCGGCCACGGTGGCGTTGCGCATCTTGGCGATGCCGAAGTCCGACAGCTTGACGTCGCCCATCCACGACACGAGCACATTGTGGTGGGAAACGTCCCGATGCACGAGTCCACGAGCGTTGCCGCGCGGTAACCGTTCAGGGGTTCGGAAACCTGGATCATCTCGATCGGTTGTGAGTTCGGGATCGGTGACGATCGCGCTCGACGAGGAGTAACCGTTCAGGGGTTCGGAAACCTGGATCATCTCGATCGGTTGTGAGTTCGGGATCGGTGACGATCGCGCTCGACGAGGAAACATGATCTACGTTGAGCGATGGATGCGCAGCTCCGGATCGCCGAGCTCGAGGCCGAGCTCGAGGCCGAGCGGGCGCGCAGCCAGAGGCTTGAGCTGCAGATCGGCGTGCTGCTCGAGCAGGTCGCGGTGCTGACCGCTCAGGTCGCGGCGCAGACCGAGCGGTTGGGCCAGAATTCGCGAAACTCGCACCTGCCGCCATCGAGCGACCCGCCCGGCGCCGGTGGCAAGGGGAGCGGACCGCGTCCCAAGAGCGGTCGTCCACGCGGCGGCCAGCGCGGCCACCGCGGCTCACGCCGCGAGCTCGTCGCCGCGGACAAGATCGACGATGTCGTGGATCTCTACCCCGCCGAGTGCCAAAACTGCTGGGTCGCGCTCCCCGAACAGCCCGACCCCGACGCGAAGCGATCCCAGTGGATCGAGGTGCCGCCGCTCCGGCCGTACATCAAGGAGACGCGGCGCCACGAGGTGACCTGCCCGTGTTGCGGTCACAAGACCCGCGCTGCATATGATGATCAGGAGATCCCTGCGTCGCCGTTCGGCCCGCGGCTCATGAGCATCGTCGCGCTACTCACCGGCGTCTACCACGTGAGCCGGCGCAGCGCGGCCAAGCTGCTATCGGATCTCGTCGGTGTTCCGATCTCGCTCGGCGCGGTCAGCGCGGTCGAAGCGCGCGTTTCCGAGGCCGTCGAGGCCCCAGTCACCGAGGCGTGGCAGCGGGTCGAAGGCGCGCCGATCAAGCACACCGATGGCACGACCTGGCTCAAAGCCGGCGTCGCGCTCGCACTGTGGACGATCGCTTCGACGGCAGCGACGGTATTCAAGATCGTCGCCGACGGCTCGCGTGCGACGCTCGCGCCGCTGTACGGCACGCTCCGCGGCATCTTGGTGAGCGACCGCGCCACCGCGCTGGCGTTCTGGGCGATGGAGCGCCGCCAGATCTGCTGGGCACACCTCTTGCGCAAGTACGTGTCGTTCTCCGAGCGCGCCGGGCCAGCCGGCGAGATCGGGCGGCAGCTCCTCGACTACACCGGGCTGCTGTTCGACTACTGGCACGACTACAAGGCGGGCAGGCTCGACCGCGCGACGTTCCTCGCGTGGATGGCACCGGTGCAAGCGCAGGTCGAGGCCGTGCTCGAGCGCGCGGTCGCGTCCGGCATCGACCGATTCGCCGGCTCGTGCGCCAACATCCTCGACCACCGCGCCGCGTTGTGGACCTTCGTCCACGTCGATGGCGTCGAGCCGACCAACAACCACGCCGAGCGTGAGCTCCGCGCGTTTGTGCTGTGGCGCAGGCGCTGTTTCGGGACGCAGAGCGACCGCGGCAACCTGTTCGCCGAGCGCCTCATGACCGTGGGCCACACGGCCCGCAAGCAGCACAAGGACGTGCTCTCGTTCCTCACCGCCTGCTGCCAAGCGCAGCTCGACGGCACCCGCGCGCCGTCGCTGTTCGCTGCGGCGTAGTCCTCACGCGGCGGCCGCCGCGGTCATCGTGGTCGCCGATGACGAGGTCGCCATCGGGTAGTAGCGTGTGTGCTGCCGCTTCCCGATGGCCCGCAGCCGCCCGTCGCGCCGCAGCCGTGCGACCGCGACCTGCAACACCCGCGGCGCGACGCCGACCTGCGGCGCCAGTGTTGTCATCATCTCCCCGGGGCGCTGACACAGCACCGCGTAGAACCGCTCGCCCAGCGCGACCAACTCATCGGGCGCTCGTCGTGGCGCTTGCTTCCGCGTGCGGACAGCCTTGGTCGGCGGGCTCGCCCGTGTCGATGACAACGCTGGCGGCACCGCAGCGAACGCGCGCGCCACCGCCGCCGCCGCCGAGGCCCGCAGCGCGTCGACGTGCTGCCGAACGAGGTCTTCGATCTGTTTCGCGAGGTCGTTCGTTGTCATGACCTCCACGTCCCACGTAGCGATCAACCAGGCAACGCCACCCCTGAACGGTTACG
>DATBBB010000004.1:0-5221 GCA_036271215.1 Kofleriaceae bacterium | reverse complement strand
GGCCGGCGATCCAGACGTTTCACGGTGCGGTGCATCGGGTGCGGATCGATCCCGCGCGGGTCGCCGGGCTCACCGAGCTGGCGCGCCGCGAGGGCGTCACCCCGTACGTCGTGCTGCTCGCGGCGTACGAGATCGTGCTGGCGCGCGCCAGCGGGCAGGCCGAGTTCATCGTCGGCACACCGGTGGTCGGCCGGCCGGCCGCGGCGTTCGCGCGCGTGGTCGGCTACTTCGTCAACTCGCTGCCGCTGCGCGCCGATCTGCGCGGTGACCCGAGCGTGGGTGAGCTGTTGCACCGGATCCGCGCCACCGTGCTCGGCGCGCTCGAGCACCAGCACTTTCCGTTCATGCTGACGGTCCAGCGCTCCCCCGCGCCGCGCGATCCGAGCCGGTCACCGGTGTTCCAGGTGATGTTCATCCTCGAGCAGGCGGTGCTCGCCGAGGAGGCCGACACGATGATGCTGGTGCTCGGCGCCGGCGGCGCGCCGGTGAGCTTCGGCGGGCTCGCGCTCGGGCCGCACCCGCTGCCGCACCGGGCGTCGGCGTACGATCTGACGTTGACCGTCGCGCACGCCGGCCCCGAGATGGCGGCGAGCTTCGAGTACAACACCGACCTGTTCGAGGCGGCGACGATCGAGCGCATGGCCGCGCAGCTCGATGATGTGCTGCGCGGGCTGATCGCGCGGCCGGGCGCGAAGCTCGCCGAGATCGCCGAGCTGGCCGGTCCCGCCGCGGTGGGCGCGGGCGCGGCCGGGGGCGCGGCCGGGGGCGCGGCCGGGGACCCCGACAGCGTGACCGCCCGGGTCGCCGACCAGGTGCGCCAGGATCCGTCGGCCGTGCTCGCGTTCGGTGCCGCGAGCGTCGCGGCCGGCGAGCTGGTGCACCGCGCCCGGCAGCTCGCGGCGTACCTCGTCGAGCTCGGCGTGGCGCCCGGCGACGTCGTGGCGCTGCGGCTCGAGCGCTCGCTCGAGCTGGCGATCGCGGTGCTCGCGATCCTCGAGGCCGGTGCGGCATACCTGCCGCTCGATCCCGCGCTGGCGCCCGGCGAGGCCGCCGCGATCGCCGGCGACGCCGGCGTCCGGATCGCGATCAGCCGCGGCGCGCTCGGTGCCGCGATCTCCGGGCCCGCGGTCCGCGTGGTCGATCTCGCAGCCGAGGCCGCCGCGATCGCCGCGAGCTCCGGGCCCGCGGTCCGCGTGGTCGATCTCGCGGCCGAGGCCGCCGCGATCGCCGCGAGCTCCGGGCCGGTATCCGCATCGGCCTCGTCGGCATCATCGACCTCATCGACCTCATCGACCTCCGGGGCGGCACCGGCGGCGCGCCGGAGCTCCGCCGAGTCGGTCGCGTACGTGAGCTACACGTCGGGATCGACCCGCCGGGGCCACGCGGTCGCGCTGAGCCATGGCGACGTGGCGAGGCTGTTCGGCGCGACCCACCACGCCTACGACTTCGCCGCGAACGACGTCTGGACCGTGGCGGACACGATCGCGATCGACTACGCGGTGTGGGAGCTCTGGGCCGAGCTGCGCGAGGTCGAGCGCGCGCTGGCCGAGCAGCCGGGCGTGGTGCGCGGCTCGGTCGCGCTCCGCGAGGATGCCCCGGGCGAGCGCACGCTGGTCGCCTACCTCGTGGGCGACGCCGACCCGGCGACCGTCGAGGCGGCGCTGCGCGCGCGGCTGCCCGCGGAGCTGGTGCCGGGCGCGTTCGTGCGGGTCCCGGCGCTGCCGGTGACCGCGATCGCCGCGGATCGCGCCGCGCACCGCGGACCGGGCCGGGCGCCGCGGCCGAGCGCACCGCCGCCGTACGCCGCGCCGACCACCGCGGTGCAGCAGGCAATGTGCGAGATCGCGGCCGAGCTGCTCGGCGTGCCGCGGGTCGGGATCCACGATAACTTCTTCGAGCTCGGCGGCCACTCGCTGCTCGCGACCCAGTTCGTGTCGCGGGTCCGCAAGAAGCTGCACGTCGACCTGACCGTCCGGCTGATCTTCAAGCACCCGACGATCGCCCAGCAGGAGACCGCGCTGTTCGGCGCCGGGCTCGAGCAGGGCGAGATCTGACGCGCGACTCAAGGAGTCCACCACGTGACAGCGGAAGAAGTCCTTGCGAACGCGCGGCGGCTCGGGGTCGCGCTGTGGCTCGACGGCGGGCGGATCCGCTACCAGGCCGCCGCCGGCGTGGTGGACGCCGCGTTGCTCGACGCGATCCGCGGCCACAAGCAGGCGCTGATCGGGTTGCTCGAGCGCGAGGCCGAGGCCGCCGGCGTGTCGCGCGCGGATCGCAGCGCACCGCTGCGGCTGTCGTTCGCGCAGGAGCGGCTGTGGCTGCTGCACCAGCTCGAGCCGGCGAGCGCCGCGTACCACATGCCGGCCGCGCTCCGGATCGACGGCGCGCTGGACCGCGACGCGCTCGACCGCGCGATCGCCGAGATCGTCCGCCGCCACGAGGCGCTGCGCACGACATTTCACGCCGACGCCACCGGCCAGCCGGTGCAGCGGGTCGATCTAGATCTCGGCCGGGATCTCGGCCGGGCCGCCGGCGCGATCCTGACCCGGCGCTCGCTGCGCGGGTTGCCGGCCGCCGCGCGCGACGCCGAGGTCGAGCGCGAGCTACGCGCCGAGCGCGCGGCGCCGTTCGATCTGGTGCGCGGCCCGCTGGTGCGCGCGCGGTTGCTCGAGCTCGGCGATGACGCCCACGTGCTGCTGTTCACGATGCACCACATCGTGAGCGACGGCTGGTCGGTCGGGATCCTGACCCGCGAGCTCGGGGCGCTCTACGCGGCGTTCGCGGCGGGCCGGCCGTCGCCGCTGGCCGCGCTCGCGATCCAGTACGCCGACTACGCGGCGTGGCAGCGCGCCCGGCTCACCGCCGCCGAGCTCGATCGTCAGCTCGCGTACTGGACGCGCCAGCTCGCCGGCGTGCCGGCCACGCTCGCGCTGCCCATCGATCATCCGCGGCCGCGGGTCCAGACGTTCGCCGGCGCCTCGCACCGCCGCCGGCTGGGGCTCGAGGCGTCGCGCACGCTCGACGCCGTCAGCCACGCGCTCGGGGTCACGCCGTTCGTGACGCTGTTGTCGGTGTTCGGCGTGGTGCTCGGCCGCCACGCCGCGCAGACCCGGTTCGTCGTTGGCTCGCCGATCGCCAACCGCACGCAGCTCGAGACCGAGGGCGTGATCGGCTGCTTCGTCAACACGCTCGCGCTGCGGATCGATCTCACGGGCGACCCGCGGTTCCGCGACGTGGTGGCGCGCATCCAGCAGACCTCGGTGGAGTCGCACGCGCACCAGGAGCTGCCGTTCGAGCGCCTGGTCGACAGTCTCCACATCGAGCGCGACCTCAGCCGCGCGCCGCTGTTCCAGGTCATGTTCGCGTTCCAGAACACGCCGGCGCCGGCGCTCGCGCTGCCCGGGCTGGCGGTGCGCGCGATCGACGACGACGCGGGCGCTGCGAAGTACGAGCTGACGCTCGACGTCGCGCCCGGCGCAGATGGCTACGCGCTGCGCTGGGAGTACAACACCGACCTGTTCGAGCGCGCGACGATCGAGCGGCTCGCGATCCACTTCGAGGTCGCGCTCGCCGCGGCGCTGGCGGATCCGGATCAGCGCGTGCACCGGCTGCCGCTGCTCACCACCGCCGAGCACCACCAGCTGGTCGCGGCGTGGAACGCGACCGACGCGGCGTGCGCCCCCGATACATTACATGGCCTGGTCGCCGGCCAGGCGCGCCGCACGCCCGACGCCACCGCGCTGGTCGCCGGTGCCGCGCGCCTGAGCTACCGCGAGCTCGACGAGCGGGCCAACGCCCTGGCGCACCAGCTCACCGCAGCCGGCGTCGGACCCGAGCACGTCGTCGCGGTGATGCTCGAGCGCACCGCCGAGCTGGTCATCGCGCTGCTCGGCGTGCTCAAGGCGGGCGCCGCGTACGCGCCGATCGATCCGGCGTACCCCGCCGAGCGGGTGGCGTTCGTGGTCGACGACAGCGATGCGCCGGTGGTCGTGACCCAGCCGTCGCTGGTGGCGCGGCTGCCCGAGGCCGCGCGCGGGCGTGCGGTGTTCGTGCCCGATGCCGGCGAGGCCCCCGATGCTCGTGCTCCGGCGCCGCCGGCCGCCGGCGCGGTCGCGTGGGACCACCGCGCGTACATCATCTACACGTCGGGGTCGACCGGGCGGCCCAAGGGCGTCGACATCGCGCACCGCAGCGCGGTGGTGTTCGCGGGCTGGGCGCTGCGGACGTTCAGCCGCGACGAGCTCGCCGGCGTGCTCGCCGCGACCTCGGTGTGCTTCGATCTGTCGATCTTCGAACTGTTCGTGACGCTCGCCGCCGGGGGCCGCGTGATCCTCGCCGACCACGCGCTCGCGCTACCGGGGCTCGCCGCGCGCGACGAGGTCACGCTGATCAACACCGTGCCCTCGGCGGTGGCCGAGCTGGTGCACGGCGGCGGGATCCCGCGCTCGGTGCGCACCGTGAACCTCGCCGGCGAGCCGCTGCCGGCCGAGACCGTGGCGCGGCTGTACGCGTTGCCCGACGTCCGGCGCGTGGTCAACCTGTACGGCCCGTCGGAGGATACGACCTACTCGACGTACACCGAGACCACGCGCGGCGGCTGGCGGCCGACGATCGGCCGGCCGATCGATCGCACGCAGGCCTACGTGCTCGACGCCGAGCTCGCGCCGGTGCCGATCGGCGTGGCCGGCGAGGTCTACCTGGCGGGCGATGGCCTGGCGCGCGGCTACTTGAACCGACCGCGCGAGACCGCCGAGCGCTTCGTGCCGTGTCCATTCAGCGGAGCCGGCAGCGGAGCCGGCAGCGGAGCCGGCGGGCCCGCGCCGGGTGCGCGGATGTATCGCACCGGTGACCTCGCGCGCTACCTGCCCGACGGTGACCTGGAGTACCTCGGGCGGTCGGATCACCAGGTCAAGATCCGCGGGTTCCGGATCGAGCTCGGCGAGCTCGAGCGTGCGCTGCGCGGCTGCCCGGGGGTGCGCGACGTCGTGGTGGTGGCGCGCGACAGCGTGCGCGGCGACAGGTACCTCGCGGCCTACGTGGTCGGTGGCGCTGGCAGCGATGCGCTGCGCGACCAGCTCAAGGCGCGGCTGCCCGAGTACATGGTGCCGAGCGTGTTCGTGGCGCTCGACGCGCTGCCGCTGACCCCGAACGGCAAGGTCGATCGCCGCGCGCTGCCCGAGCCGGGGGCGCCGGTCGTGGCGAATGCGTACGTCGCACCGCG
>DATBBB010000003.1:0-4055 GCA_036271215.1 Kofleriaceae bacterium | reverse complement strand
CCGACCCTGGTCTGCCACGGCCAGCTGTTCCCGCCGATGGTCGGCGGGGTGCTCTACGAGCACGGTCACCGGCTCGCCGCGATGACGGTGGGCCTGTTGCAGATCGCGCTGACCGTGCTGCTGTGGACCCGCCGGCCCCGGCTGCGCCAGCTCGGCCTGGTGCTGCTCGGCCTGGTGATCGCCCAGGGCGCGCTCGGCGCGATCACCGTCGGATTCAAGCTGCCATGGTTCGTGTCGACCGCGCACCTGGCGCTCGGCATGAGCTACTTCGCCACCCTGATCTACACCGCGTTCCGCACCCGGCCCGAGCCGAGCGTGGTCGAGCTCGACCGCCACGCCGCCCGGCGTGAGGAGCTCGGCGGCGCGCGGCGCTGGATCACGATCGCGTGTAGCGTGGTGTTCGTGCAGCTCCTGCTCGGCGCGCTGGTCCGCCACCTCGGTGCGGCGATGGTGTGCCTCGGCATGCCGAGCTGCACGCGGACCGGCGAATGGTGGCCCGAGGCCGGCGTGCAGGATCTCCACATGATCCACCGCGGGTTCGGGGTCGTGGTCGCGATCGTCACCACGATCGCCGCGGCCCAGGTCTTGCGCCGTAGCCAATCGTGGCCGGCGCTCCGGCTGCTCGCGCTGGCCGCGCCGGTGCTCGTCGTCGGGCAGGTCCTGCTCGGGGTGTTCACGGTGCTGACCCTGCGCGCGGTGCCGCTCGCGGTCGGCCACTTCGCCGGCGCCGCCGGGCTGTGGGCGCTGTGGATGTCGGCGTGGCTGCTCACCAGGCCGCGCACCGCGGTCAGCGCGCCGGCCGTGGATCACGTCCCGGCGATGCGGCTGGTGCGCGCATGACCGCCGCCGTCGCCCCGCGGCCCCGCGCGCTCGATCTCGTCACCCTGGTCAAGCCGCGGATCATGGTGATGGCGATCCTGACCGCCGCCGGCGCGATGAGCCTGGCGCCCGGCAACGTCCCGGTCGGCCGCGCGCTGTGGCTGATCCTCGGCACCGCGCTGATCGTCGGTTCGGCCAACACGCTCAACATGTGGCTCGAGCGCGACATCGACTGCCTGATGGCGCGCACCAAGCACCGGCCGCTGCCCCAGCACCGGCTCGACGCGCGGACCGCGCTCTGGTTCGGCGCGATCCAGGGCGCGCTGTCGCTGCCCGCGCTCGCGATGGTCAACCTGGTCACCGCCGGCCTCGGGCTGATCGCGCTCTTGATGTACGTCGGGGTCTACACCCCGATGAAGCAGCGCTCGCACTGGGCGACCTGGATCGGCGCCGTGCCCGGCGCGCTGCCGGCGCTGATGGGCTGGACCGCGGCGACCGGGCGGATCGAGCTCGGCGGGCTCGCGGTGTTCGGCGTGCTGCTGTTCTGGCAGATCCCGCACTTTCACGCGATCGCGATGTACCGCCAGCGCGACTACGACGCCGCCGGCCTCAAGACCCTGCCCGGCACCCACGGCATCGCCGCGGCGCGCCGCCACATCTTGATCTACCTCGTGGTCCAGGTCGCGGTCAGCCTCGCGCCGCTGCCGCTCGGGATCGCGGGCACGCCCTATCTGATCACCGCGGCGGTGCTCGGCGCCGGCGTGCTCGCGCAGGCCGCCAGTGGCATCGGTCACGGCACGCAAAAGTGGGCACGCAATGTGTTTCTCGCGTCGATCGTGTATCTGCCGGTGCTGTTCGCGATCATGGTGCTCGACGGCAAAGCCTGAGTGATGGCTGACCGATAGCCAGCTCACGCTCGACCGACTGACGACCGACTGACGACCGACTGACGACCGACTGACGCTCAGGGCGACATGTCCACCGCACGGCGAGGACCGCCCTGATGCGTGGTTATGTCTCAACTGCCATTGCCGGTGATGGGGATCGCCCGCGGTGCGTAATTTCTGGATCGCGCGGCCGTGGTTGACTGCTCCGCAACGGAGGTTTCATGTTGTCGAAGCTCGCCACGCTGCTCACGCTCGCTGCTGTCGTCCCCGCCTGCGCCGTCGATCCTGACGCCGGCACCGGCACGGACTCCTCGGAAGACGCCGTGGAGGTCGCGCTCCAGGCGCCGGACTTCACCGCGGTGAAGTTCCTCGATCACGCGCAGGTGTGTAGCGCCGCCGCCGGCGCCGAGGTCCGGTGCCACGCCCACGTGCTGATCGATCGCAACGGCGTGTTCGCGACCGTCGCGCCGTCGGGGTTCGGCCCCGCCGACCTGCGCTCGGCCTACAACATCACCAGCACCGGCAGCGCGTCGACCACGATCGCGATCGTCGACGCGATGGGCTACCCCACCGCCGAGGACGACCTCGCGACCTACCGCGCGCAGTTCGGGCTGCCGGCGTGCACGACCGCCAACGGCTGCTTCAAGAAGGTCAACCAGAAGGGCGTCGAGGGCAACTACCCGGCGCAGGACGTCGGCTGGTCGCAGGAGACCGCGCTCGATCTCGACATGGCGAGCGCGATGTGTCCGAGCTGCAAGATCCTGCTCGTCGAGTCCAAGTCCGCGAGCTTCGCGAGCCTGGCCAAGGCGGTCAACACCGCCGCGTCGCTCGGCGCGCACGTGATCAGCAACAGCTACGGCGGCGGTGAGGCCGGCAGCACCGGCTCCGAGGCGGCCTACGATCACCCCGGCGTCGCGGTGACCGCGAGCTCGGGTGACGGCGGGTTCGGCGTCGAGTTCCCGGCGGCGTCGCCGCACACGATCGCGGTCGGCGGCACGAGCCTGGTCAAGAACACCAGCGCGCGCGGCTGGACCGAGACCGTGTGGGACGGCGCCGGCAGCGGGTGCAGCACCACGTACGCCAAGCCGAGCTGGCAGCACGACACCGGGTGCGCGAACCGCACCGTGGCCGACGTCTCGGCGATCGCCGATCCGAACACCGGCGTCGCGGTGTTCGCACCGACCACGAAGAAGAAGTCGGCGTGGCTCGTGTTCGGCGGCACCAGCGTCGCCGCGCCGCTGGTCGGCGGCATCTACGCGAACAACGGCGGCGCCGTCAACTTCGCCGCCGACCCGTACGGCCATACCGGCGCGCTCAACGACGTGACCTCGGGCAACAACGGCACCTGCAGCCCGGCGTACCTGTGCACCGGCGCCGCCGGCTACGACGGCCCGACCGGCCTCGGCACGCCGAACGGCAACACCGCGTTCTAGATCACGCTCGCTGGCCCGCCGGCCCGCTCGTAGGCGACCCCCCAGCGAATCCCGCGGTCGCAGGCGATCAGCACCGGCGCGTCGACCCGGGCGACGATCCGCGCGAAGATCGCCGCGCCGCCGGCGATGACGTCGGCGCGCGCCGGCTCGATCCCGGCCATCGCCTTGCGCTCGGCGATCGTGGCGGCGAACAGCCGGCCGACCAGCTCGGTCACCGCGCGCGGCGCGATCCGTAGCCCGGTCACCACCGCCGGATCGTACGTCGTCAGGCCGAGCTTGATCGCCGCCAGCGTGGTCGCGGTGCCCGCGGTGCCGATCACCGGCACGCCGCGCGGCAAGGTCAGCGCCGCCAGGTGGCGATCGATGTCGGCCTCGAGCGCCGCGATCTCGTCGGCGGTCGGTGGATCGTGCGCGAGGTGGCGCTCGGTCATCCGGACCGCGCCGATCGGCACGCTGACCTCGGCCTCGACCTGCCCGCGGTCGACCGTGATCAGCTCGGTCGAGCCGCCGCCGACATCGACCACCAGGTAGCGCGCGTCGGCGAGCTCCGGGAACGTGCGCGCCACCGCGGTCGCCGCCAGCTCGGCCTCACGGCGGCCCGCGATCACCTCGATCGTCGCGCGCAGGATCTGCTCCGCCGGGCCCACGAAGTCCGCCGCGTTCGCGGCCTCGCGCGCGGCCTGGGTCGCGATCACCACCGGCTGGGCCACACCGTGCTCGTCCATCACCCGGCGGTACTCCCGGCAGATCTCCAGGCTATTCGCGATCGAGTCCTCGGCGAGCCGGCCGCTGGCGTCGAGCCCCTTGCCGAGCCGGCCGAACCGGCACAGATCGACGATCGGCTGCATGGCGTCGTCGACGATCAACAGCAGCAGGGTGTTGGTCCCGATATCGATCACGGCGGTGGGCATGCGGC
>DATBBB010000002.1:0-4369 GCA_036271215.1 Kofleriaceae bacterium | reverse complement strand
ACCATGTGGGTCTGTCGTAGGCCGATGCTTTGTGACCCGTGCCGGCTACCTTGCGCATCCGGGCGAGACATAGCGGGAGTTAGGAGATCCCACCGGCTCCGACATCTCTCATACGCTTGAACGATCTCCTCCAACTCGTCGGCGCGTGACCCAGGAAGATGGCACGTGAATCACTGCCCCCGGTCTCTCGACGACATCGAGTGCGAACGAGCAGCCAAGCGCAGGCAGGTCGGCCACCCCTCGTCGAGCGCAGCTCCTGAGACCGCGATCACTGGCTTGGTTCATCGCAAGCTCTTGGCCATCGATCGTGATAGGTTCGTCACACTCACAGGGGGGGCGCCCAAGCCGGCCGCGAAGAATTGCGTTCGTTCTTGTATTAGACCGACATGCGTTTCATTACCCGCAACATGTTGGTGGCCGCGATCGAGGCACAAGGTACGAACACCTTCGACTCACACGCGATCGAGCAGCACCTCTACAGGCACGAGCAGATCGCGTTCGTCCGCGAGCTGTACGAGAACATCGGTGCCGCGACGTACCCATTTACCAAGACGTGTCGCCAGATCGGCCTGGAGCTGTCGCGTATGATCGACGTTGTCGAGAAGATCGATAACGTCAGCTCACCAACGTTCAGCGGCGAGATCCGCCCGTGTGCGCTGTGGCGCAATCGGCGCAAGTAGTCGGGCTCACGCGCACTAACGAGCGCGTCCGGTCAGCGACGCCTAAGAAGTTGCGCGCCGATCGGGCTCGGGGCAGGCTGCCCGGGATGCGTGCCGGCCTGCTCGTCCTCGCGATCGCCGCCTGCAGCCCGAAGGGCCCGAGCGCCCCGCACGCGATCGACGACGATCTCGACCCGCACGGCGCGGCGGCCACGGCCGGCGACGGGGCCGCCGGCGATCCGGTAGCCCCGTCGGCCCCGGCAGCCCCGGCGACCCCGGTGGCCAGTGACGACCAGCGCGCCGTGGCGCCGCCCGGCAAGGGGCTGCGGACCGGGACGATCGAGCGCGCGCACTTGGTCGCCGTGCTCGACGCCGGGCTGCCGGTGTTCCTGCGCCAGCTCGAGATCGAAGCCCGGACGTCGGGGAGCCGGTTCATCGGCTGGCAGCTGGTGCAGCTGTTAGACCACACCGGCTCACTACAGGACATCGATGTCCTGCCCGGCGACGTGCTGCTCGCGGTCAACGGCCAGCCGATCTCGCGCCCCGAGCAAGCGCAGGCGGTGTGGGACTCGCTGCGCACCGCCAACGAGGTCACCGCGCAGATCTGGCGCGGCGAGGCCAGGCTCGAGCTGCGGTTCACGATCGACCCGCCGCTCGGGCCACTGCCGACGCGCTGAGTCGTAAGCTCGGCGTGGATGGCTCGCGGAACAACCGCACCGAGCGGTCTCGGCGCGTACCCGCGCGCGTTGTTGCTCGACGAGGGTGCGCAATAGGAGCCACCCAGTCTACTCGCCCTCTGGGTGACGCTTTTCGATATCAGGTATCGACTGCGCGGACCTACAGCGAATCCATGATTCAATGCAATCGCTACACATCCACTCGGCCCGCACTGGAGACAGCGACGATGAACAGGGATGAGCGCGTCAAGCAGCTCGATGTCACCAACTTCCCGCGTGAGTTCGACAAGATGATCGCGGCAGCTTCGAATCCGCGGCACCGACAGATGCTGGAAGTGGTGCGGCGCCACTACATTCTGGAGCTCTGTGGGCGGATGGAAGAGCTCTTTGCCCCCGACATGATGGTGGAGGACCCGGTCTACTATCTCAACCTCGACGACTCGAGCCGCACGCTTCGCGGGCGAGAGCAGGTCATGGGGTTCTATCGACAGATCGAGGGCGTCCCGCTCGCATGCGACAACCTCGTGCACGCGATCAGCGACGTCGGCTACTGGGCTGAGTGCTACTTCCACTTCTATCTCCCCGGTACAGCGCTCGGCCTCACGGCCGACGCCTGGTACATCAAGCGTCAATGGATCTCGATGTACTGGCCGTTCGACAAACGCGTTCGGCTCATCGGCGAACATGTCTATGAACACGCTGCCCTCCGCGAAGTCATCGAGATCGATCCATCTCAGGTGCTCACCACTGCCGAGATGGCCAGAGCGCTGACCCCGCTGCTCCGTCCGATCCCGACTTATCACGGCTCGTGATTCGGCGATATCGCCGAGAACGGACACCTACCGACGCTGAGAGTCCTAGACAATGGCCGACAGCACGCCGACCGCGTACGCCGGATCGTTGGTGAACACGCCGTCGATCCCGAGCCCCGCGAGCCGGGTCAACTCGGCGGCGTCGTCGACCGTCCACGCGTTGATCGGCAGCCCGGCGGTGTGCCACGCCTTGACTCGCTCCGCCGTGCACAGCGTGTGCTCCGGGTGCAAGAGGCTCGCGCCCATCCACTGACCGAGCCAGCCCCGGCGCAGCGGCAGCGGCTGCTCGGCGTGGAACAGGTAGGCGATCGCGACGTCGGGCAGCCGCTGGTGGCACTGGATCAGCGCGACCGGATCGAACGACGACACCAGGATCTGATCGGCGCGCCCCGAGTCCTTGATCACCTTGGCGGTCGCCGCGACCAGCGCGCCCATCCGGCCGACCTGGAGCGACTTGATCTCGACGTCGACCTCGAGCTCGAACGCCGCGAGCACCTCGGCGAGCAGCGGCACCGGCTCGCCGCCGATCCGCAGCCGCGCGCGCTCGGCCGCCGACAGCTGCTCCATCCGGCCCGGCGCGCCGGTCAGCCGCGCCAGATCGTCGTCGTGGAACACCACGACGTTGTGATCGGCGTCGAACCGGACGTCGAGCTCGATGCCGTCGGCCCCGGCCGCGCGCGCCTGGTCGAACGCGCGCATCGTGTTCTCGGGCGCGTGCGCCGAGTCGCCGCGGTGCGCCCACACCCGGGGCCGGCCCCGGGTGCGGCGCCAGCGGGTGGCGCGGCCGAGCCGGCCCAGGTGCGGCAGCCGCCGCGCGACGGAGGCGATCGGCAGCGGCATGCTACTCGATGAACGACTTGTGCAGCGCGCGGACCAGGTTGTCGACGTGCGGGCGGTCGCACCACAGCGTGATCCGCAGCGGCGACACGCTGACCGCGTTGATCGGCACGCCGGCGCCGAACGCGCTCGCGCGCGCCTTGTTGATGATGCCGGGGTTGCCGCCGATGCCGTGGCCGACGATCGTGACCGCGCCCTCCTCGCCGAGCTCGAGCGCATCGCCGAGCACGTTGTCGAGCCGCTTCCTGATCTCGCCCCAGTCCGGGACATCGGCGATCGTGAACCACGCGCGCAGCTCCTGGCCCTCGAGGTCCAGGTGGGTCAACGGGATCGAGGCGGCCTCGAGGATCTGCATGCAGTGCTCGACCGCCGCGCCGCCCGAGGCCGCCGAGATCCGGATCCGGATCAGCTGGCTCTGGCCGGTGACCGCGGCGACCTGGCGCTCGCGATCGGGCGAGAAGTCGATCCGCGTGCCGCCGCCGTCCTTGTTGGTCGCGCGGGCGTACAGCGCGATCCCGCTGCGCCGCGCGAACTCGACCGACGCGTCGTGCAGGACCTTGGCGCCCTGCGCGGCGAGCTCGAGCATCTCGTCGTGGCTGATCGCGGCGAGCAGCTCCGCGGTGTCGACGAGGCGCGGATCGGCGGTGTACACGCCGTCGACGTCCGAGCAGATCTCGCAGTAGTCGGCGCGCAGCGCGCCGGCGAGCGCGACCGCCGTGGTGTCGGAGCCGCCGCGGCCCAGCGTGGTGATCTCGCGCTTGTACGACACGCCCTGGAACCCGGCGACGATCACGACCTTGCCGCGGTCGAGCTCGTCCTCGATGCGGAACGGGCGGACCTCGACGATCCGGGCGCCGGAGTGGCGATCGTTGGTCAGGATGCCGGCCTGCGAGCCGGTGAACGAGATCGCCTCGAGGCCCTGCTCGGAGCACGCCATCGACAACAGCGCCATCGCCTCACGCTCGCCACACGTCAGCAGCATGTCGAGCTCGCGGCGCGACGGCGAGGCGCTGATCGCCTTGGCCTTGTCGATCAGCTGGTTGGTGGTCTTGCCCATCGCCGAGACCACGACCACGACCTTCTTGCCGGCGGCCTTGGTCCGCGCGATGCGCTGGGCAACCAGCTTGATCTTCTCGGTGTCGGCGACCGACGAGCCACCGTACTTCTGGACGACGATACCGGTCGGAGTCACGGCGTGAACCATACAACATCCCAACGTCATGAGAGTGCTAGCTTGTTGCAATGGCGTCCCCCCGCATCGTCGCGCTTGCCGCCGCCGCGCTCGCCGCCGCAAGTTGCGCCACGCAGCCCACGTTCCACGCCGCGTGGCCCGACTCGAAGATCGATCTGCGCGATGACGGCGACCGCGAGCAGGCGATCGATC
>DATBBB010000001.1:0-4188 GCA_036271215.1 Kofleriaceae bacterium | reverse complement strand
TCGTCATCGACGCGACGATCAGCGCGAACGCCTCGTAGGTCGCGAACACGCCGTGGCGCCCGGTCAGCACGTAGCCCTCGAGCCAGCCCTCGCACAGGTGCTCGCTCAGCACCTCCATCACGCGACCCTCGGAGGACACGTGATCGTCGATCGCGATTGCGGGCTCCTGGAAGCAGCGCGTCTCGACCTCGAACACCGCGCCGAGCCGGTTGGAGTTGGTCTCGTCGGGGCACATCAGCCGGAAGCTCGTCGGGTTGGCGGTGTAGGTGTCGCGCAGCAGCGCGCCGAGCGCGCGCGTCGACTCGTGGAAGATCGCGCCGGGGCGCGCGACCTCGACCGCGTAGCCATCGATCGGCGGCAGCGCGAGCGGCGCGGGGCGCAGGCCGCCGTTGGTGTGCGGGCTGGCGCCCATCCGGCGCGCGCCGGCGGGGGCGAGCGCCGCCAGCGCGCCGATCAGCCGGCCGTCGGGATCGAACCGGCGCTCCGGGGCGTAGCCGCGCATCCAGCGCTCGAGCTCGGCGAGCTCGGCCGGATCGCCGCGCACGTTGGCGAGCGGCACCTGGTGGGCGCGGAACGTGCCCTCGATCGGCTGGCCGTGGGCGAATTTCGGGCCGGTCCAGCCCTTCGGCGTGCGCAGCACCAGCACCGGCCAGCGCGGCGTGCCGCGGACCCCGCGGTCGCGGGCGGCGCGCTGGATGTCGTGGATCCGGGCGACGCAGGCCTCGAGCGCGCCGGCGAGCGCGCGGTGCACCGGCATCGGGTCGTCGCCCTCGACGAACCGGACCTCGTAGCCGTGGCCCTCGAGCAGGCTGCGGATCTGAGCGTCGCTGGCGCGGCCGAGCACCGTCGGGCCGGAGATCTTGTAGCCGTTGAGGTGCAGGATCGGCAGCACGGCGCCGTCGCGCGCGGCGTTGAGGAACCGGATCGCCTTCCACGAGCCCTCGAGCGGCGCGGTCTCGGCCTCGCCGTCGCCGACCACCGCGACCGCGATCAGCCCGGGGTTGTCGAGCACGGCGCCGAACGCGTGCGACAGCACGTAGCCCAGCTCGCCGCCCTCGTGGATCGATCCCGGCGTGGCCGGCCCGACGTGGCTCGGGATGCCGCCGGGCGTCGAGAACTGGCGGAACAGCCGCTCGAGGCCGCGCGCGTCGCGCGTGATCTTCGGATAGACCTCGGAGTAGGTGCCCTCGAGGTAGACGTTCGCGACGATCGCCGGCCCGCCGTGGCCCGGGCCCGCGAGCAACACCACGTCGAGGTCGTCGCGCCGGATCAGCCGGTTCAGGTGGGCGTAGATCAGGCTGAGGCCGGGCGACGTGCCCCAGTGGCCGAGCAGCCGCGGCTTGATGTGCTCGGGGCGCAGCGGCTCGCGCAGCAGCGCGTTGCTGCGCAGGTAGATCTGGCCCACCGTCAGGTAGTTCGCGGCTTGCCAGTAGGCGTCGAGCGCCACGAGCTCGTCATCGGAGACAGTCATCGCGACTTGCCTCTAGCAACGTGCGCGCCGCTCCAGGCGAGCTGGTGTGCGAACAGCGGCGGCTTGACCACGCTCGTCGCCGGTCTAGCAACGTGCGCGCCGCTCCAGGCGAGCTGGTGTGGCCGGGCGTCTCGCAAACTGTGCGCTGGCGCATCACGCGCGCGCAAATGCGGCGAGCCGCGGCGCTCGCCGGCGGGCCCGCGGGGCGCAGCCGGGCGCCTGGCGCGAGCATGCGTGCGTCCGGGAGCCGGGTGGCACCGTTCGCGCATACCCGCCGGGGCGATGAACGTCCTGGTCCTCAACGCCGGCTCGAGCTCGGTCAAGTACGACCTGTACGACCTGCCGGCCGGGGCCGGCGGTGCGGTTCCCGCCGGTGCGGTTCCCGCCGGGACCCGCGTCGTGGGTGGGACGATCGATCGGCTCGATGGCGCCGACGCGGTCGACGCCGCGATCCACCGCGTGTTCGACGAGCTCGGCGAGCGTACGCGCCGGCTGGCGGCGGTCGGCCATCGCGTCGTGCACGGCGGCGCGAAGCTGGTCCGGCCGGTCGTGATCGATGACGCCGTCCTTGCCGCGATCGACGCGTGCAGCGCGTTCGCGCCGCTGCACAACCCGCTCAACCTGCGCGGGATCCGCGCCGCCCGCGCGCGGTTCCCGGCGCTGCCCCACGTGGCGGTGTTCGACACCGCGTTCCACGCGACGATCCCCGCGCACGCGGTGCTCTACGGCCTGCCGTACGAGCTCTACCTCGAGCACGGGTTCCGGCGGTTCGGGTTCCACGGGCCGAGCCACCAGTACATGGCGGTGCGCGCGGCGGCCCACCTGGGTGGCGATGCCACGCGGTTGCGGCTGATCACCTGCCACCTCGGCGGCGGCGCCAGCGTGGCCGCGATCGCAGGCGGCGCGTCGATCGATACGTCGATGGGCCTCACGCCGCTCGAGGGCCTGGTGATGGCCACGCGCCCCGGCGACCTCGATCCCGCGATCCCTGGCCTGCTGCTGGCGCGCGGCTACTCGCCCGAGCGGCTCGCCGATCTGCTCAACCACCACGCCGGGCTCGCCGGGCTATCGGGGCTCGGCGCCGACGTGCGCGACATTGAGGCCGCCGCCGATCGCGGCCACGCCCGCGCCCGGCTCGCGCTCGAGGTGTTCGTCCACCGGATCCGCAAGTACCTCGGCGGCTACGCGGTCGAGCTCGGCGGGGTCGACGCCCTCGTGTTCGCCGGCGGCATCGGCGAGGGCTCGGCGCAGATCCGCGCGCGGGTGTGCGCCGGCCTGGCGCTGCTGGGGCTCGCGCTCGACCCCGATCGCAACGCCGGGGTCCGGCTCGAGGCGACCGGCGGCCTCGCCGAGATCTCGGTGCCCGGCGCGGCGGCGCGGATCCTCGTCGTCCACACCGAGGAGGAGCGGATGATCGCGCGCGACGTCGTCGCCTGCCTCGCGGGCGGCGAGCCGTCTTAACGGGCGGCGAGCAGCGCGTTGACGATCGCGACGCTGGCGGCGGTCTCGCGCACGGTGCGCGGCTGGATCGACGGCGCCTGGCCGCGGTAGCCGAACATGTGGACGTTGACCGGGCGCTCGGGCGTGAGCAGCGACCGCGCGACGTGGCAGCTGGCGCAGTCGATCGAGGCGGATGTATGGATCGCCGGGTCTTCGATCCGCGCGGTGACGGCGGCGCGGGTGGCGACGCGCGCGAGCTCGTCGTCGGCGGCGTGGTGCGGCGCGGGGCTGAACGCCGGGTCGCCGGTCAGCTCGCCGGGCGTGAACCCGGCGAAGAACGCGATCATCGGTGAGCTGGCCGGCAGGCCGGCGATCGCGACCGGCGTCGCGCTGCCCGCGGCGAGGTCCACGCCGGCGAAGTTCCACGCGGTGCCCATGCCGCTGCTCGTCAGCTCGGTGAGCCGGACCAGGTTGTGCGGCCCGGCGAGCGAGCCCACGAGGGCGTCGAGCGCGGTGGCGAACCCGCCGCTGCCACCCTGCTCGACGAGGATCGGGTGCGGTGCCAGCGCGCCGAGCGCGCGGTCGCCGGCCTCGCGGTGGCGCAGCGCGATGATCGTGCGCACGGCGGCGAGCAGCTGATCGCGATCGAGCGCGTAGAACGCGTGCACGGCGTCCTCGCCGGCGGTCGGGTGGCCGTCGGCTGTCCCCGCGGGCGCAGGCGTCACGGTCTGGAACACCAGGCGGAGCTGCGCGGTGCACGGCGCGCTGGGGGTTGCGGCCGGGGCGCCGGCCGGGGCGCCGGCCGGGGCGCATGGATCGAGCCGCAGCCCGACCACGCGCAGCCCGGCGAGCGCGGGTGCGGCCGGGGTACCGCCGCGCTGCAAGGCGCCGGGCGGACCGAACGCGCGCGCGTACAGCTCCGGCGCCACGAGCGGCCCGCCGAGCCCGGCGGTCTGCGGCGACAGCGTGGCGGCCTCGAGCGGGATCAGCACGGCGAGATCGTCGTCCTGCGCCTGCGGAGCTGCCGTCACCGGCGAGCCTGCTGCCTCCGGCCGCGCGGTGCCGCAGCCGTCCGGCGCCGCGTTGTCGACCGAGCCCTGCGAGCCCTGCGAGCCCTGCGAGCCCTGCGCGACGCTGCATCCTGCCGCGTGCTCGGGCGACGCAGCGCGCGACGGCAGATCCAGCGCGGTCCCGTGAGAGCCGCACGCCGCGGCAAGCCCGGCGATCAGCAAGGCCAGGCGGTTCATCGCGCCGCCTCCCGCGCCGTCGCCGGCGCG